>JAFMJQ010000174.1 GCA_017853415.1 Thermoleophilia bacterium | reverse complement strand
CGTAAACCCTGACGGGGAGGGCCCGGTGCCCTCCCCTTCTTGTAAGGAGGACGTGTGACGGTTCCGGAGGAGTTTGCTCAACGGCTAGAGTCCGCATTCGATGGACGTCTGCGCATTCGGTGGTCCAACGCCGAAGGCGCGTATCATGTCGAGCAGCGCGTGGCCCGCGCCCTCGTCAACTTTCCTGCCGGCACCACCGACGACGAGGCCATCCGCCTCCGAGACGGCTACCACCTCATCATGGTGGTGCGGACCGGCGACCGGATGCCCTGCCCCCGCTGCGGGGCCACCGTGAAGGTGCCGCTGCGCACCTCGACCCTGGTGACCTGCGAGCCCTGCCGCCAGCGCGGCCTGGAGTATCGCATTGCCGCCGCCCACTACCCGCTCGATGACACGCTCATCGACCACCTGAAGAGCATCGACCCGCTGCGGGGCATGTCCAAGGCCCTGCGGGCCAAGGTCGAAGCCCACAACGCGGCGCTCACCCAACGCCAGCAGCAAGCCGTCCTCAACCAGCTGACCGACAAGGCCAACGACGACTTCGCCCAGATTGCCGGCATTCCCTCGGTGGGCTATACCGGCAAGGAACTCACCCTGCCCTAGGAGACTCCCATGGCTGATGCCGATTTCTTTGTCCGCCGCAAGCCCTATGCCACCGAACAGCTGACCGTCTCCACGGCGGTTGCGACGCCCACGGCGTCCAAGGTGGACAACACGGCCACCCCCTTCAACTTCCGGGCCAGTGCCGCCGATGTCGAAGTGGGTAGCAACGGCATCATCTACACGCTGGATGGCAGCACGCCCACCGCGACGAATGGGCTGACCCTGGCCAGCGCCAAGCTCACGTTGGCCGGCTACCAGAAAGTCAAAGCACTCAAGATGATTCGCAGCGGCGGGTCGGACGCCACCGTCAACATCACCTACTACAAGGAGTAGCCCATGCGCACCTTCAAGCAGCTGCAAGATGCCACCTTGCAGTGGATGGCTGACGGGGGTGACACGGGGCTACTGCGCACGCTGGTCAAGGATGGGCTGAACCGCACCCACCAGAACCTGCTCAACGACGACCGCTACGACTTCATGTTGTGGCCGCGCAACGAGACCCTCAGCGTCACGGCCAACAAAACCGTCTACCCGCTGCACCCGCGCTTCCAGCACCCGCTCTACTTCTACAATCCGGACACCAACATCTACCTGGAGGAAATCCCGCCCAAGGGGCTGATGGAATCCCAGGCCGATTGGAATGACGGCACCACCGACGAGGTGGACCGCTTCATGCTGACCGGCATTGCCAAGGTCACGGCCCAGCCCACCACCGCTGCCCCTGTCGTCATCACGATGGGCGGCGCCCAAGCGTCCAGCCTGTCCGTGACCATCACGGGCATCAGCAGCGGCGTGCCCGTCACCGAGACCCTGACGAGCGGCACCACTTGGACGACGCTGACCACGACCAACAGCTACGACGTCATCGAGGACATCACCAAGAACGGCATCGGATGGACCCAGACCCTCACGGCCACCTGTGGGGGCACGACCATCACCGTCCTCCCCGCCTCGACCTACGGCGTCCAATACCGTTTGCTCGAACTGGTGGAGACGCCCACGACGGCCCAGACCATCCTCTACCGCTTCTACCGCCAGCCCCGGGAGCTCGTGCTCGACAACGACGTGCCCGACCTGCCCGGCGACTTTGACGACATCCTGGTCTATCAGACCCTGCTGGCCATGGCCGGCTACACCCGCGCCACACCGGACGAGCAGCAGCTCTGGGGCGCCCAGGTGCGCAAGCTGACCGATGTGCTCCAGATGACCTATCGGTCCTCCCGCAGCATGGGGGGCCGGCCCACCTACACCCGGTTCATCCCCCGCGTCTAATGGAAGACATCTACCAGGAACAAATCAGCTTTGCCGGCGGCGTGCAGCCGGGCACGGCGGCGGACCGCGTCCCCGACACCGCTGTGGCCAGCGGCGTCAACACGGCGTTCCGCTTCCCCGGCTCTGGCATGACCCTGCTGGGTTGCCGGCCCGGCCTGGCCACCGTGAACAGCACGGCGCTGGCCGTCACGACGCCGGGCACCAATGCCAACCTGGACTTCGCCCGCCTCTACAACTACGACACCGGCACGGCGCTGACCAACTACCTGGCCGTGGTCAACCGCGATGGTCGGCTCTACTACAAGAACCCCAACAACACGTTCACCAGCGAGCTGACACTCCCGGCCAACTGGGGCTACGCCAGCGGCACCAAGTGCTTCAGCGCGGGCGATATCCAGCTTGACGGCACGGTCTTCAACAACCGGCTGTTCCTCATCAAGCAGAGCGCCACCAAGGAACTGCGCTCCTTCAGTGGCACGACCGCCGTGCCGTGGGGCCTGCTCCCACCCGCCGGCACCAGCGTCGCCATCACCGCCGTCGCTGGTGGCGTCAACCTGCCCGCCGGCACCTACGACGTGGTCCTGACCAGCTACCACAGCACCACGGGCGGCGAGTCCAACTACTCAACCACCACGACCACGCTGACCACCGTCGCGGGCGAGCGCATCTCGGTCGTCATTACGCCCACCAATGCCGAGGCGACGCTCTACACCCATGTGCGCGTCTACCTGCGCCGACAAGCGAGCCAAAGTCGCTTCTACCTCGTGGACTCCTTAGGCACAGGCGGCAACATCACAATGCCAGCCCCGTCGGGGTCCACCACGGTCTATATCGACCTGACCCTCGACCAAATCACGGGCCAGACCACGCCAGCCCCCTTGGGCAACGAGAATGCGCCGCCGCCCAGCAAGACCAAGTATGTGTGCACGTTTGGCCGCCGGCTGCTGGTGGCCGACGACCGCAACGTCTACTGGTCTCGCCAAGACCGGCCCGACAACTTCCCGCCCGCCAACTTCGAGCCGATTGAAACGGGCGAGGGCGACACCATCACGGGCATCTACCCCTACAGCGACGAAGTGGCGATGGTCTTCACCACGACGGCCATCTGGGGCATCTTCGGCAACGACCCCCAGACCTGGACGTTCAAGGCCATTGACCACACCATCGGGTGCCTGTCCCACCTCAGCATCATCGAATTCAACGGCAACCTGGGCTGGTGGTCCGACGCCTATGGCCCCGTCGTCTACAACGGCGCGGGCATCAGCCGCCTGGGCGAGCGTGACCTGGGCCGGGAAATTTACACTAGCCGTCTCAACCTGAATCGGCTGCCCTACGTCTGGGCCGGTCACGACTCCAAATACAGCCGCGTCATCTGGGCGGTGCCGCCCGCAGGCACGACTCGCAACGCCCAACTTATCACCTACAATTACCAGCTGGACAAGTTCGAGTCAGAGCAGTGGGACCCCATGCCCGCCGCCAGCCTCTCGTTGGGCTTCTCCAGCGACGGCTCCCAGCGCCTCTTCTTGGGCAGCGACCGGGGCCACCTGTTCTACTTCGACGAGGCCATCCGCATCGACGGGGTGCCCAGCGGCACCGTCTCGGGCACCTTCACGGGGGCGGCCACCGTCAGCACCATCACGGGCACGGGCTTCTACACGACCGGCGACGGACTCACGGGCCGCTACGTGCTCATCACGGACAGCCTGAATCGCCCCATTACCAAGGTGGAAATTGCCAGCAACACGGCCACCGTGCTGAC
>JAFMJQ010000123.1 GCA_017853415.1 Thermoleophilia bacterium | reverse complement strand
TCGCGGCGCAGCTGCTTGAAGCTGACGCCCTCGAAGAGCAGGAAGACGAAGCCGATGACCACGCCCACGGCCATCTCGGTGGCCTGCAGCACGATCGAGAAGGCCAGGGCATCGGCGGCGCTCACGCCGTATGACGCCGTGAGCGGCACCACGGCCGCGGCCTGGAACACCACGAGGTTGCCCGGGAGGATCGGGAACGACTGGGCGAGGGTGATGGTGACCAGCAGAAGGCCCGCGCCGCCCCAGCCCACGTAGCCCAGGCCGAAGGCGCCCAGCGTGGCGTAGATGCCGGCCCACTGGGCGAGCCATGTGCCGAAGCTCGGCACCGCCACGCGCATCATCTGCTGCGGGTCGCGCAGGCTGGCGTGGCTCTCGTGCACCGCCCCCCACAGGCGCTGGAATGCCCGTGTGACGCGGCGCCAGATCGACCCCGTCGAGAGCCACGGCGGCACCTGGCGGTTGGGGTTCTGCAGCAGGGCCACCACCACGACGACCAGGCAGATCACGCCCAGCACCGCGGTGATGATCCAGGCATATGAGGGCAGGGGCAGGAAGAGCCCGATGAGGATCACCAGCACCACCCAGGCGATGGTGGTGACGATGTTCTCGACCACCACGGTGCCGAGCAGCACGGTGGTGGAGAGGTCCTCCCCGCGCTTGGCCAGGCGGCGCCTCGCCAGCAGCACCTTGGCGATCTCGCCCACGCGCGCCGCGAGGATGGTGTTGAAGAGGAAGCCCACCATCAGGGGGCTCAGCAGGTCGATGTAGCGGGTGCGCCGCTTCAGTCCCGGCAGGCCGTCGACCACGCCCTTCCAGGCGAGGCCCTTCAGCAGCACCGAGATGAAGTTCGCGAGCACCGCGATGACGAGCAGCCAGATGTTGTCCACGCGGAACGCCGCGATCACGGCGCCCCAGTCGATCCTCCACACGAGCAGGATCACCACCACGGCCAGCACGGTGATGCGGATCGCATGCCACGCCCACTTGGGGATGGCCCGCCGCTTGGCGGCCTGCTCGCTCATGCGATGAGCTCGTCGAGGGTCACGAGCTCGAGGCCCTTCTCGCGCGCGGCCTGGCAGATGTCGGGGATCGCCGCGGCGGTGTGGAGGCGCAGGTTGTCGGGGTGCCAGCCGTCGGCGTCGTGCAGCAGCAGGATGCAGCCGGGCGAGAGGGCCCGGGCGGAACGCCGGGCCACCACGTCGGGGCCCGGGTCGGCGGAGTCGAACACGCCCTTGGTCCAGCCGGCCATGCGGTACCCGGCCGAGCGCACCGCCGCCCAGGTGGCCGGGCCACGGAACCCGTGCGGGGCGCGGAATACCCGGGTGAGCACCCCGGGGCCCGCGGCGTCGCGCACGGCCTCCTCGGTGCGGGCCAGTTGGTCGCGCACGTGCCCGGGCCCGCGCATCACCAGGATTCCGTGGTCGTAGCCGTGGCTGGCCACCTGGTGGCCCTCGTCGCGCATGCGCCGCACCAGCTCGGGGTGGCGCCGTGCCTGGCGGCCCAGCACGAAGAACGTGGCCCGCACGCCCTCGTCGGCGAGGGCGTCGAGGATCGCCGGCGTGGAGGGTCCCGGGCCGTCGTCGAAGGTGAGCGCGGCCCGGGGCCGGTCGGCCGGGCCCCGGGCCACCACGGGCCCGAACACCGGCGATGAGGGGCGGAACGCTGCCCATGCACCGATGGCCCCGGCGGCCGCGATTCCCGCGGCCATCAGGGGACGACGCCGCCACGCGGTCGCGGCGGCGGCCAGCATGGCCAGCTCGATGGCGACGACGCGCCGGATGGTCCTGTTCTTGGTCATCGGCTCGGTCATCGAGGCTCGCCGTCGAGGGTAGCAAGGGGGTCTGGGGCGCCCCGGGCGTGGCACCCCACCGATGAGAGTGCCAGAGCCCTTTCGGCGGGTCTATACTCGCCGTGCTTCCCGTCCCAGGAGTCCAGGTGCCGGTCTACGACTACCGCTGTGAGAAGGGCCATCGCTTCGAGGCCATCCAGAGCATGTCCGACAAGCCCCTCGCCAAGTGCGAGGAGTGCGGCGCGCCTGCGCAGCGGGTGCTTCACGCGCCTGCCATCCACTTCAAGGGCAGCGGGTTCCACAACACCGACTACGGCACCAAGAGCCGGCCGAAGGAGCCCGCCGCGGCGCCCACGGGTGGCGCGGCCACCGGCGGCGACGCCTCGGGTGGCGGGGCCTCATCGGGGGGCTCGTCCGACGGCGGCGGGAAGAGCAGCGGCAAGACCGTGGGGCTCGACAGCGTCTAGCTAGCGGCCGACGAACTCGGCGAGCTGCTGCTCGTCGAGGTCCGGCTCACCCACCACGTACGAGATGCCGTTCACGGTGCGCGGGATCCCCGCGAGCACGATGCGGTCCCTGGAGTCCGACGTCAGCCGCCACTGCAGCCAGCCCAGCTTCATGAGGTCGGCGGTGCCCATGTCGGTGCCGATCGACCTGATTGCCGCCGAGCCGTTCCATGGGGCGAAGGGGATCGACGTGATCGATGCCATCTTCGCCTTCAGGGCGGTGACGAAGGCCTGCTGCCGCGCCGCGCGGTTGAAGTCGTTGTCGCACTTGCGCACGCGCACGTACTGCAGCGCCCGCTCGCCGTCGAGGTCGATGGGGCCACGCGGGAACGACACGGTGATGCCCCCGGAGTAGGGGCAGTTGCGCACCGGGGTGGGGTTGTTCACGGTGATCCCGCCGATCTCGTCCACCATGCGCTTCACGCCGTTGAACCGCACCACGATGATGTGGTGGATCGGCAGGCCCGTGAGGTTGCGCACCGCGTTGATGATGCCCTTCTGGCCCGCGAAGTACATCGCGGAGTTGATCTTCTCGGTGCCCACCCGCGGCAGCTCCACGCGGAAGTCGCGCGGGATCGACAGCCACTTCACCTTGCCGGCCCCGGGGTCGGTGCGCATGACCATGATGGTGTCGGCGCGCGCCCGGGAGTCGCCCCCGCGGGCATCCGACCCGATCACCAGGGTGTTCTGCGGTGCCGAGAGCAGCGGGCCGGCGGGGGAGAGGGCGGCGCGGGCACTCGGGGGCACGCGCCCATTGGCCGTGGACACCGCGCCCTTGATGCTGAGGAACCCGAAAACGCCCCAGGCGATGACGCCGACCACCAGCAGCATGCCCACGCGCCATGCCCAGCCCCACGCGCCGATTCCCCGCAGCGACCACCAGCGCCGCTCCGGCTGGGGTGCCCAGGGGTCGACCTCCGGCTTGGGGTCGGGGCGGTCCGCGGCACCGGCCCCCTGGGTCAGCTGCTGCAGGCCCTCGAGGCCCTCGGCCGACTTGGTGGATCCGCGCGCCTTGAAGCGGCGATATGGCTTGCCCTGGGGCGGCATCGGCTGGCGATGGTACCGTCGCCGACGGGTGTTCCCGCGACCGGGGGGTATATGAGCGTCATCGGCGTCGATGTCGGTGGCACGAAGATCGCGGCGGGCCGTCTGTCGCCCGACCTGGTGGCCACCGAACCCACGGTGATCCCCACTCCCCACGGGGGCATCGCGATCATCGAGGCCATCGCGCAACTCGTGGCCGACCTCTCGGCCACCTCACCCGATCCCGTGCGCGCGGTGGGCGTGGGGCTGCCCGCCACCATCGATTCGGTGACGGGGCGCGTGGTGCACTCGGTGCACACCGGCATGGACGACTTCGACGCCGC
>JAFMJQ010000041.1 GCA_017853415.1 Thermoleophilia bacterium | reverse complement strand
CCGAAGATGCGGTTCCAGCGCATGGTGCGCTCCACGGCCACCGCCGGCGACACCCGGAAGGCCTTCCAGTACACCTGCGGCATCGTGAACTGCGCGGCATCCGGACCATTGAGGAAGGCCGTGTACGGGAAGGCCCCGTGCAGGTCGACGTACGGGAACGTGGTGAGGCCCACCGGGTAGGCGGTGCCCACCCGGGCGCGAAGGGCGCGCATGTAGCGCGTGGCGCGCAGGTAGCGCTGCGGAAGGCGCTCGAACTCGATCTCGGCGTCCACGAGGAAGCAGTCGGCGCCGGCGCGCACCGCGCGCGCCGCCACGGCGGCCTCGGCGGCGGGCTTGCGGCCCCGCACGTACTGCCAGGCGCACACCCGCAGGCCGGCCGCCTTCAGTGGCCCCACCGCGCGGTCGAACTGGCTCCAGTAGCTGGTGCCGTCGCCCGACTTGATGTGCACGGTGCGCACGCCGTAGGTGCGCGCGCGGTCGATGATGCCCTGCAGCGACTTCTCCGACTGGCTCACGTACCAGATCCACATGCCCACCCCGCGCACGGGCTCGGGCAGCTCGCCCGCGGGCACCGACCCGGGCAGCGGCGCGCCGGGGTCACCCGGGGCGCACTCCGATGCGAAGCCCCACACCTCGCGAAGCGCCACGGGGATCGCCGGGCAGCCGTTGGGGAACCCCACCGTCGACTCCGCCCGGTAGGTGGATGCATCCACGGCACGGAACAGCCACCAGTCGGGGGTTCCGGCCTGCCCCATGTCGGCCATCACCCATGTGCCGCCGTCGATGCGCGCGGCCAGCATGCTGCCCGCGACCTCCTGCCCCGTGCGCCCGGCCGCCGCCCAGGCGGCGCGCACCTGCAGGCGCAGGGCATCCGACACGCCGAGCTCCTCGGCGGTTCCCGCAGCGGGGGCCGGGATTCGTGCCCAGGCCCCGGTGAGCCCGTTCACGAGTTCCTGAAGGCCCTGCGCGGCGCCACCGGGGCGCACCGTGATGGTTCCCACCAGGCGGGCCCCGCGCGAGGCGACCGCGAGGGTGCGCAGCGCACCCCCCGGCAGCGTGGCGATGGCCACGCGGCCGCCAGGCGTGGCCTCGAGTTCGCTGTTGAGCCCCGTGGTGGCGCCCGCCTCGCCGAGCAGCGCCAGCACCGAGCGTCGGACGATTGCGCGCGCTGCGGGGCCCGACGGGAACGCCACGGCGAACGAGGTGGCCGACCCGCCGTCGGGCAGCGTGGCCGTGCTGGTGACGGTGGCCTGCGCCCCCTGCCCGGCGATGGCGTCGCGCAGCACCGCGAACTGCGGGTCGCCGGCCACCACCACCGCCGTGGCCACGGCCTCGCCGCCGTCGGACGATGCGACCACGGCGGCGCCGGCCCCGGGCAGGGCCGGCGCCGGGGTGATGCCCTGAAGCTCGGCCACGAGGGCGGGGTCGGCGGCCACGGCCCCGCCCGCCGTGCCGAGCACGACGAGCAGGGGGATGGCCCAGCTGATCAGCCGGCGAAGCGCCTCAGGCCCCTTCGATCAGCCCGAAGTCGCCGTCGCGGCGGCGGTAGATGACGCTCACCTCGCCGCTCGACTCATTGCGGAACACGAAGAACGCGTGGTCGATGAGCTCCAGGCGCACCGCGGCGTCCTCGGGGGTGAGCGACGGCATCTCGAAGCGCTTGCTGCGCACGATGCGGATGGGCGGCGGGCTCTCGGCCACCTCGGTGGCCTCCTTGCCCAGTCGCTCGAGCGCGGCGATCTCGGCGGGCGTGGCCGCCACGGCCTCGATGCCCGGGCCGTGGTGATCCTTGTGGCGCTCGCGCAGGCGCTGCGCGGCGCGCTCGATGCGGTGCGCGGCCAGGTCGATGGCCGCGTACATGTCGCTGTCGGCCTCGCGCACCCGGATGACCGGGCCCTTGGTGCGCACCGTCACCTCGGCGATCTGGCTCTTCGCGATGCTGGGGTTGTGCTCCACCGACAGCTCAACCTCCACCTGCGCCGCGTCGCTCATGGGCCCGAGCACCCGATCGAGCTTGTGCAGGCGCTTCTCGGTGTGGTCCTCGAGCGCGTCGGTGATCGGGAGGTTGCGTCCCCTCACGTGGAGTTCCATGACCTTTCACCCCCTGTGTCAATCAACCGTCACCCGACTCTAGTGCCCGCGCCCCCGAGGACGACCCGGGCAAGTGACACCGCACCCACCCGGGCGCATCCGGCGGCGCGAAGGGCCCGCGCCGCCGCCGACAGGGTGGCCCCCGTGGTGACCACGTCATCCACCAGCACCGCATGCAGGGGCACGCGGCCGAGGGCGTGGAACGCCCCCGCCACCTGGGCGCGGCGTGCACCGGCGCCCGACCCACGCTGCGACGGGCCGTCGTGGCGCATGAGGCAGTCGTGCACCGGCACGCCCCAGAGCCTGCCCAGTTGCCGCGCGATGAGATCGGCCTGGTTGAACCCGCGATCGGCATGGCGGGCGGGCGCGAGGGGAACCGGCACCAGCACCGCGCCGTGCGCCGGGCCCGCCATGTGGGCGGCCATGATCACCGCGATGAGGTCTGCCAGGGCGCGGCGACGGGAGTCCTTGAGGGCCCGCACGGCCTCGGGAACGGGCGATTCGTACCGCACGGCCTGCCGCGCCTGGGCCACGCCCGCGATGCACTGCGGGCACGCGTCACGGGCATCGGGCCACGGATGCCCGCACCGCCTGCAGGCATGGCCGTCGATCACCGGCATGAGGGCCGTGCAATCGGCGCACAGCGGCGGGCCCGGCATGCGGCACGCCGCACAGCCGTCGCCGATGAGCACGTCCAGCAGTGCCGTGCCGATGCGCCCCGGAGGCATGCGCCCATGCTCGGGCACCGCCGCACGTGCGTGTGGGGCGCATCGGCGCGGATTCGTGCCGAAATCCCCCATCCGCGCTAGCGTTCCCGGCACAGGACGGGCATCGAGGCCCTTCCGCGAGACGAGAGGACCAACCACGGCTCCCACCGAGAAGGAGCAGGCGATCGAGTTCGAGGGCGAGGTCACCGAGGCCCTGCCCAACACGTTCTTCCGCGTCGAGCTCGACGGCGGGCACGTCGTGCTGGCCAAGCTGGCCGGCCGCATGCGCCGCAACTACATCCGCGTGAACCCCGGCGATCGCGTGAAGGTGGAGGTCTCCCCGTACGACCTCACCCGCGGGCGCATCACCTACCGGCTGAAGTAGCCACCCTGACCCCCGGGAGTTCCCCCACGGTCGGCCACCGGCTGATCGAGGCCATACGGGCGTCCGGCTGCGACCGGGTGTTCGGCGTGCCGGGCGACTTCACCCTGCAGCTGAACCACATGCTCGACCAGCAGCCGGGGCTCTTCGTGGGCACCTCCGACGAGCAGGGCGCGGGCTTCGCCGCCGACGCCTACGCGCGCCTTCGGGGCATCGGCGTGGTGCTCGTCACCTGGGGGGTCGGTGGGCTCAAGCTGGTCAACAGCACGGCGCAGGCATGGGCCGAGAGCGTGCCCGTGGTGGTGATCGCCGGCTCACCGGGCCTGGCCGAGCGCGAGGGCGACCCCCTGCTGCACCACAAGGTGAAGGACTTCGACACCCAGATGCGCGTGATGCAGGACGTCACCGAGTACGCCGGTCACCTGGACGACCCCGGGACGGCGCCGCGCATCATCGCCGAGGCCTTCGCCACCGCGCGGCGCGAGAGCCGCCCGGTATACCTCGAGGTGCCGCGCGACGTGGTGGGGCTTCCCTGCGGCCCCCTGCCCGAGGTGCCGGACCCTCCCGATGCCGAGCCCGACCCCGAGGTGCTGGCCGCCTGCCTCGACGATGTCCAACGCGAACTCGCGGGCGCAGGCCACCCCGCGATCATCTCGGGCGTGCTCGTCGCGCGGCTCGGCCTGCAGGCGCAGCTCGACGCCCTGGCACGCGCCACGGGGTATCCCGTGGCCGAGACGCTGCTCGGCAAGTCGTCGGTGGGGTCGGACGACCCGTGGTTCGAGGGCGTGTACGCGGGCGCGATCAGCAGCGACCAGCAGGTGAGGGACCTCATCGACGGCGCGGACCGCGTGCTGGTGCTGGGGGCGTACATCAGCGACCTCAACACCGGCCTGTTCACCACCGACATCGATCGCGCGGACACCATCATCTCGCACCAGAAGATCACCTACGTGGGCGTGCGCGGATACGACGGCGTGGGCGTGACCCACCTTGTGCGCGGGCTGGTGGATCGCCTCGGCGCCCCCGTGCCCGACCGCCAACCCGTACCCCGCGAGCGCCCGGCGTTCACGCCCGCCGTGGGCACCCCGCTCGGGGCCACCGCGCTGTTCCAGGCGTTGAGGTCGCGCCTGGGCCCCGGGCACACGATCATCGCCGAGGCCGGCGACTCGCTCTTCGGCAGCGCCGACCTGCGGCCCGAGGAGTCCGGGTTCCTCGCCACGGCCTACTACGCATCGCTGGGCTACGCGGTGCCGGCCGCCCTCGGCGCCGGCCTGGCCCGGCCCGACCGCCGCCCGGTGGTGATCGTGGGCGACGGGGCATTCCAGATGACCGGCCTCGAGCTCGGGGGGATGGCGCGCGTGGGGGTGAACCCCGTGGTGGTGGTGATCAACAACGACGGCTACGCCACCGAGCGCCCGATGATGGAGGGGGCGTTCAACGACATCCCGCGCATGCGCTACGCGATGTTCCCCGAGGCCCTGGGGTCGGGCACCGGCGTGCGGGTGGATACCGAGGATGCCTTCGTCGCCGCGCTCGACGATGCCCTGGCCGACACGTCGCAGCTGCGCCTCGTCGAGGCGGTGACGCCGCGGGACGACATCAGCCCGCAGCTGCGCCAGCTCACCACCGAGCTCGGAAAGCGCGTCAAGAAGGGCTGAAACGCCAAATCCGACCCTTGTGCGTCTTGACATCCGAGACACGCGCTACGGTCATCGGCGTCGGGCGTCCCCCCAAGAGGATCCCGGCACTGGCGTAACTGCCAGCAGGCCCCACGGTTCTCGGCAGGCCGTGGGGCCTCGCCATGTCAGTGGGCGGCGGCGTCCCAGGCGTCGCGCAGCGATCGCTCGTACGGGGCGCGGTGCACTCCCTGCTCGGTGACGATGGCGCTCACCAGTCGTGCCGGGGTGCGATCGAAGGCCGGGTTCGCCACGGGCGCGTCGGGCGACGACGCCGGTCGCCCGAACAGCGAGAGCCCCCGCACCTCGTCGGCGGCGCGCTCCTCCACGGGGATCTCCGCGGCGGACGGCATCGAGAGGTCGAGCGTGGATGTCGGCGCGGCCACGATGAAGGGGATGCCGTGCTCGCGGGCCAGGATGGCCACGCCGTACGTGCCGATCTTGTTGACCACGTCGCCGTTGGCGGCGATGCGATCGGCCCCCACCACCACGTGGGTCACGCGGCCCTGCGCCATGAGCATGGCCGCCATGTTGTCGCTGATCAGCGTGTAGGGGATGTCGTCCTGGGCGAGCTCCCAGGCCGTGAGGCGCGAACCCTGCAGCAGCGGCCGCGTCTCGTCCACCACCACGGTCACGGTGGGGTCGGCCTCGTGGGCCGCGCGGATCACCCCGAGCGCCGTGCCGTACCCGCCCGTGGCGAGCGCGCCGGCGTTGCAGTGGGTGAGGATGCTCGCCCCGCGGATGAACAGCGGCACGGCGTGCCGGCCCATGGCGTGGCAGCGCTCCACCTCATCCGCGTGGATCGTGCGGGCGGCCTCTGCGAGCTCGGCGGCGATCTCGTCGGGCGTGCCCTCGTGGTCGGCAACGATTCCGGCCATGCGGTCGACCGCCCAGGCCAGGTTCACGGCCGTCGGCCGGGCATCGCGCAGCTCGGCGATGGCGCGGGCCATCTCGGCGTCGAACGACTGCCGCGTGCTGCTGGTGGCCGCCGCCCCGTGCGCGGCCAGCGCCACTCCCATGGCCCCTGCGACGCCGATGGCCGGAGCACCGCGGACCACCATCGCCTTGATGGCATCCACGACGTCCGGCCAGGCGGTCAGCGTCACGTGCACGACCTCGCCCGGCAGGCGGGTCTGGTCGAGCATCACCACCGCCCCGTCGCGCAGGGCGATGATGTCCTCGGGTGCGAGGCCCCCCTGGCTCAGGTGCCCTGGTCCCAGGAGGCCAGGTACTTCTGCTGCTCCTCGGTGAGGGCGTCGATCTCCACGCCCATCGAGTAGAGCTTGAGCCTGGCGATCTCGGCGTCGATGTCCTCGGGCACCACGTACACCGTCTTGTCGAGCGTGGCCGCGTTGCGGGCCATGTACTCGGCCGACAGCGCCTGGTTGGCGAAGCTCATGTCCATGACGGCGGCCGGGTGACCCTCGGCGGACGCCAGGTTGAGCAGCCGGCCCTCGGCGAGCAGGTACACCTTGCGGCCGTTGCGCAGGGAGTACTCCTGCACGTACGGGCGCACCTCGCGCGATCCGTCGGCCAGCTCGTCGAGCCCCGGGATGTCGATCTCCACGTTGAAGTGACCGGTGTTGGCGATGATCGCCCCGTCCTTCATGTGCTCGAAGTGCTCGCGGCGCAGCACGTGGATGTTGCCGGTGGCGGTGATGAAGACATCACCCTCCTTGGCGGCGTCGGCCACGGTCATCACGTCGAAGCCATCCATCACGGCCTCGAGGGCGGCGAGCGGGTCGACCTCGATGACGATCACGTGGGCACCCATGCCCTTGAGGCGCGAGGCCAGGCCGCGACCGCACCAGCCGTAGCCGCCCACCACGCACTTGCGGCCGGCGATGAGGATGTTCGTGGCGCGCAGCAGGCCGTCGAGCGTGCTCTGGCCGGTGCCGTACCGGTTGTCGAACATGTGCTTGGTGTTCGCCTCGTTCACGGCGACCACCGGGAAGGCCAGCTTGCCCTCGGCCTCGAGGGCCTTCAGGCGGATGACGCCCGTGGTGGTCTCCTCGGTGCCGCCGATGATGCCGTCGAGCATCTCGCGGCGGTCACCGTGGAGCACGCCGATCACGTCGGCGCCGTCGTCCATGGTGATCTGCGGGGCGTGGTCGATGGCGGCGGTGAGGTGCTGGTAGTAGGTCTCCTCGTCCTCGCCCTTGATGGCGTAGGTGGAGATGCCGTACTCCTGCACCAGCGCTGCGGCCACGTCGTCCTGGGTGGAGAGCGGGTTCGACGCCACGAGCACCACGTCGGCGCCGCCGGCCTTGAGCGTGCGGGCGAGGTTGGCGGTCTCGGTGGTCACGTGCAGGCAGGCCGAGATGCGAAGGCCGTCGAGCGGCTTCTCCTTCTCGAACCTCTCGCGGATCTGCTTGAGCACGGGCATGTCGCGATCTGCCCACTCGATCCGCTGGCGACCGAGGTCGGCCAGGCCGAGATCGGCCACGTGATGCTTGACGGTTGTCGACACAGACGGGTTCCTTGTTCGCTGGGAAGCGCCGGGAGGCTACCAGCGCCTTCCCGCTGCATTACCGCTGTGGCGCTGCTGCGGTGGCTGCCGCCTCATCCACAGGGACAACCCGCCCTTCGAAGGGCCGCTTTCGGCCCATGCGGTGCCTGATCCGCGGCCCGGAGGCGCCTAGATCGAGCCGCTCTCCCCGGCGCGCAGGCGGTCGTTGCCCGTGGTGGCGAGCCCCTGCTTGAGGGTGCCGATGCTGTCGACGGGCTCGGGGTCGACGCGCCTGAGGCACGCGGCGTACAGCGAGATGTAGTCGCCCAGCAGCACGAGGTCGAGCATGCGGGCGAGCGGGGTCTCCCCCTCGCCCTCGATGGTGAGCACGTCGGTCACCTTCGACCGGATGATCTCGCGGGTGAGCGCGATGCGGCGCTCCACCTGGCGGTGCTGGCGCGGGTCGCGCAGCATCACCACCTGGGCCTGGTCGCCGAAGGCCCCGGCCTCCTCCCAGCCCACGATCTCGTTGTGGTTCATCTCGGGCAGCGCGGCCCAGAACGCCGGCTGCTTGGCGTTCTCGTTGAACTGGCACTTCCAGCGGAATGCCACGCCCGCCGTGACCTCGGCCCCGTAGATGACGGGCACCTTGTCGTAGAGGCGCATGGCCACCTGCTTGGCGGGGTTGGCATCGGTGGGGCGGTCGGGGCCGTAGGCGTCGATGGCCGCGCCGATGGCGTCGCGCGCGGCGTCGAGCTCGTCGTCCTGCGGGGGGATCACCCCGAGGCGCGACAGCAGCACCACGGCGGGGATGAGCATGTGCAGCAGCGCCATGCGGGGCTGAAGGCCACCCGGAATCGACAGCACCGGCACCCCGTGCTTGCCGTTGTACCAGGAGTCGAGCTTGCCGCCGCTCGTGATTGCGATGGCCGGCGACTCGCGCTCGAGCGCCTGCATGGCGGCCGTGAGCGTCTCCTCGGTCTCGCCCGAGTACGACATCAGCACGGCCAGCGTGTGGTCGTCGGCCCAGCCGGGCAGGTAGTAGCCCCGGTGCACCACCAGCGGCAGGCGGGTGCGCTCGTAGTAGGTGCTGGCGATGAGGTCGCCGGCCACCGCCGAGCCACCCATTCCGCAGATGATGACGTTGCTGATGATGTCCGGGGGGAACGGCATCTCAAGCGCCTCGGCGCCGGCGCGCGCGGAGTCGAAGACCTCCACCGAGCGGGCGATGCCGTCGATGAGGCCCGCCCGGTCGACGGCGAGCACTTCCGGAAGGTCGAGTTCGGCCATGGCGGCAGGCTACCGGTCAGCCCGCGGGCGCGGCGGCACCCGTGGCGATCGATTCGGGGCCGGTCACCACGGCCCCGGGGGCGATGGTGGCGCCATCGCCCGCCACCACCAGGCCGCTCACCCGGGCGCCATCCCCCACGATCACGTCGCGCCCCAGCACGGCGCCATCCACCTGTGCGTCGGCGCCGAGAGCTGACCCCGCGCCGATCACGCATGCCGCCGCCCGGGCCCGCGGGCCGATCACCGCACCCGGCCCCACGCAGGCGCCGGCACCGATGGTGGCCGACGAATCCACCTGGGCGTCGGGCGACACCCAGGCCTCGCCGGGGGACGCGATGAACGCCACGCGACCGGCCAGCACGTCGAGGTGGGCGTCGAGGTACGACCCCGGCGTGCCGATGTCGCGCCAGTAGCAGTCGGACGCCAGGGCGCCCACGCCGCCACGCGCGGCGAGCAGCGGAAAGGTGTCGCGCTCGATCGACACCTGCTCGCCGCGCGGGATCGCCGCGCGGGCGGCAGGGGTGAGCACATAGGTGCCGGCGTTGATGCGGTAGGGCTCGCCCGCGATCAGCTCGTCCGGCCCGGGCTTCTCGACGAACTCGGTCACGCGCCCGTCGGCGTCGGTGCGCACCAGCCCGAACGCGCTGGGGTCGTCCACCGGGGTGAGCGCGATGGTGGCCTCGGCCCCCAGCCCGCGGTGGTGGGCCACCAGGGCCGCGAGGTCGAGGTCGGTGAGGATGTCGCCGTTCAGCACGAACACGTCCGCGGGGTCGAGAAGGTCCTCGGCGTTGGCGATGGCCCCGGCGGTGCCCAGGGGCTCGGGATCCACCACGTAGCCCATCTCGAGGCCACGCGATGAGCCGTCGCCGAAGTACTCCTCGATCTCGCGCGGGCGGTACCCGCACGAGAACACGATGCGATTGACGCCGGCACGCTGCAGGTGGTGCACCTGCCGCTCGACGAAGGGCAGGCCCATGAGCGACAGCATCGGCTTGGGGATGGTGTCGGTGAGGGGACGCATGCGCGTGCCCTGGCCGCCCACGAGGATGACGGCCTGGCTCACCCCCGCCCCGTCGGTCATGACGGGGCGACCCGCCCGATGCCCTCGTAGGCGAAGCCCGCGGCCACGGCGTCGGCAGGATCGAGCGCGTTGCGGCCGTCCACCAGCACGTCACCGCGCATCACCTGCGCCACCTTCGGCCAGTCGAGCCCCACGATCTCGGGCCACTCGGTCACCAGCACCACGGCGTCGGCACCGGTGACGCACGCCCAGGGGTCGTCGTAGAACTCCACCCCGCGCACGGTGTGCCGCGCGGCATCGATGGCCACCGGGTCGTAGGCGCGCACCGAGGCCGCCTCGGCAAGCAGCCGTGCTGCCAGCACCACGCTCGATGCCTCGCGCATGTCGTCGGTGCCCGGCTTGAATGCCAGGCCCAGAAGGGCGATCTCCTTGTTCTCGAGGTCGCCCAGGTGGCGCTTGAGCTTGCCCACCACGCGGCGCTTCTGCAGCTCGTTGACCTCGATCACCGAGGTGAGCAGCTGGAAGTGGTAGCCGCTGTTGCCGGCCAGCTGCTTGAGCGCGCTGACGTCCTTGGGAAAGCACGAGCCGCCGAATCCCACCCCGGCCGAGAGGAACTTCGGGCCGATGCGGGCGTCGAGGCCCATGCCCTCGGCCACCTCGGTCACGTCGGCGCCCACCTCCTCGCACACGTTGGCGATCTCGTTGATGAACGAGATCTTCGTGGCGAGGAACGCGTTGGATGCGTACTTGATCATCTCGGCGGTGGGCACCGAGGTGCGCAGGATCGGCGCGCCGAGGGGCTCGTAGAGGGCCGCCACCGCGTCGCCGTCGGCGGCGCGGAAGTCGCCGATCACCACCCGATCGGGGCTGAGGAAGTCGGCGATTGCCACCCCCTCCTTGAGGAACTCCGGGTTGGAGCAGTAGCCCACATGCTCGAGGCCCCGCTTGTCGAGCTCGGCGCGCACCCGCTCGCCGGTTCCCACGGGCACCGTGCTCTTCATCACCAGCACGTGGTCGCCCGTGGCGCCGATCTGCTCGAGCTCATCGAGCACCGTCATCACGCGCGAGAGGTCGGCGTCGCCCGAGTGGGTGGGCGGGGTGTCCACCGCGATGAACACGATCTGCGACGCCTCGAGCATCTCGCCCAGGTCGAGCGTGGCGCGCAGGCGGTCGCGGCACTCGTGCATGAGCTGCCTGAGGCCGTCCTCGTGGATCGGCGGATCGCCGCCCTCGATCATGCGCACCTTGGCCTCGTCGATGTCGCGCAGGGTCACCTGGTGGCCCATCGACGCGAGGCAGGCCCCCGTCACCAGGCCCACGTACCCGGCCCCGATCACTCCGATTCGCTCAGGCATCAGGGTGTGTAGGCGTCCTGCTCCATGGGGATCTCCACCGGCTTCGCACCGGGGCGCAGGGTCACGCGGTCGATCGGCCTCGCCGACTTGGCGATGGCGTACATCGTCTCGTCCGAGAGCGCGTAATCAAGGGTGTTGGAGATCCAGTAGGTCACGCCGTCCTTCTGCCATGCGAGCCGCATGAGGTTCTTGCCATCGTAGAAGGTGGAGTACTCGCGGCCTCCGCTCTTCACCACGCCGGTGCGGCCCTCGAGCAGCGGCGGGTCGGCCCAGTCGAGCACCTGGTAGCCCCAGTAGGTGCCCTGCGGGATCTTGAAGACCATCTTCAGCGCCTGCGGGCCCTCTCCCCCGGTGTTCACCCGGTATGCACGCACCACCTTGAGCTCCGATCCGGACGGCACGCGGGTGGGCACCATGATCTTGAGCCCCGTGGCCTTCTGGATGCGCTTCGCGAGCGGCACGAGCGAGGTGGTGTCCACCACGTCCGCCGTGGGCTTCGGCTGCTTCTTGGCCTTCTTCTTCGCCACCAGCTCGCCGTCGTACGACTCGCCGACGGTCACGCGCACGTCCAGGCCGTCGGGGGTGTCCGACCGCGGCAGGGCGGCCAGCACGGCTCCCGATCCGAACAGCGCCGCGACGTTCTTGGCGGCCTCCCGCTGGCCGTCGGCGTACGCCACGACGGTCTCGGGCTTGCCGAACGAGTCGGCGTTGCCGCCCGACACGGCGTCGTACCCGCGCTCGCGCAGCTGGTCGGTGGCCTTCTCGGCATCGAGCAGGCGGCCGTTGCCGTTGAGCACCTGCACCTGCACCTCATTGGGGCTCACCACCGACGCGGCCGCGCCCTGCTCGAACTCCGGGTTGAGCCAGGCGTCCACCTTGGCGTCGATCTCGCCCTGCGTGGTGTCCACCACCGCGGCGCCGCCGCGCATGTTGGGCGTGCCCGAGATGCTGTTGCGGGCGATGCGGTCCTTGTCGGTGGTCATCGCCTGCTGGAGGATCCCCAGGAGGCGCGGTACCGACCGCACGTTGGTGGTGATGTTGTCGGCGAAGATGCTGGCGTAGGCCGGGATCTCCGGCAGGTTGCCGAATCGGTTGGTCTGGCGCTTGAGCTCCGAGAGGAACGCCTGCTGGCGCGCGATGCGGGCGAAGTCGGAGTCGGTGTGGCGGTAGCGCACGTAGTCGAGGGCGTCCTTGCCGTTCATGCGCTGGTAGCCGGGCTTGAGGTCGATCTCCTCGTAGTCGTCGATGCCGTCACCGGGGACGTTCTTGTGGAAGTACTTGCGGTCGACGTCCAGGTACACGCCGCCCACCTGGTCCACGAGCTTCACGAACCCCTCGAAGTCGATGTTGACGAAGTAGTTGATCGGCTCGCCGGTGAGCTTCTTGATCGTCTCGATGGTCTTCGCCGGGCCGCCGCGCGAGAAGGCGGAGTTGATCTTGTCCATGCCCGAGCCGGGGATGTCCACGTAGAGGTCGCGCGGGAAGGACAGCATCGAGATGAACCCGCGGTCGCCATCCATGCGCAGCAGGATGAGCGAGTCGGATCGCCCGGGGTCGCCGGCGCCCTCGGCCCCGGCACGCTTGTCGGACCCGATGAGCAGGATGTTCACGGGCTCGCCGGGCACGTCGGGGTCGACGGCCTTCTGGGCGTCCTGCACGAGCTTGGTGTCGGGGCTGGCCTTCTCGAGGGTGGTGCCGAGCAGCTGGTAGCTGGCCACGGCGAGCCCCGCTCCCGCGCCGACGATGAGCACGGCGGCCCACATGAACACCCAGGGCCAGCGGCGGCGCTTGCGCGGCACGCGGAACCAGCGGGCGGGGCGCTCGGCCTCGTCGGGCGTGACGTCGTCGGGCATGGTGCCCCCGGGCTCGTCGCTCACGCGCGGGCCTCCCCGTCACGCGCGCCGGCGATCACCGGCGCGAGCTCACCCGCACGGGCGGCGAAGTCGTCGAGGGCGCGGCGATACGACAGCAGGCTCGGGATGTCCACGTACTCATCGGGACCGTGGTGACCCGCCCCCAGCGGACCGAACTCCACGGCGGGAACCCCGGCCTCGAGGAACGACACGCCGTCAGACGCCCCGTCGCGCCCCACCGAGGCCGACGACGCGTGGTGGCGCGACGCCGACTCCACAAGCGCCACCACGAGCGGGTGGTCGGGGTCGGTGTCGGCCGGCGGACGGGCGATGGACACCTCCACCGACGATGCCCCCACGTCGCGCGCCTGGCGCAGGATCTCCTCGGGGTCCTGCCCGGGCAGGTAGCGCACGTCGACATCCATGCGGCAGAGGTCGGGCACCTTGTTCACGGCGTCGCCGCCCGAGATGCAGCCGAGGTTCACCGACGGCCGCGGGAAGAGCGGCGTGGACGCGCGGGTGAACGGCAGCGACTCGAGGCGGCGGTACACCTCGAGCGCGCGCAGGATCGCGTTGTCCCCGAGCCAGGGGGTCGACCCATGCGCCGCGCGACCCTCCACCTCGACGGCGAGGATCATCACGCCCTTGGCCTGCACGCCCACCTGCATGTCGGTGGGCTCACCGCACACCACCAGATCAGCGCGAAGTCCACGGTCCACGAGCATCTCCGTGGCATTCGCCCCCGGCTGGGCCCGCTCCTCGTCGGGCACGATCACGAGCTCCACCTGCACACCCGGAGGGGGCGCTGCGGACAGGTCGGATACGGCGAGCATCATCGCGGCGAGGGCGCCCTTCATGTCGTAGGCGCCCCTGCCGATGAGGCGGTCGCCCTCGATGCGCGTGGAGAACTGGTCGGGGTGCCCGGGCACCACGTCGATGTGCCCGTGGAAGATGATGCGCACGGGCCCCGAGCCGGCGCGCGCGATGAGCGCGTCGCGGTCCCCGAGGTCGTGACGGGTCAGGTCGACGCCCCGACCCTCGAGCCATCCGGCGACGAAGTCCATCGCCACCGCGAGGCCCGCCGGATCGGAGGTGTCATGGGCGATGAGCCGCTCCGCAAGACGGACTTCATCCACGCGGCCAGCATAGCCAACGGCCCGGGCGTGACCGCACGCCCCGGTTCCGGCCCATCACGCGATACCGTCGCTGCATGCGGGCATTTCCGGTGATCGCAGCCCTGCTCCTGCTGCCCGGCACGGCGCTGGCCACCACGCAGCGCGACGTCACCCTTCCCGGTGGGAACGGCGACGCCCTGGCAGGCACCCTCACCGTGCCCGACGGCCCCGGGCCGCACCCCGCGGTGGTGATCGTCGGGGGCTTCGGACCCGGCACCCGCGACGGCGCGATCGTGGGCGGCCCGCCCGGCGGCCTCTACGCATCGTGGGCCCGCGAGCTCGCCCGGCGCGGGGTGATGACGCTGCGCTACGACAAGCGTGGCCTGGGCGGCTCGCCGGGTCCGGCGCTCGCGTGGCTCGACCTGCCCGCCCTCACCGCCGATGCCACGGCGGCCGTGCGGTGGCTCTCACAGCGCCCCGAGGCCGACCCCGATCGCAGCGGCGCGCTCGGGCACAGCCAGGGGGGCGACATCGCGCTGCGCGCAGGACGCGCCGCCGCCGCCGACCGCGTGGTCACCATGGCGGCACCCGCGCGACCGCTCGGGCGCATCGGCGCCGGCATCCGCCGGGTGATCGTGTCGGTGGGCGGCGAGCGCGCGGCACGCGAGACGCTCACGCGCGACCCCCGGCGCGATGCGGCCAGGCTGCCCGCGCCGCTGCTGGTGGTGCATGGCACGCGCGACGACACCGTGCCCTTCGCGGACGCCGGCGCGCTGGTGTCCACGCGCCGCGCGGCCGGCAGGCCGGTGCAGCGCCTCGTCGTACGCGGGGGCGATCACTCCCTCGCGGCAGGCGACCGCACGCCCGCGCCCGCATGGGATCGCATCGCGGCATTCCTGCGGTCGTCGCCCGCCGTCACGACCTGATCGAGCGGATGTCGCGGTCGATCTCCGCGACCGGGTGCGTGATGGTCCACGCACCCCACAGCAGCAGGCTGCATGCGGCGATCGCCAGGCTCCAGCCGATTCCGATGGTCCCGGCCAGCGCCCCGAACGCCACCGATCCGAGCGCGATCGGCGTGATCACCGACAGCTGGTAGAAGCCCAGCATCCGGCCGAGCAGGCTCGACGGCGATGAGAGCTGGATCGCCGTGTTGGTGAGCGTGAGGATCCATATCCAGAACGCCCCGGCGCTCAGCATGCCGATGACCGTGAGCCACAGGAACGGCGAGGCCGCCACCACGGCGAGCGCCGCGCCGAACGCGAGGGTGGCGATGGGCAGTGCACGGTGCCGTGGGAGTCCGCGGCCCGAGAGGGTCTGCAGCAGCCACGCGCCGAGCAGGGCCCCCGCGCCCATGCCCCCGAGGATCACGCCGAGGGCCACTGGTCCGCCGCCCAGGCGCCGCGCCACCACGGGCGCGAGTTCCTGGATGGGCCCCGCGAAGAGCATGAACAGGAACATGCCGGCGAGCAGCCTGCGGGCGGCGCGGTCGCGGAAGGCGTAGCCCAGGGCCTCGCGCAGCGGGGAGGGCACCTTGCTGCCCTGCTGCACGTGCGGCGCGGCCACCAGCGCAACCACCAGGGCGAGGAACGACAGCGAGTTGATGAGGAAGCACCAGCTCGCCCCCGCGAAGGCCAGCATCAGCCCACCGAGTATCGGCCCGATGGCCCGGGCCACGTTGATGCCCGCCGCGTTCAGGGCCACGGCCTCCTGCAGGCGCATGGTGGGTACCAGTGCCGGGACCAGCGCCAGCACCGACGGCAGCCCGATCGCGAACGCCGCGCCCATCACGAACGTGGCCGCGAAGATGGCGGCCACCGACAGCTGCCCGGCGAAGGCCAGGCCCGACAGCGCAAGCGCGCCCGCCGCCTCGATGGCGAAGGTGATGATGCCGATGCGCCGCCAGTCGTGGCGATCGGCCATCTTCCCGCCCCACGTGGAGAGCACGAACGCCGGCGCGCGGTACGCCAGGGCGAGGAGCCCGACCATGGTGGCGCTGCCGGTGATCTGCAGCACGAGCCAGCC
>JAFMJQ010000040.1 GCA_017853415.1 Thermoleophilia bacterium | reverse complement strand
GTGAGGAGCCCGTAGTACGACCAGGTGCCCGAGTCGTGCAGGGGCAGGAATCGCACCAGCGAGCGCTGGGCCCGATCAGCGAGATCGCGCGCGAGCGCCGACACCGCGGCGGGGTCGCCGGCGCTGGCGGGCGGGGTGGAGGGCGCCGTATCCGGCTGCGCCACCGCCTCGGTGCCGGGGGAGGTGGACACGGTGTCGGTCGCCGTGGGCGTGGTGGGTTCGGAGGCGACGGGTGTCGCGGGTGGGGTGCTCGACAGGTTTGCCGCCGCACGGCGCAGTTCGATGATCGTGACCATGAAGCCGTTGAGTGCGGCGCCGGTCCACGCATCACGGCCCGGATAGGCGCGTTCCGGGTACCAGGTACCCGGCGGCCCCCCGCCGGGGTCGGGCACCGACGCCAGCACGCCGCCGTCGTTGACCGGAACCTGGAAGGCGCGGAGCAGGCGCTCCGCCGAGCGGAGGAAGCGCGGGTCGCCGGTCTGGCTCCACGCCTTGGCGAACAGGTTCACCGCCCGGGCCTGCCCCATGCCGGACACGCCCGCGCGCACCACCGACCGATCGCCGGGGACATCGAAGTACTCGAGGGCGGCCCACTCCCGGCCATCGTGGGCGCGCTCGGTGAGCATGGGCAGCACCGACTCCGCCAGCTGGGCGGGCGTCCAGAGTTCGTTGAGCCCCCGCCATCGCCCGATGGTGGCGACGGGATTCACCATGAAGCCGTGCCCGCGCTTGTAGGTGAGGATCACGCCGTCGGGGTCGCGGGCGATCACCCGTTCATCCGGTGACCCACGTCGGGCGAACCACCATGCATTCACCCTCAGGGCACGACGGGCCGTCGCCCGCCGGCCTTCCGGCCGGCCCGGTGCACCGGCCGACCGGGCGAATCCCACCAGCCAGTCGAGGTCGGCCCGCTCCTGCGAGCCGGATGGCGCCGACCGGCGGGCGGCGGTGAGCATCGACCACGCGCGCCCCTCGGGGGGGAGCGCCTCGGCGGCGATGCCGATGGCGGGCGGCGGCTCGTACGGCGTGACCGACGGCTCGGGGGGACCCGACGGCGGGGACGGCGACGGGCGTGGCTTGGGTGCCGGCTCGGGCGAGGGCGCGGGCGCCGGTTCGGGCTCCGGGGCGGGGGATGGTGACGGCGCGGGCTCCGGAAGGGGCTCGGCATCCGGCGGCGAGGTGGTGGTGGGCGCGGGGCGCGGCGCGTCGTCCTGCGGGGAGGCGTCCGCAGGCACGGCGCGGGGGGCCTGGCCGGCCGGTACGGCGGCGGCCGGCTGCGGGGGTGCCGGCGCCTCCGCCACCGGGGGCCCATCGGCGGGGTCACCGGCGTCGTAGGGGGGCTCGGCGGGGTCGGCCTGCACGCCGATGGCAACGGGGCGGTCGTCGGCCGCCTGGCCGGCGATGAACCACCCTCCGGCGATGGACGCGGCGAGGACGGCGATGAGGATGACCGCGGCGAGCGCGGGGTGGGTGCGTCGACCGTGCATGGCGGAAATCGCCCCTGACCCTAGACGCCCCACCCGGACGTGACGGCTATGCTGCGCGACCGTGTCAACGCCCGCTCCGTCCTTCCAGCAGATCATCCTCGACCTGCACGCGTACTGGGCGTCGCGTGGATGCTCGCTCATGCACCCGTACCACACCGAGGTGGGAGCCGGCACCTTCAATCCCGCGACGCTGCTGCGCAGCCTCGGCCCCGAACCGTGGCGCGTGGCGTACGTGGAGCCGTCGATACGCCCCACCGACGGCCGGTATGGCGAGAATCCGTTCCGGCTTCAGCACTACTTCCAGTACCAGGTGATCCTCAAGCCGTCGCCCGACGACGTGCAGGACCAATACCTGGGCTCGCTCACGGCCCTGGGGCTCGACCCTGCGGTGCACGACGTGCGCTTCGTGGAGGACGACTGGGAGGGCCCCACCCTCGGCGCCTGGGGCCTGGGGTGGGAGGTCTGGCTCGACGGCATGGAGATCACGCAGTTCACCTATTTCCAGCAGGCCGGGGGCATCGACCTCGCACCGATCTCGGTGGAGCTCACCTACGGCCTCGAGCGCATCGCCATGTACCTGCAGGGCGTGCGGTCGGTGTACGACCTCGAGTGGGCTCCCGGTGTCACGTACGGCGACGTGTACCAGGAGAACGAGCGGCAGTGGAGCGCGTTCAACTTCGAGGTGGCGGACACCGACACGCTCTTCCGTCACTTCGAGGACCACGAGCGCGAATGCGGCCGGTGCCTCGACGCCGGGCTGGTGCTGCCGGCCTACGACCAGGTGCTCAAGTGCTCGCACGCCTTCAACCTGCTCGATGCCCGGGGCGTGATCAGCGTCACCGAGCGCGGCGCGTACATCTGGCGCGTGCGCGCGCTCGCGGCGCGCTGCGCCGAGGCGTGGCTGCAGGCCACCGGGGCGGTGGAGGCAGATGCCTGACCTCCTGATCGAGATCGGATGCGAGGAGCTGCCCTCGAGCGCCTGCCGCGAGGCCATCGCGCAGGCCACCGGACTCCTCGACGGCGCGCTGTCCGACCTCCAGCTGGCGGCTGGTCCCGCGGTGGCGTGGGTGGCCCCGCGGCGCATCGCCGTGTTCGCCGAGGGGGTGGCCGACGCCCAGGGCGGCGGCGCCCGCTCCGTGCGTGGCCCCGCGGCATCGGCGGCGTTCGACGAGTCGGGGGCGCCCACCAAGGCCGCCGAGGGATTCGCGCGCGGCCAGGGCCTGGCGGTGTCGGACCTCGTCGTGCGCGAGGATCCCGACTCGGGCAGGGAGTTCGTGTGGGCCGACCAGGCGGGCGACGACGCCCCGCTGGTGGACCTCATCCCGGAGATCGCGCGCCGCGTGCTCGAGGGGCTCCGTTTCGGCAAGACCATGCGGTGGGGTGACGGCCGTGGGCTGCGGTTCTCGCGGCCCGTGCGCTGGATCACGGCCAAGGCCGGTGGCGACACCGTCACGTTCGAGGTGGCGGGAATCCCCGCCGGCGGCACGAGCCAGGGGCACAGGTTCCTCGGCGGCCCCGTCGAGGTGACGACCGCTGATGCCTACCGCGACGCCCTGAGGGCGTCGTACGTGATCGCCGACCACGGGGAGCGCCGCGAGGCGATCCTCTCGGGGCTCGACGCCGCGGCCGCAGCCGCCGGTGGCACGTGGAGCGATCCCGCCGGGAAGATCGAGGAGGTCGTGCACCTCGTCGAATGGCCGAGCGTGATCACCGGGCGCATCGCCGATCAGCACCTGGCGCTGCCCGAGCGCGTGCTGGTGACGGCCATGCAGAGCCACCAGCGCTACATGCCCATGCACGCAGGGGACGGCAGCCTCATGCCGGCCTTCCTCGCGGTGTCCAATGGCGATCCGGCCGCTGCCGAGATCATCATCCGGGGAAACGAGGACGTCCTCGACGCACGCCTTCAGGACGCCGCGTTCTCATACGAGCGCGACGTGGCCGCGGGGATCGAGGAACTCGACCGCCGCCTCGACGACATCGTGTTCCATGCGCGGCTGGGCACCCTCGCCGACAAGCGCGACCGCCTGAGGGCGGGTGTCAACGACATCGGCACCGCGGTGGCCGCCGAGGCCGACGTGGTGGCGTGCGCCGAGGAGGCCGCCTCGCTTGCCAAGGCCGATCAGGGCGCGATCCTCGTTGCCGAGTTCAGCGAACTCCAGGGCTTTGCCGCATCGCATTACGCACGCCTCGCGGGCAGGTCGGATGCCGTCGCGGATGCCATCGCCGAGCAGTACCTGCCCGAGGGACCCGACTCACCGGTGCCCGCAGGCGAGGCCGGGGCCCTCCTCGCGTGCGCCGAGAAGGTGGACAACCTCGTGGGGGCATTCCTCATCGGTGAGGTTCCCTCGGGCTCGAAGGATCCCTACGGGCTGCGCCGCGCCGCAGCGGGTCTCGTGCGGGTGGCGCTCGACCGTGGCTGGGACCTTCGCCCCGATGAGGTGCTGCGACCGGCCATGGAGCGCTTCCGCGCGCAGGGCGCCGACGTCGCGCTTTCGGACGACGATGCCATGGCCGCCCTGCAGGACTTCATCGCCGATCGCCTGGTGCACCACCTGGGCCAGGAGGGCGTGCCCCAGGACGCCGTGCGCGCGGCGATCGCCGCCGCCCCCGGCGGGCTGGCGGTCACCGCCGCCTGGGCGCGCGCCCTGCACGCGCACCGGGATGACCACGCGCTTGCGCGGGCGGGAACCGGCGCCACCCGGTGCCGGCGCATCGTGGCCGGATCCGAGCACGGGACGGCCGGCTTCGCATCGGCGGGCGACGCCGACGAGGACGCGCTCGCAGCCGCGCTCGACGATGCCGAGGCCCGCATCGCCGCCGCGCGGGCGGCGGGCGACCCCGCAGCGGCAATCGCGGCGGCCGAGGCGCTCGGCGGGCCGGTGGATGTGTTCTTCGACGCCGTCATGGTGAATGCAGATGATCCGGCCGCGCGCGATCGGCGCCACGCGCTGGTGCGCCGCGCGGGGGAGGCATACGCTCAGGTCGCGGACTTCGAGGTCCTCGTCCTGAAGGGCGGTGAGTAGTGGCCGGACCACCCACGAAGTGGGTGTACGCATTCCGTGAGGGGTCGCGCGACATGCGCGACCTGCTCGGCGGCAAGGGGGCCAATGTGGCCGACATGACGCGGCTCGGGCTGCCCGTGCCCCCGGGGTTCACGATCACCACGGCCGCCTGCATCGCCTACCTGCGCGAGGGGCGCGTGTTCCCGCCGGGGCTCGAGGACCAGGTGAGGGAACAACTCGCCCGGCTCGAGGCCGACGCCGGGAAGCGCCTGGGTGATCCGTCCGATCCGCTGCTGGTGTCGGTCAGGTCCGGGGCCCGCGACTCCATGCCGGGCATGATGGACACCATCCTCAACCTCGGGCTGAACGACCGCAGCGTCGAGGGGCTCGCGCAGGTGACGGACAACCACCGGTTCGCGTGGGACTCCTACCGCCGCTTCATCCAGATGTACGCCGACGTGGTGTGCGAGGTGCCCAAGCACCTGTTCGAGGCGGCCCTCGAGGCGCTGAAGCAGGAACGCGGCGCGGCGACCGACGTGGACCTCTCCGCCGACGACCTGCGCGGGCTCGTGGCCACCTTCAAGGCCATCTTCCTCGAGCATCGCGGGGAGGCATTCCCCCAGGATCCCCGCGAGCAGCTCGATGGGTCGATCCGCGCGGTCTTCGAGAGCTGGGAGAACCGGCGCGCCTATGACTACCGGCGGCTTCACGGGATCCCCCACGACCTGGGCACGGCGGTCAACGTGCAGAGGATGGTGTTCGGGAACACCGGGGGCAACTCGGCCACCGGCGTGGCCTTCACCCGCAACAACGTGACGGGCGAGAGCGGACGGCCGTTCGGCGACTTCCTGGTGAACGCCCAGGGCGAGGACGTGGTGGCGGGCATCCGCACGCCCCTGCCGCTCGAGGAGCTGCGGGATGTGCTCCCCGACGCCTACGACGAGCTCATCGACACCATGGCGCTGCTCGAGCGCACGTACCGCGACATGCAGGACGTCGAGTTCACCATCGAGGACGGCCGCCTGTACATGCTGCAGACGCGCAACGGCAAGCGCAGCGCCTACGCGCGGGTGCGCATCGCCGTCGACCTCGTGGACGAGGGGCTCGTCACCGAGGAGGAGGCCCTGCGCGACCTCGTCGACCCGTCGCAGATCCCGCAGCTGCTCCTGCCGCAGCTCGATCCGTCCGCCGCGGGAACGCCCCTCGCGCGGGGCGTCAACGCATCACCCGGCGCCGCCGTGGGCGCCATCGTGCTCACGGCCGACGAGGCCGCGCGGCGGGGGGACGCCGGGGAGGCGGTGATCCTCGTGCGCGACGAGACCACCCCCGACGACCTGCATGGCATGATCGCCGCCCGCGGCATCATGACCGCCCGCGGGGGCAAGACGAGCCACGCGGCCATCGTCGCCGTGGGCATGGGGCGTCCCGCGGTGTGCGGCGTGAGCGAGTTGGAGTTCCCCGAGGAGGGGGGCATCCGCATCGGCGGACGCGCCTTTGCGGTGGGCGATGTCATCACCATCGACGGGTCGTCGGGTGACGTATTCGCGGGGGAGGCGCCGCTCATCGAGGCCGACCCGCACAATGAGTACCTCGTGCGAATCCTCGAGTGGGCCGACCGCTGCCGCGACCTCACCGTGCGCACCAACGCCGACACCCCGGGGGACGCCCGGCGGGCCAGGGAGTTCGGGGCCGAGGGCATCGGCCTGTGCCGCACGGAGCACATGTTCTTCAGCGAGGAGCGCGTGCCGATCGTGCAGTCGATGATCATGAGCGACGACGACGAGCAGCGCCGTCGCCTGCTCGCGCTGCTGCGCCCGTTCCAGATCGACGACTTCACCGCGATCTTCCGGGAGATGCGCGGCCTGCCGGTCACCATCCGCCTGCTCGACCCCCCGCTGCATGAGTTCCTGCCGAACCTCGTCGACCTCACCCTCGAGGTGGACCGGCTGCATCACGGCGGCCACAGGAACCCCGAGCTCGAGGGACAGCTCGCCCGCGTGCAGCAACTGCACGAGCTCAACCCGATGCTCGGCACGCGCGGGGTGCGCCTGGGGCTCGAGTTCCCCGACATCTACCGCATGCAGGCGTCGGCGATCATGACCGCGGCCGTGGCGGTGCGCGACGAGACCGGCGAGGCGCCGATCGTCGAGATCATGATCCCGCTTGTGGGGTTCCGGGAGGAACTTCGTCGCGCCCGGCAGATCGTGACCGAGGAGGTCGAGGCGGTGCTCGCGGCGTCCGCGGGCCCGCCGATCGAGTACCTCATCGGCACGATGATCGAGCTCCCGAGGGCCGCCCTGACCTCCGACGCCATCGCGGAGGAGGCCGACTTCTTCTCGTTCGGCACGAACGACCTCACCCAGACCACGCTCGGCTTCTCGCGCGATGACGCCGAGGGCGCATTCCTCACGGCCTACCTGCAGGACAACGTACTGCTCACCAACCCTTTCGAGACGCTCGACATCGACGGGGTGGGCAGGCTCATCCGGCTCGCCGCGCAGGGCGCCCGTCCCGTGCATCCGGGCATCAAGATGGGCATCTGCGGCGAGCACGGTGGCGACCCGCCATCAATCGCCTTCTGCCACGAGGTGGGACTCGATTACGTCTCGTGCTCGCCGTTCCGCGTGCAGGTGGCACGGATCGCCGCGGGACAGGCGGCCCTGAGGGCGCCGCACGGCGCCGGTGCGTAGGTCGCCCCGGCCATGCGGCGGGTGTACGATCGGGCTTCGCGCACTGGTCCCCCGGAGGAGTCCCGATAGCCACTGAGGAGCGCTACAGGCCCGGAAGCCTGGCCGACCTGATCGAGATGATCATCGACGGCTGGCAGGTCGACCGCCTGCACTACGCCGATGACTGCGCCATGTCGGAGGACGACCCGCACGTACCCGCGGCGTTCATCGAGCTCGTGCGCCCCGACCAGGGGCGCTACGGCATCTACATCCCCGACGACGGCAAGGCGCTGTCGCACCGGGCCCTGATCTCGCTCTTCCGCGAGTGCCCGCACATCTGGAAGCACCGCGGCGCCGACCGCATCCACCAGATGGCGGCGGATGTCCCCATGGCCACTCCCCACGAGCAGGCCGACTGGAGCGAGGTGGTCGATCCCTTCCCGGGGGCCGTGGTGTTCAGCCCCGGCACGCTCAGGGGAGTCGACGCCATCGACCAGACCCAGTCGGTCGGGGAGGTCACCGTGGCGCTCACGGCCCTCGAGCGCTACCGCGATGGCGCCCGGCTGAGGTTCCTGATCCAGACCCCGGATGCCCGCAAGCGCAGGCAGATGCAGATGATCGGGCTCGAGGTGACCGACGACCGGGGGCGTCGCTACACCACCGCCCTGCTCGATGAGAACCACGACGGCAGCCGCCTCGACGGCGTCTACGCGATCGGCCCGGGCATCCCGGCCGACGCCGGCGAGCTCTCGGTGCGCATCGCCGCCATCGGGGACGCGAAGAAGGAGTCCGAGGCGACGCAGGGGCCCTGGGCGTTCGACGTCCAGATCAGCCACGCGCTGCCGGCGCACGCGTGAGGGAGCCCCCGCTCGATCCGCGCGCCGCACGGGCGGCCGACGCGACGCGCGAGATACCGGAGGAACCGTGCCCGCTGCGCACGGCCTTCCAGCGTGACCGCGATCGCATCATCCACACCAAGGCATTCCGGCGCCTCAAGCACAAGACGCAGGTGTTCATCTCGCCCGAGGGCGATCACTACCGCACGCGCCTCACCCACACGCTCGAGGTGTCGGCCATCGGCCGCACGGTGGCGCGCGCGATGGGCCTCAACGAGGACCTCGTCGAGGCCATCACCATGGGGCACGACCTCGGGCACGCGCCGTTCGGGCACGCGGGCGAGCACGCGCTCGACGACCTGCTGCGCGAGGAGCACGGCCGCAGGTTCCTGCACAACGAGCAGAGCGTGCGGGTGGTGGAGGTGCTCGAGCGCGACGGCCGGGGCCTCAACCTCACCCGGGAGGTGAGGGACGGCATCCGGCACCACACCGGGTCGGGCAGCCCCCTCACCCTCGAGGGGCAGATCGTGCGACTGGTCGACCGCATCGCATACGTGAACCACGACATCGACGATGCCGTCCGCGCGGGGATCATCAGCCCGGGCGACCTGCCCGCCGCGGAGATCTCGGTGCTCGGGGCCAGCACCTCCGAGCGCATCACCCGCCTGGTCACCGACATCGTGCAGACCTCTGCCGACTCCGACAGCATCGCCCAGAGCGACGAGGTGGGCGAGGCCTTCCGGTCGCTGCGCAAGTACATGTTCGACGAGGTCTACCTGGCCTCACCCGCGGCGGACGAGGCCGACCGCGCCCGCTACGTGGTGCAGGCCCTGGTGCGTGCCTACATCGCGAACCCCGACCTCATGCCCGCGGGGGGAGACCCCGACCCGGTCACCCGCGTCACCGACTTCGTGTCGGGAATGACCGACCGCTATGCGCTGCGCGCGCACCGGGACCTGTTCATCCCGCACGAGGGGCCGCTCTGATGCCGCGCATCGCGGACTCCAGCATCGATGAGGTGCGTCGCTCGGCCGACCTGGTGGAGCTCGTGCGAGGTCAGGTGCAGCTCGCACGGCGCGGCGGGCGCTGGTGGGGGAGGTGCCCCTTCCACGACGAACGCACCCCGTCGTTCTGCCTGATCCCGCCCGAGAACCGCACCTACTACTGCTACGGCTGCGGGGCCACGGGCGACTCCTTCACGTGGATGCAGCAGCGTGAGGGCGCGGGGTCGTTCATGGAGGCCGTGGAGCAGCTGGCCGACCGCTTCGGGGTCGAGCTGCAGTACGAGCAGGCGTCGCCGCAGGAGGAGGCCCGCCGGCGCGAGAACGAGCGCGTGAGGGAGCTGCTCGACCGGGCGTGCGCGTTCTACGCGGCAATGCTGTGGCGCACCGACGAGGCCGCGGAGGCCCGGGAGTACCTCCTGGCGCGCGGATTCCCCGAGGACCTCCTGCGTACGTTCCGGGTGGGATGGGCCCCACGGGGCGGCACGGCCCTGTCGGGTCGGGCGATCCAGGAGGGGTTCTCGCGCGAGCAGCTGGCCCAGGCCGGGCTCGCGCGGGTGCGCGGCGGCACGGCCCAGGACTTCTTCACCGGCCGCATCACCTTCCCCATCACGGACGCCCGCGGGCGGGTGCAGGGCTTCGGCGCCCGCACCCTTGACCCCAACGAACGTGCCAAGTACGTCAACTCCCCCGAGGGCGATCGCTTCCGCAAGCGCGAGCTCCTCTTCGGCCTCGACCTCGCGCGGCAGTCCGCCGCGAAGGCGGGATTCACCGTGGTAAGCGAGGGGTACACCGATGTGATGGGCCTGCACCTGGCGGGGGTGGAGGGTGCGGTGGCCTGCATGGGCACGGCCCTCACCACGGCCCAGCTCAGGCTGCTGGCCCGTGTGGCCCCGGAGGTGCGCCTGTGCTTCGACGCCGACCGGGCGGGGGAGGAGGCCGCGCGCAGGACCATCGAGGCGGCCCGCGAGGTGCCGGTGCGCCTCGCGGTGGTGGGACTTCCGCCGGGCAGCGACCCCGGCGACCTGGCGGCCGAGCGCCCGGGGCGCGAGATCCTCGCCGCGGCCGTCGCCACCGCCGACCCGCTGCTGCCCTGGCTGGTCGACCGGCGCATCGCGCGTGCCGGGGACAGCCCGGCCGACCAGGACCGCGCGCTCTCCGACCTCGCCGAACTGCTGGAGCAGTTCCCGGAATCGGCCGACAAGGACGAGGCCATTCGGCGGGTTACCGCCCTCGGCGTGTCGCCGGTGCTGTTCGACCGGTTCATACGGCGGGCCCAGGGGGCCGGAGCCACGGGACGCCCGGCACGGCTGCGCCAGGCCGCGGACGAGCCGCAGGCCCCGGAGCCACCGTCGCTCGACGAGGCCCGGGAGCAGCGGCTGCTCGCGCTGGCCATCGCCATGCCCACCGCGGGGCGCCCGATACTCGAGGGCATGAAGGAGGACCACCTCGGATCGCCCCGCCACCGGCAGGCGCGGGAGCTCATCCTCGCCGGCACCGAGGGCTGGCCACCCGACATCGCCCCGCTCGAGGCGGCCCTGCGTGCCGCGGCCGCCGATGGCGGCACCGAGGAGGAGCTCAAGGACGCCTACCTGCGCGTGGAGAAGCGCGCGCTCGAGCGGGGCATGGTGGCCGCACGCACCGAGGGGGACGAGGCGGAGTTCCTGCGCCTGCAGGCGATGGTGAAGAGGGTGGAGGGCGCCCTGCGGGGGTCGGGCTAGGCGATCACCGCCACCGCGGCGGCCCTCACCCGGGTATCGCCGTCGAGCAGCACCACGGTGGCCGTGACGGCATGGCCGACGGCGTCGTCCGGGCGCCGGGTGGGCGGGCCGATCCATGCGATGCGCGGCGGGCGGCCCAGCATCTCGGCGCGAGCGGCCCAGGCGAGCACGCGGGCCAGGGCGAGGGCCCCGGGACTCGCGCCCTGGGGCCGTCCACGGCCGGCCACGTAGGCGTCATGCGCCTGGAGGCAGGCGATGAGCGTGAGGGGGTCGAGGGGGTCATCCGGATCGAGGGCGATCTCGTCGATCAGCAGGTCCGGCTCGGCCCCGCCATCGGACGCGGGGCGCAGCGATGGCGCGAGGTCCCTGAGGCGCGCCCCCACCGCGAACCCGATCCCCCTCGCAGCCTGTGCGAGGTCGGGATCGAGGCCCGCGGCGGGATCCGGGCCGTCGGCGAGCCGGATGCCCACCAGGCGACCCCTGGTCCGTCCTAGGCGGCGTCGGCGGCGGCGTCCGCCGAGTCGCTCACGGCCTCGCTGACGGCGTCGGCGCCATCCGCGGTGACCTCGGTGAACGTGAACTCGTCGGGCTCGCCGCCGAGGCGCTCGCGCACGAACCAGTAGACGAGTGCCCCAATGCCGACCAGGGCGAGCAGCTTGATGAAGGTCTTCATGTCTCTCCTCGGATTGCGACCCGGGGAAAACGCTAACACGCTGGGCGGGGACCGGTGCCACCCCTGTCAGGGGACCCCCCATGCGGGTGGACACGCGCACCGGCGTTACGATTGCCGCATGGATGCGGTCGCATCGGGGCACATGCCGCGCGCGCTCGTGGCGGCCGGAGAGGCGCACGCCCTGGGCGATGCCTGCGCGGGGCTCGAGCAGGACGGCTTCGAGGTGGAGCGCGTCTCGGGGTTGCCCGCGCTCGTGGGAGCCGCGCGCGCCCTTCCGCCCGACGTCATCATCATCGACATCGGGGTCCCGGGTGGCGGGGCGGTGGAGGCGTGCAGGGCCGTGCGCGAGTTCTCGGACGCCTACGTCATCGTCGCGTGCCCGTTGCCCGATGAGGTATCGGCCGTCCTCGCGCTGTCCGTGGGCGCGGATGACGTGGTGTGCAGCGGCACCTCGGGGCGCGAGATGGCCGCCCGCGCCCGCGCGATGCTGCGCCGGCCCCGTGCCGTGCCCGCCCGAGGCGGCCCCTACATCGTGGGCGGGGTCGAGGTCGACCCCATGGAGCGCCGCGCGGGCACGCAGGTGGGTGACATCGACCTCACGCGCACGGAGTTCGAGATCCTCGCCGTGCTGGCAGAGGCCCAGCCCGCCGTGGTGGAGCGCGGCCGACTGGTGGAGCGTGTGTGGGGCACGGGGTGGGTGCCCGACGACCACGTGCTCGACGTTCACGTGAGCAACCTCCGGCGCAAGCTCGTGGCAGCACGCGCGGGTGCCGCGGTGGTCACGGTGCGCGGGGTCGGCTTCCGCGTCGACCCCGCGGCCTAGTCGCCCACCAGCAGCACCACCTTGCCCACCGCGGCGTCGGCCTCCACCAGGCGGTGGGCGTCGGCCACCTCGTCGAGGCGCATCACGCCGTGCACCACCGGCTCGAGCACGCGCGCGGCGAACAGCGGCAGGGCCCATTCGGCGAACTCGCGCATGATCACCTGCTTCTCCTCGGTCGTCCGTCCGCGGAGGGTGGACCCCACGATCGTCCCCTGGGCGGAGAGCAGCGCGCCCATGTCCAGCTCCCCACGGCGCCCGCCGACGAGGCCGGTGAGCACGATGTGACCCCCGCGCGCGAGGCAGCGCACGTTCTCCGCGAGGTATGCGGCGCCGACGAGGTCGAGGATGACGGCGGCCCCAGCCCCGTCCGTGATGTCGCGCACGCGATCGGCGAACTCGCCACCGGGCACCGGCAGGGGGATCGCTCCCCACGTGGTGCCCGCCTCGGCGCGGCCCTCGGATCGGGAGGTGCCGATGCAGCGCGCTCCGATCGCCCTGCAGACCTGCGCCGCGGCGGTGCCCACACCGCTGGCGATCGAGTGCACGAGGGCGGTATCGCCGGGGCAGAGACCGCCCAGGCGCACGAGGCCCTGGTACGCGGTGATGAAGACCTCTGGTATCGCCGCGGCCTCCGCCCACGACAGGCCTTCGGGCACCGCGATGCAGTTGGCCGCGGGCACCGCCACCAGCTCGGCGTAGGCGCCGCCGCCCACGAGGCACATCACGCGATCACCCGGGCGAGGCCCGGCGCCTGCACCGGGGCCCAGCCCGACGACCTCGCCCACCGCCTCGAGGCCGAGGATCTCGCTGGCACCCGGGGGAGGGGGATACAGCCCGCGCCGCTGCAGGATGTCGGCCCGGTTCACGGCCGTGCCGCGCACGCGCACCAGCACTTCGCCCTCGCAGGGCGTGGGGTCAGTCACATCGGCGAGGCGCAGAACCTCGGGCCCGCCGGGCCCCGTGGCCACGACCGCTCTCATACGGCCACACTACCCGGGCGCCGTACGGCTGAAGTGGGGACGGTGGGAGTCGAACCCACACCCTGTTTCCAGGAGCGGAGTTTGAGTCCGCCGCGTCTACCGTTCCGCCACGTCCCCGGCGGTCAGTCCTCGGGGGTGATGCGGGCCAAGCCCTCGTCGATGGCCACCCGGCGGGTGGCCGCGGCCACCGCGGGGGCGACCTCGGGATTGAAGACGCTCGGGATGATGTAGTCCTCGTGCAGCTCGTCGTCGGTGATGACGTCGGCGATCGCCTGTGCGGCCGCCACCTTCATGCCCTCGCTGATCTGTCGGGCCCGAACGTCGAGGGCGCCGCGGAAGATGCCGGGGAAGGCGAGCACGTTGTTGATCTGGTTGGGGTAGTCCGAACGACCGGTGGCCATGACGCGCACGTACGGTGCCGCGACCTCCGGCATGATCTCGGGGGTGGGGTTCGCCATGGCGAACACCAGGGGGTCCTTGGCCATGCTCTTCAGCTGGTCGACCGAGAAGGTGCCGGGGCCGGAGAGGCCCACGAACATGTTGGCGCCCTTGATGGCCTCGGTGAGGTCGCCCGTGATGCCCTCGGGGTTGGTGTTCTCGGCGTACCAGTCCTTCATGAAGTTCATGTTCTCGGTGCGCCCGTTGTAGATGGCCCCGCGGGTGTCGCACCCGATGATGTTGGTGACGCCCGCGTTCATGAGGATCTTCGAACACGCCACGCCGGATGCGCCGATGCCGTTGACGACCACCTTGAGGTCCTTCATGTCCTGCCCGGTGATCTTGCAGGCGTTGATGAGCGCCGCGAGCAGCACCACGGCGGTGCCGTGCTGGTCGTCGTGGAAGACGGGGATCTCCAGCCGCTCCTTGAGGGTGTCCTCCACCTCGAAGCACACGGGGGCGGCGATGTCCTCGAGGTTGATGCCCCCGAAGGCCGGCGCGATGGCCTCGCACACGGCGATGAGCTCCTTGGCGTCGTGGGTGTCCACGCAGATGGCGTAGGAATCCACGTCGGCGAACTCCTTGAAGAGCAGCGACTTGCCCTCCATCACGGGCATGCCCGCGGCCGCCCCGATGTCCCCCAGGCCGAGCACCGCCGTGCCGTTGGTGATCACGGCGACCATGTTGCGCTTGAGCGTGTACTCGAACGCCGCCTCCGGGTCCTCCGCGATGCGCCGGGCCACGCTGGCCACGCCGGGCATGTAGGCCACCGAGAGGTCCTCGCGGGTGCTGAGGGGCGCGCGCGGCACCATCTCGATCTTCCCGCCGTTGTGAAGCCGGAACGTGCGGTCCTCGGCCGACGTCACGGTGACGCCGTCGAGTGCGCGCACGGCCTCCACGACCTCGTCCTCGTTCTCCACGCTCGTGGCGTCCACCACGACCTCGCGCACCACGCGGCGGTGGTCGGCCTCGACCACCTCCATCGACGAGATCGACGCGCCCTGGTCGCTGATGGCCTTGGCGACGTCCGCGGCGAGGCCGGGACGGCCGGTCTCGAGCTCGATCCGCAGGGTGATGCTGAACTGCGCGCTTGGGGTGACTCCCACGAGGTCCTCCACGTAGACGAGGGCGGGACAATACCCGTCGCAATGGGATTCCCCCACGGGTACGTGACACCTGCCGGATAGACTCGCCCACGTGAGCACGGATGCCATCAACCCCGCCGGCGAGATCCTGCTCATCGACGGCTACAGCCTGGCCTTCCGTGCGTTCTTCGCCCTGCCCGAGAGCATCAGCAGGGCGGATGGCATGCCCACCAACGCGCTCTACGGGCTCGCGGCGATGACGATCAAGGTGATCGATGAGGAGAAGCCGTCGCGGGTGATCGTGGCGTGGGATCCGCCCGGCAAGACCTTCCGGGATGAGATCTACCCCGAGTACAAGGCGGGGCGTTCGGCCACGCCGGAGGGCTTCAAGGCCCAGTCGCCGCACTTCCGCCCGCTGATGGAGGCCTTCGGGGCCATCAACGTCGAGAAGGAGGGGTTCGAGGCCGACGATGTCATCGGCACCCTCGCGCGGCGGGCCTCGGATGCCGGGCTGCGCGTGACGGTGCTCACCGGGGACCGCGACGCCCTCCAGCTCGTCGACGACAACGTCAGCGTGCTCGCCACCGGACGGGGGGTCACCGACACCACGCGGTACGACCCCGCCAAGGTGGAGGAGCGCTATGGGGTGCCGCCGCCCAAGATGCCGGATCTGCGGGGGATGATCGGCGACTCCAGCGACAACCTGCCGGGGGTGCCGGGCATCGGCGAGAAGACCGCCGCGCAGCTCATGGCCAAGTACGGGTCGCTCGAGGAGATCCTGGCCCACGCCGACGAGCAGACCCCGAAGCGCCGCGAGAACCTCACCGAGCACGCCGACATGGCGCGCCTGTGCCGCGACCTCTCGGTGATCGACGTCAACGTGCCGCTCGATGTCGACCCGGCCGACGCACCCCTCATCACGCGCGATGCCGATCGACTGGCGGCACTCGCCGCGGCCTTCAAGGAGTTCGAGTTCACCACCCTGGCCCGACGGGTGGTCGAACTCGCCGGCGCGCAGCCCGCTGCGGGCGACGGTGCGGACCCGGCGCCGGACGGGGGAGCCCCGGGGAACGGGCTGCCGGTGATCGAGGTGCAGGACGATGCCCCGGAGTCGCTCGCGATGTCCCTCGCGGGAGGGTCTGCCGCGGCGATCGCGCTGAGCGGTGACGCCCTCGCGGTGGTCACAGGGGATGGCCCGGCACGTGCGGTGCACCTTGCGGACGGGGCCGACCCGGCGATCGCCCCGGTGGTCTCCGCCGCGCCGTGGTCGGC
>JAFMJQ010000039.1 GCA_017853415.1 Thermoleophilia bacterium | reverse complement strand
TCGGTCACGTCTTCGCCGTCGCCTAGATTGACGACGTGCGACCCATCCCGCTCACGCGCGCATCCGTGCGCGACCTCCCCGCCTGCTGCAGCGACTGCGTGTTCTGGCAGACCCTGCGCGGGGGCAGCGACGAGTCGGAGCGCGACCGCTGGGCACACCGCACCGAGCGCCAGTTCGGCCCGTGGGGGCGCATGCTGAGCGACGGCGACGCGGTCATCGGGGTGCTGCAGTACGGGCCATCCACGGCATTCCCGCGCGCCCAGGTGCTGCCGGCCGGGCCCCCGGCGCGTGACGCCGCGCTCATCACGTGCGCATACGTGCAGGGCTCCGACCCCGCGGGGTCGATCGAGCGCCTGGTGCTCGAGGCACTCGCCGACATCAAGGGCCGCGGCATGCAGGCCATCGAGGCATTTGCCATGCGCTACCCCGATGAGGTCGACCCCGGGGAGCGGGCGGCCCTGGGCCACACGCTGTTCGACCTCCACATGCTGGAGCGCCTGGGCTTCCGCCCCGTGCGCAGCCGCGGACAGGTGAGCCTGATGCGGATGGAGCTCGGCGGGCTGGTGCCGGGCCTTGCCGAGCGCGCGAAGGCCGCCATCGGCGACCTTCGCCCCGCGCCCCGCGGCGCCCCGCTGCCCGCGTGATGCGCCGCGTCGCCGCCCTCGTCGCGGCGCTCATCGCCGCACTCGCCCTGGCCGCCCCCGCGCTGGCCGACCCGGCACTGGAGGCCCTGCAGCAGGGCTCGGCATACGTGAGCCCGGCCGTTGGCGGCACGGGCACGGCCGATGCGCAGGCGCGGCTCGAGGCCGTGGCCGACGACCTCGAGCGGGCCGGCCGGCCGGTGCGCATCGCGGTGGTCACCGGACCGGCCGGCGCGGCATCGATGCGCGAATACGCGGCCGCCCTGCGCAGGCGGCTCGCCTTCGCGGGCCTGGTGGTGGCCGTGGCGCCCGACCGCCCCACCGGGGTGGCCGGGCCGCGCACCCAGGCCGCCATGACCCGCGACCTGCGGGCCGCCCGCGTGGGGGCCATCACCGACCCCATCCAGCGTGCGGACGCCGCCGCGCGCGCCGCCGCCGGGCCGCCCCTCGCCCCCACCAGCAGCGACTCCACCCGGGCCCTGCTCGGTCTGCTGGGCATCGCGCTGATCGGCGGCGTGTGGGCCGCGGCATTCGGCATACGGCGCAACCGGCGCGTGCGCCGGGACGAGATGGTGGATCGCACCGCCATGGCGCGCGTGAGGCTCGACGCCATCGGGGCCCGCCTCGACGTGCTGGCCGTGCTGCCCGAGCACCACGCCCGGGCGGACGACCGCCTCGACGCGGCCCTGCGCGTGGCCCGTCGCGCGCAGGCCGAGCTCGACCAGGCGACCGCCGCCGACGAGGTGCCCGCCGCCGAGGCGCTCGTCACCGAGGCCTTCGGCCTGCTGCGCGATGCCGAGCGCGAGGCGGGCGTGCCCTCACCGGAGGACCCCTTCGAGGGCCTCTGCCGCTGCGATCCGGCACACGGCGCGGCCAGCACCGAGGCCACCATGCGCCCCGACGACATCGTGCGCCCCTCATGCGCCGCCTGCCGCGACCGCGCGGCGGAGGGCCACCCCCAGATGCGCCGGATGGTGCCATCCCCCGCGGGCCCGATCCCGTTCGATGAGGCCCCGCTCGCCGAGGCCCCGGAAGGCCCCTCGGCCTAGAGCCAGCCCTTCGTCACGAGGCTCTCGGCGATCTGCACCGCGTTGCTGGCCGCGCCCTTGCGCAGGTTGTCGGCCACGATCCACATGGCCAGGCCGTTGGGGTGCGAGGCGTCCTTCCGGATGCGCCCGATGAACACCTCGTCCCTGCCCTCGGCGTCGCGTGCCAGCGGGTAGGTGTTGCTGGCGGGCTCATCCAGCACCACGGCGCCCGGGGCGAGCATGAGCAGCTCGCGCACGGCCTCGGCCGAGATGGGATCGGTGGTCTCGATGTGCACGGCCTCCGAATGCGAGCGCATCACGGGCACGCGCACGCAGGTGGCCGACACCGCGAGGTCGGGCAGGTGCAGCATCTTGCGGGTCTCGTTGCCCACCTTGACCTCCTCGCCCGTGTAGCCGCTGTCCTCGAACACGTCGATGTGCGGGATGACGTTGAAGGCGATGGGGTGCGGGTACACCTGCGGGGCCGGCTCATCGCCCGCGAGGTTGCCGGCGGTCTGGGTGCGGAGCTCCTCGATGGCCGCGACGCCGGTTCCGCTCACCGACTGATACGACGACACGATGACCCGCTCCAGGCCCACGGCATCGGCGATGGGCCCCAGCGCCACCACCAGCGGGGCGGCCACGCAGTTGGGGTTGGCGATGATGCCCTCGTGCCCCTCGATGTCGGCCTCGTTGACCTCGGGCACCACCAGCGGGACGCGCGGATCCATGCGGAACGCCGACGAGTTGTCGATGACCACCGCGCCGGCCTCCACGGCCGCGGGCGCGAAGTCGCGCGAGCGCTGGCCGCCGGCCGAGAACAGGGCGATCTGGATGTTCTCGAAGGAATCCTCGGTGAGCTCCTGCACCTCGAACGGCTTGCCGAGGTACTCCACCACCGTGCCGGCGCTGCGCGCCGAGGCAAGGGGCCGGAGCTCGGTGACCGGGAACCCCCGCTCCTCGAGCACGCGGATCATCGTGGAGCCGACGGCGCCGGTGGCGCCGACGACGGCCACGTTAAACACCGCGGCGCTCCGCCTCGCTGGCCAGGTCGAAGGCCTCGTGCAGTGCGCGCACCGCGCGGTCCACCTCGCTGCGCGCGATGACCACGGTGATGCGGATGGTGGAGGTGTCGATCATCTGGATGTTGATGCCCTCGGCCGCGAGCACGCGGAACATGAGGGCCGCGATGCCCGGGTTCGACCGCATGCCCTCGCCGATGAGCGACACCTTGCCGATCTGGTCGTCGGAGATCGTCTCGCGGTGCGGCAGCGCGGCGCCCATGCCCTCGATCACGTCGAGCGCCTTGCGCAGGTCGGGCAGCGGAACGGTGAACGAGAGGTCGGCCCGGCCATCGACACCGACGTTCTGGATGATGGTGTCCACGTTGATGAGCGCGTCGGCCAGCGCCGTGAACACTGCGGCCGCCACGCCGGGCTGGTCCTCCACCCCGAGCAGCGAGACCTTGGCCTCGTCGCTCTTGTGGGCGATGCCCGACACGAAAGCCCTCTCCATCATGGGAGTCTCCTTGGTGATCCAGGTCCCCTCATCGGGGGCGAATGATGACCGCACGTGAAGCGGCACGTCGTGCAGGCGCGCGACCTCCACGGACCTCAGCGCCAGCACCTTCGAGCCCGAGGCGGCCATCTCGAGCATCTCCTCGTGGCTGATGAGCGGCAACTTGGCGGCACCGGGCTCGATGCGCGGGTCGGCGGTGAACACGCCCGTGACGTCGGTGTAGATCTCGCACACCTCGGCATCGAGCGCCGCCGCCAGCGCCACCGCGGTGGTGTCGCTGCCGCCGCGCCCCAGCGTGGTGACGTTGCGATCGGTGGACATGCCCTGGAAGCCGGCCACCAGCACCACGTGCCCCTGCCCCAGCTGCTCCACCAGGCGATCGGGGTTGATCTCGATGATCTTGGCCTTGGTGTGGGCGGTGTCGGTGAGGATTCCCGCCTGCGAGCCGGTGAACGACGCGGCGTCGTGCCCCAGGTCGTGCAGCGCCATGGCCATGAGCGCGCACGACACCCGCTCGCCCGTGGACAGCAGCATGTCCATCTCGCGCGGCGCGGGCGACTGCGAGATCTCGTCGGCGAGCGCCACGAGGCCGTCGGTGGTCTTGCCCATCGCCGAGAGCACGGCCACGACGTCGTCACCCTGCTCCCGCGCAGCGGCGATGCGACGTGCGACGTTCCTGATCTTCTCGGCGTCGGCGACGGACGAGCCGCCGAACTTCATGACCCTGATGGCGATGGGGACCTCCTCGGGGCGGGCCAGCGGGCGATTGTAGTCGCCGCGGGCTTCCGTACACTCATGCCATGGGAGTCGGCGAGCGCATGCGTGAGAAGGGCGGAGATGCGAAGCGGTTTCGCACCATCGGCCTCGGACTCCTCATCGGCCTCGCGTGGGGCACGATCATGTGGGCCATCACCGGCGCCCAGGGCGGCGCCGCCGTGTGGCTCTACATCTCGCTCACCATGGCCATGATCGGCGGCGGCGTGGCCGCCATATTCGGCGCGATGAACGCCCGCAAGAAGGGCGAGCGCATCAGCCCGCGCATCATGCCGAAGGACGCCGACGAGAAGAAGGCCGAGGCCAAGGCGGCCAAGGCAGAGCGTCGCGCGCAGGCAAAGGCAGACGCCGATGCGCGCAAGCAGTCCGGCTGAAGTATCCTCACCGTGTGACCGTGCTAGGCGGGGAGCTAGCGGTGCCCTGTATCCGCAATCCGCTACAGCGGGGCTGAATTCCCGCCCGAGGGTCCTACTCGGAGGCATGGGCTCGGATGACGAGGCATTGAAGGCGAGGTCCCATTCGGTGGGCGACCGTGAACCAGGTCAGGTCCGGAAGGAAGCAGCCTTAAGCGGACCCGCTCACGCGCAGTGGGGTTCCCTCGCCGGAGCCACGTCCCCGGGTACCACCTCCCGGCAGGTATTCGACGGCGGGTGCACGGTCACACCTCTTCTCACGTGACAGACCCAGGACAGAGCCTCTACAACCGCTACCGGCCCCGCCGATTCGAGGATCTCGTCGGCCAGGAGCACGTGGCGCGCACGCTGGGCAACGCGCTCGAGCGCGGCACCATCGCGCACGGGTTCCTGTTCTCGGGTCCGCGTGGCACGGGCAAGACCACCACGGCGCGCATCCTCGCCCGGTGCCTCAACTGCCAGGCCTTCCCGGCACCCACCCCCACGCCCTGCGGCGAATGCGACTCGTGCCTGCGCATCGGCCGCGACGACTGGCTCGACGTTGTGGAGGTGGACGCCGCATCGAGCGCCCGGCGCATCGACGAGATGCGCGAGTGGCTCGAGAGCGTGCGCTACGCGCCGGTGGCATCGCGCTACCGCGTGACCATCATGGACGAGGCGCATCAGATCCAGGAGGGCGCGGCGAGCGCCCTGCTGAAGACCCTCGAGGAGCCGCCGCCGCAGCTCGTGGTGATCCTGTGCACCACCCACCCCTGGGACATCCTCCCCACCATCCGCTCGCGCCTGCAGACCTACACGCTGCGCAAGCCCGGGGTGGCGAACCTCATGACGGTGCTCGAGCGCGTGGCGCAGTCGGAGGGAATCGAGACCACCCCGCAGGCACTCGACCTGGTGGCGCGCGCCGCCGATGGGTCGTACCGCGATGCCCTGGGGCTGCTCGACCAGATCGCCACGTTCGGCGACGGCCGCGTGGAGGTGGCCGATGCGCTCGACCTGCTCGGCGTGGTGGCGCGCGAGACGCTGTTCGACCTCGTCGACCTCATGGCGCAGGGCGACGCCGCCGGCGCCTTCGAGCTGCTGGAGGGCACGCTCGATGGCGGTGCCGATCCCGAGCAGCTCATGCGCGGCCTCATCACCCACCTGCGCTACGCCTGCCTGCTGCAGCAGGGCGCGCAGGCGCGCGAGGAGTGGGCGCTGGCGCCCGAGGAGCTCGACCGCCTGCATGCCCAGGCCAACCAGCTGAGCCCCACGCAGGTGGTGCGGGCCATCGACCTCATCGGCGACGCCCAGGTGCGCATCCGCCACGGCCAGGCCGACCCGCGCATCCAGCTCGAGCTCGTGGCCGCGAAGCTGTCGCGTCCGTACCTCGATGCGGGCATCGAGGGCGTGGCCACCCGGGTGGAGCGACTGGAGCGGGGAGCGCCCGCCGCCGCGCCGCCCGTGCAGGCCCCCGCGCCCCCGCGCGCCGCCGCGCCGACCCCTCCCACGCCCGATGCGGCGCCTGCTGCCGCCCCTTCCGCTGCCCCCGCCGCCGCCCCGGCCGCGGCGGATGCCCAGCCTCCCGCGCCCGCCGACGATGCGGCGTCGGTGCCCGCTGACGCCGCGCCAAGCGATGCGCAGCCCGCCGCAGCACCGGGCGCCTCCGCGCCCGGCGATGCCGGCGAGCCGGTCGACGCCGCGGTCACGGCCCCGCCCGGCGATGCCACGGCGCCTGGCGCCGACGAGCCGGCACCGGTGCCCCCGGCCGCCGCCGTGCCCCCGCCCGCCGAGCCCATCCCGGCCGACCGCGAACACATCGGGCGCGCGTGGCCGCGCATCCTGGGGATCCTCGAGCAGCGCTCGCCGCACCTTCATGCGTTCCTGCAGGGGTCCGAGGTATCCGCGGTGGACGCCGGCACGGTGACCATCGCGGTGAGCGGCAGCGTGGCCGTCGCCATGCTGTCGCGCCCCGACGAGCGAAGCGGCGTGGCGGCCGTCATCGGCGACGTGTGCGGGCAGGACCTCGCCGTGGCGTTCACCGAGATTCCCGGCGCTGCCGCTGCGGCACCGGCGGGTGCCCAGCCCGGACGCGGCGACGCCGACGACGGCCCCGTGGACCACGAGAAGATCATCGAGGAGATCCGGGCGGCGTTCGACGCCGAGCTGATCGACACCGAGAACAGGGAGTAGAGAGCCGTGGCGATGAACCAGCAGAAGCTGATGAAGCAGATGCAGAAGATGCAGGAGGACATGGCGCGGGTGCAGGACGAGCTCACGCGCGAGACCGTGTCGGCATCCGCCGGCGGGGGCGCCGTGACGGCCACCGTCACCGGGGCGCTCGAGGTGGTGAGCGTGGAGATCAGCCCCGAAGCCGTCGACCCAGAGGACGTCGAGATGCTGCAGGACGTCATCGTGGCGGCCACCAACGAGGCCCTGCGCGCGGCCCAGGAGCTTGCCAACCAGCGGCTGGGCGCCGTGACGGGCGGCCTCTCCGGGCTGGGGCTCCCGGGCTTCTAGGGCACCGCCCGCCGCATGGCATCGATCCTCACACCGTCGGTGGACGCCCTCGTGGCCGAGCTCGCGCGCCTGCCGGGCATCGGCCCGCGCAGCGCGCAGCGCCTGGCGTTCCACCTGCTGAAGGCCCCTCCCGAGCGCCCGCAGGCGCTGGCGGAGGCCATCATGGCGGTGGTGGAGCGCATCGGTCCGTGCTCGCAGTGCTTCTCGTTCGCCGAGGGCGACCTCTGCCCGGTGTGCGCCGACCCCCGCCGCGACGCCACCGTCATCTGCGTGGTGGAGGAGCCGTCGGCGATCGTGTCGATCGAGCGCACCCACGAGTTCCGCGGGCGGTACCACGTGCTGGGCGGGGCCCTGTCGCCCATCGACGGCGTCGACCCCGAGGACCTCCGCATCGCCGAGCTCGACCAGCGCATCGAGCGCGACGGCGTGACCGAGCTGGTGATCGCCACCAACCCCACCATGGCCGGCGAGGCCACGGCGCTCTTCCTGGCCGACCGCGTGCGCGGGCGCCTGCGCGTGACCCGCCTGGCCAGCGGGCTGCCCGTGGGCGCCGACCTCGAGCACGCGGATGAGCTCACCCTCGGGCGGGCGCTGCTCGGGCGGCGCGACATCTGACCTGCCGGAGACCATCGGTTTTCCGCAAGGCGACGGGCGTTTTTTTGTAAGGCGAGGCCGTACGCGCCTAGACTCACAGGGGAGAAGACATTCCTCCGGTGCTACCGGGGCCTCAATGAGTCCGCAGGAGACGAGGCACGACGTGAGCGACCACGACGACCCACCCCAGGCCCAGCCTCCCCGCGGCGTCGTCGCGGATGACGAGGCCCTCTGGACGCTCTTCTCGCAGTCGCGCAATCCGATGTTGCTGGCCGACGACGATCGTCGGTACGTGAACGCCAACACCGCGGCGCTGGTGCTGCTGGGCTACGACCTGGCGACGCTTCGCACCCTGCGCATCGACGACATCACCATGCCCGACTACCGGCCGTTCCTCGACGACATCTGGGCCGACTTCCTCTCGCGCGGGGGAACCGTCGGGCGGTTCTCGGTGCTGAGGTCGGACGGCACCCCCGTGGACATCGAGTTCAACGCCACCGCCAACGTGGCACCGGGGCTGCACCTCTCGATCTTCATCAACCCGCAGGTCACGGGTGACCCGGCGGGCCTGGACGACGACGACCAGGCCGACAAGAACTTCAACGAGCCGGTGCCGGTGGTGGCCGACCACACGGGAGGCGTGCTCGACGACGGCGAGCGCCGGGTGGTCACGCTGCTGGCGCTCGGCATGAACTGGCACGAGGTGGCCGACGACCTGGGCATGAGCGCCCGTGACGTGCGCACCGTGATGGAGTCGGCCATGCACAAGCTGGGTGCCCGCACGCGCGCCCACGCCGTGAGCATCGCCATGCGCGCCGGGGAGATCGACCCCGACGCACCCGGCCACTGACCTAGCCCCCGGCGCGCCTCGCGAGCTCGGCCAGCGCGGCCGCGTTCACCGTGCCCACGCCCGTGGCCATGTCGTAGCCGGGGCCCGCCCAGCAGCACTTGCGCGTGTCGAGCACGTCGTTGTTGCCGAGGGTCACGTCCATCACGGCCCTCTCCCCCACCGCCGAGGCGTCGTAGAGCAGGGGATTGACGAACCCCACGCGACCGGTGCCGGCCCTGCGGCCCACCTGGTTGGCCAGTGCCAGGGCTCCCGCGAACAGGGGGCTGGCGAACGACGTGCCGGCCACGGGGAACCACCCGTCGCCCACGATCGGTGGCGGGCACCCCGGACCGTCGAGCCCGGTTGATCCCGGCGTGCGGGCCGAGCAGTAGAGCGCCAGCGATCGCGCCGCGAACATGCTCACGTCGGGCGAGGTGCGCCGCGCGCCGGGCACTCCCACGGCGCGCTGGTACCACGGCATCGAATAGAACTGGCTCTGGCCGCCCGTGCCACCGCCCGCGGGGAACATCGTGGCCGGCACGCCGCCCATGGTGCCGGGCTCCATCGGCGGCAGGCCGATGGTGGTGCGATCGTTCCACGCCCACTGATGGCGCAGGGTGTTGTTGCGGCGCAGGATCATGTCGGTGCCGCCCACCCCGGTGAACCACGGCGACGACGCCGGGTAGCCCACCCAGTTGGTGGCAAGCTGGGCGAGCAGATCGGGCTCGTCGACCGGCACCCCGGACACATCGTGCGCGCACGACTGCGCGCCGGAATCACCGGTGGCGGCCATCACCGACACGCCCGATGCCGCCGCGGTGGCGGCCACCCAGTCGGCCAGCACGCGCTGGCCCGACCCCGGCGTTCCCGGCTGGCCGCTCAGCTGCACGAGGAACTCGCAATCGCCCCAGCTGCTCGAGATGGCGTCCGGCAGGGTGCCCATCCTGCGCACGTCGAGCGCCATCGAGAACAACTCGGCGGTCGAGGCGCTGTCGCTGCCCTCCAGCACGCTCACGCGTGCCGCCGGGGCGGCGGTGATCACCGACTGCACGTCGAGGGTGGCCTCGGCGGTTCCACCTGACCGCGCGGGGTCGAGCGGGGCGGTGATGTCGCCCAGCACCGTGCGCACGTTCGGGGTTCCCAGGCCGAAGCAGGTTGCGAACGCGGTGATGTCACCCGGGCTGTACCCGGCGCCGAACTGCAGCACGGCGACGTGCGATCCCTGGCCGCGTACGCCCGTGCGATGCAGGGGGGCGAAGCCGAAGGCGGTCTGGAACTGGTTCGGCACATAGGCGAGCGACTTCGGGAACGCCGCCTGCTGGGCCGCCTGCCGCGGCATGGGGAGCGATGTGCCCTGCGCGCATCCCCTGGCCGTGCCGGTGCGCGACGGCCACCCCCCGAGCGTGGGCGTGTTGGCGATTCCCGCGGGCACGAGCCGGGGCCGGGGGCCGCGCAGTGAGGTCTCCACGCCGGTGACCAGGCCGCCGAGGCCGTGCGCAACCCGCCGCAGGTCCTGTGCCCGCTTCGGCGGCGTCGGCACGGTGAGGAACCCCCGGGTGACGTCCAGGCGACCGGGGCCGAATCCCGCCTTCGCGAGCCGGGCGCGCACCGCGCGCACCGCCGAAGGGCGCGCCCCGAATCGGACGGCCACCTGGCGCACCGTCAGGTACTCGCGGTACCGCGGGCTGCCGGGGTCGGACACCGCGCGCGCAAATGCCTGCAGCCCGGCCGTGTCGCGCGCGATGCCGATGTCGCTGGTGGCGTCGTCCGGGGAGCCCCCGGCCGCCCCGCCGTGTGCGGCGGCGGGAACGATGGCCACGAGGGCGGCACCGGCGACGGCGATGACCAGGCGGCGCGAAAGGGGCATGCACGCACCCTATCGGCCCGGGAGGGGGTCCGGGGCCACCGATAGCCTCACCCCCCGATGGCGGACCACGACGACGTCAACGCCCCCTACGCCAACCTCACCCCCGCGCAGCGCACGCGCGTGATCGTGCGCGCCACGGGCAGGATGCTGCTGTCGATCGTGGCGATCGTGATCATGTACATCATCGTGCCGCCCGGCGACCTCGTGGAGGGCACGCCCGGGCTCGGGATGGCCATCGGCATCGCCCTGGTGGTCGGGGTGATCGCCCTGCAGCTCATGCGCACCATGCGCGACCCCTATCCCGAGGTGCGCGCCGCCACGAGCCTGATGGTGCTGGTGACCATGCTGGTCGCGGTGTTCGCCCTCACCTACGCCTCGCTGTGCATCGCCAACCCCGGGTCGTTCACGGAGGTCCTCGACAAGAGCGACGCCATCTACTTCACGGTCACCACGCTGTCGACCACCGGGTTCGGTGACATCGCCGCGGTGTCGCCCACGGCCCGCTGGGTGGTGACCATCCAGATGCTGTTCGACCTCGTGGTGCTGGTGGGGCTCGCGCGCGTGTTCGTGCTTGCGGCCAAGACGGCGCGTGCGCGACGGTCGAAGGGCACCCCGGACTGACGACCGTGGGGGCCAGCCGGCCGTCGTGCACAGACGGCCGGTGCGGCTGCTGCCGGGGGGCATGGGCAGTACTGGGATTGAACCAGTGACCTCCCGCGTGTGAGGCGGGCGCTCTCCCGCTGAGCTAACTGCCCGGGACGCGAGAGGGTACCACCCCCCCGCGTCCCGGTCAGCGGAGAGGGAGGGATTTGAACCCTCGAACCGGGGGATACCCGATTACGCGCTTTCCAGGCGCGCTCCTTAGACCGCTCGGACACCTCTCCGGGCCGCGGCATCGTATAGCACCGGCGCTGGTACGCTCCCGCGCGGAGAGGTGGCAGAGCGGTCGAATGCGGCGGTCTCGAAAACCGTTTCGGGCTTCAGGGTCCGACGGGGGTTCAAATCCCCCCCTCTCCGCTGGGTCGCCGGGCGCGGGCCGCGTATGAACGCGGCCCGCGCCCGCGTCGCATCGGGCCGCCGCCCCTTGCCATAACGAGCGCTGTTCGCTTGCATAACTTCTGTCAATGGCCCACGAGGGCCCGGCAGGAGGACGCATGGGACTCAGCATCAACCAGACGGTGCCCGACTTCACGGCGCAGACGACCGAGGGCACGATCAGCTTCCACGACTGGATCGGCGACTCGTGGGCGGTGCTCTTCTCGCACCCGAAGGACTTCACCCCGGTGTGCACGACCGAGCTCGGCTACATGGCGCGCATCAAGCCGGAGTTCGACACGCGGGGCGTGAAGATCATCGGCCTCTCGGTGGACCCCCTCGACCGCCACGAGGAGTGGGCGAAGGACATCGAGGAGACCCAGGGGACGGCCCCCAACTACCCGATCATCAGCGACGCCGACTTCGCGGTGTCGAAGGCCTACGGCATGCTCGAGGCCGAGGTGGAGGGCGACCCCCTGGTGCGCACCCCCGCCGACAACCAGACGGTGCGCAACGTGTTCGTCATCGGTCCCGACAAGAAGCTCAAGCTGCTGCTCGTCTACCCGATGACCACCGGCCGCAACTTCGACGAGGTGCTGCGGGTGATCGACTCGCTGCAGCTCACCGCCAGGCACCGCGTGGCCACGCCCGCGCAGTGGCAGCAGGGTGGCGACGTCATCATCGCGGGCACGGTGAGCAACGACGAGGCCAAGGAGATCTGGCCGGACGGCTGGCAGGAGCCCAAGCCGTACATCAGGATCGTGCCGCAGCCGAGCTGACACGCCGCGCCCCGCGCCCCATAGGGCGCGCGGCGCGCGCGGCGCATGCGGGTGGAGGGGAGTACAGTCCTGTACGAAACGTCCCTCCCTCGCAATGCGCCGGAACCCCTTCACACGCTGGATATCGCCACCGATGGTGGTCTCCCTCATCGCCCTCGCCGTGGCCCTCGGCGGCACCGGCTATGCCGTGGTGGCGATCCCCCGTGACTCGGTCGGCACCGCGCAGCTCAGGAATTCCGCCGTCACCTCGAAGAAGGTGCGAAACGGCTCGCTGCTGGCGGTGGACTTCAAGAGGGGCCAGTTGCCGCGGGGCCCGCGCGGATACGAGGGCGACGCCGGGCCCATCGGCGCCACGGGACCCACCGGAGCAACCGGGCCCGCGGGCGCAACCGGTGCGCAGGGACCCCAGGGGCCTGTAGGTGCGACCGGGGCGACGGGCCCCGCCGGACCCACGTCCGGGCGCACGTGGACCGCATCTGGCGCGTCTGTCGTTGCGTGCGGCCCAACCGACCTCCTCACGCAGAACGTCACCCTCCCCTCCACCAGCCGGCTGCAGATCGGGGCGACGGCGCAGATCGTGGCGGCGGGCACCATCCCCATCCAGCTGTCCGCCGAGGTGTGGTCGGGCGGCAGCAGCCTCGGGTCGGTCACCTCGGGGCCCATGATGAACGCTCCCACCACCACGCAGCTCATGACCATCCTCGGGGTGGCCGCCGACGTGAACGGTCCGGTGAACCTTCCGGCCGGCACCTACCAGGTGCGCCTGCGGCTCACCGAGGACAATCCCTGCGGCGTGCAGGTGGATGCCACGGGGATCTCGATGACCGTCACCAGCCTCGGCACGGGCTGACGCCCCGGCCGCCGGGGGCCGGGGCGGGGAGGCGCCCGGGGCGTCAGTCGCCCGCGGGCCTGCCGAGTATCCACCCCTCCACGGCCGCCTGCGCCGGGGGCAGGCCCGGCGGCGGGCCGGCGGGCACCAGGCCGTCGATCACCGCGATCATCTGCAGCGCGCCCAGGGTGGCATCGAAGGGATCCTCGCCCGATGGCGCCGCGCCGAAGCCGTCGTCGATCGCCGCCCGCATGGCGGGGTCGAGGTGGATTGGCAGGCCCGACGCCCGCGTCCACGCCAGCGCCTCGCGCCCGCGCGCCCGGCGGTCGGCCTGGCGCCGCTTGCTCCACCCGGCGCCGGGGAACCCCAGCGGCCAGGCGTACGCCGCGCGCGGGTAGCACTCGGCCAGCACCACCGACCCGGGGCCGAGGAGGTCGGGCAGGGCGCCGTCGAAGGGCCACATGCGCACGTGGTCATGTGCCACGGCGGGCACCACCACCTCGCGCCACGCGCTGATGGCCGCCTTGCCCACCTGCTGCGGGCCCACCAGCCAGAACACCGGGGCTGCGGCGGTGATCACGCCGGGCACCGGGCGATCGCACGCGCGCAGCAGCTGCTGCGGGGAGTCCAGGCCCAGGCCCTCCACGAGGTGCGCCTGCCGGCTGCCACCGGGGGCACGCGGGTAGAACGGACGCCGCGGGCCGATCTCGTCGGGAACCTCCGCGGGTTCGGCGAACCGGGGCCACGACGCGTCGGCGAGCCGCGCGAGCACCTCGCCGAACGACGCCACGCCGGCCATGCGCGCCCACGCATGCGGCACGCCCAGGGGAACATCGAAGCCCGCCACCACGGCACCGCTGCCGGGCCGCTCGAGCAGTGGCATGTGGCGCGCGGGATCCCAGCGCTCGGGCGCACGCACGCGCCAGCCATCTCCCCGGTCGTCTCCCCGCACCACCCACCGGGCCGGTGGTCGCATGCTCCAGTCGGCATGCAGGACCGTGCGGGTCAGTCCAGCGGCGGGAACTCGATGACCTCGCTGAAGTGCACCACGGTCACCTCGTCATCCTCGGTGATGTCGCGCGAGTAGATGTGCGTGAGGAACTGCATGATGTCCTCGACCAGGCGGAACTCGGGGTTGTCGCGCTCGATCTCGCGCTGCGTGAGGTCGCCCACCCGCTTGACGGTGACCTCGTCGATGATCGCCGTGAACAGCCGCTGGCGCGGCCCATGGCGGTGTCCGACGGTCACCCACACAAGCTGCCCGCGCGCGTACTTGCCGCGCTTGTCGCCCAGGCGGATGGTGGCGGTCTTGCGCCCCTTGCGCAGCTGGTCGATGAACAGCGGCGAGTAGAAGTTGAGCGCGTACATGCGGCTACGCGACCGCCGCGATGAGGCGGTCGCGCGTGAGCGGATCGCGCACGGCGAGGAAGCCGTCGGTGCTGAGGTCGCGCACGCGGCGCCGGGCGGCGCGGATGATGGCCTTCTCGCCATCGTGGGTGAGCAGCGCCTCGGCCTCGGCCAGCGGCACCAGCCGCACGTGGTCGACCTCCTCCGGGCGGTAGCGCGCGGGCGATCCCGCCCGGTAGAGCATGAGGAAGAAGTCCACGCTCTTGTTGACGCGGCTCTTCTCGGCGTGCGCCCAGAAGCGGTACGAGATGGTGCCGAGGGTCTCGAGCACCATGCCGGTGAGGCCGGCCTCCTCGCGCATCTCGCGCACGGCGGCCTCGACGGTGGACTCGCCCTTCTCGATGCGACCCTTGGGCAGCCCCACGACGTCGCCCCCGGGCACCGAGATGAGCGGCACGAGGATGTGGTCCCCTACGGGGACGAGCAGGACGCCGCCTGCCGATCGCTCATGCCGTACCCGTGCCATGCACCGACCATACCCGCGCCGGGGACGGCGGCCAAGTGGCCAACGTCACGGTCGGACGCCTAGGCCAGGCCGATCTCGTCGCAGAGGTAGACGTCCTGAATGGCGTTGAGCAGGCCGACGCCCTCCTTCATCGGGCGCTGGAACGCCTTGCGTCCGCTGATGAGGCCGGCGCCACCCGCACGCTTGTTGACCACCGCCGTGAAGACGGCGTCGTGGAGGTCGTTGGTGCCCGAGGCCCCGCCCGAGTTGATGAGCGGGATGCGGCCCATGTAGCAGTGCGCCACCTGGTAGCGGGTCATGTCGATCGGGTGGTCGCTCATGAGCTTCGAGTACATGCGCGGGTCGGTCTTGCCGAACTTCAGGGTCTCGAAGCCGGGTGCCGCCGTGTCGGGCGCCTTCTGCTTGATGATGTCCGCCTGGATCGTGACGCCCAGGTGGTTCGCCTGGCCGGTGAGGTCGGTGGCCGTGTGGAAGTCCACCTCGGCGGTCTTGAAGGCGGGGTTGCGCAGGTAGCACCAGAGCACGGTGGCCATGCCCAGCTCGTGGGCGATCTCGAACGCCTGCGCGACCTCCTGGATCTGCCGCTTGCTCTCGTCGGATCCGAAGTAGATCGTGGCGCCCACCGCCACGCAGCCCATCTCGCGCGCCTGCTCCACCGACGCGAACATGATCTGGTCGTAGGCGTTGGGGTAGCCCAGGAACTCGTTGTGGTTGATCTTGAGCATGAAGGGGATCTTGTGCGCGTACTTGCGCGCCACCGATCCGAGCACGCCCGACGTAGTGGCCACCGCGTTGCACCCGCCCTCGATGGCGAGCTCCACGATGTTGGCCGGGTCGAAGTAGGCGGGGTTCTTCGCGAACGAGGCGCCGGCCGAGTGCTCGATGCCCTGGTCCACGGGGAGGATGGACAGGTACCCCGTGCCGCCGAGGCGGCCGTGGTCGAACATCTGCTGGAGGGACCGCAGCACCGGGATCGACCGGTCGCTGCCCGAGACGACGCGATCGATGAAGTCCGGACCCGGTGCGCTGATGCGCGAGGCCGGGATGGTCTTGCATCGGTGGTCGAGAAGGCCCTTGGCGTCCTTGCCCAGGATCTTCTCGATGCTGCTGATGGTCGCGGCGCCTGACGCCATGCGGAATCCCCCTGGTGGCTTACCCGGGGGATGCTACCCGCATGGCGTGAGGCTTACTTACCGCCGAAGAGGCGCTTGAGCCAGCCCATGAAGCCGCCGCCCGACGAGCTGCCGGCCGACGACGTGGAACCGATTGCGCCCGCCTCGGTGGGGGCGCCGTCCGGGCCGACCCACTTGTCGAGGGCCTCCCAGCCGGTCTTCTTCTCGCC
>JAFMJQ010000122.1 GCA_017853415.1 Thermoleophilia bacterium | reverse complement strand
TCGCCCTCGCCACCGTCGCATTCGCGACCATCGCCGGCGTGAGCGCCTCTGCGGCCTCTGCCTCGGGCACCGTCAACTTCGTCGCCTACGCGGTTCCGCAGCCGGCGTTCGACAAGATCATCCCGCTCTTCCAGAAGAGCGCGATCGGCAAGGGAACCCAGTTCACCACCTCGTACGGCGCCTCGGGCGACCAGAGCCGCGCGGTGGCCAACGGCCAGCCCGCGGACTTCGTGAACCTCTCGGTGGCGCCGGACATCGGCCGGCTCGTCACCGCCGGCCTCGTGAACCCGTCCTACGAGAGCGAGCTTCCCAACCGCGCCGTGCCGGCCGCCACCCCGGTAGTGATCGGCGTGCGCAAGGGCAACCCGCTCAAGATCAAGAACTGGGACGACATCGTGAAGCCCGGCGTCAAGATCGTGACGGCCGACTTCAAGACGTCGGGCGCAGCGAAGTGGAATGCCCTCGCCGCATGGGGTCAGGCCAAGGCCCGCGGCAAGAGCAATGAGGAGTCGCAGGCGTTCCTCGTGAACTTCTACAAGAACGTCGTGGTGCAGGCGAAGAGCGGCCGTGAGGTGACGCAGGCCTTCGCCGCAGGCCAGGGCGACGTGGCGATCCAGTACGAGTTCGAGGCCCAGGCGGCCCAGCGCGAGGGCATACAGCAGGACTACGTGATCCCCACGCCCACCATGCTCATCCAGTCGCCGGTGGCCACCATCCAGACCTCGGCCAACGCCGCCACGGCCAAGAAGTTCGGCAAGTTCCTCTACACGCCCGAGGCGCAGGCCGCGTACGGCTCGGTGGGCTTCATCCCCTACCTCAAGTCGTACAAGAAGAAGGGCAAGACCATCGCGATCAAGACCACGGCGCGCCCGTTCAAGGGCAGGCTCTTCAACATCAACTTCTTCGGGGGTTGGACGAAGGCCGACGTGGACTTCTTCGGACCGAAGGGCTACGCCACCCGCGCACGCGCCGAGGCCGGCAAGTAGCGCACGCGGCGTACCGGTACCGGCCGTGAGCACCCAGGCACAGACCGCTCCCCGCCCCGCGGCGACCATGCGTCGCCGCGGGCAGGGCGCGCTGTCGCTGGGGCTCGCGGTCGGCTACCTGGGGCTCATCGTGATGATCCCCATGGCCGCCCTCGCATGGGCCGGCCTCAGCCAGGGCGCCGCATCGTTCTGGGCGGCCATCACGGAGCCCGAGACCCTGGCCGCCCTGCAGCTGACCCTGGCGATCTCGGCCATCGTGGCAATCGTCAACGCGGTGATGGGCACCCTCATCGCGTGGGTGCTCGTGCGGTATCGCTTCCCGGGGCGCGGGATCGTCGATGGCCTCATCGACCTCCCCTTCGCCCTGCCGACGATCGTGGCAGGGCTCACCCTGCTGGCCATCTACGGCCCCAACAGCCCGTTCGGCGTGAACATCGGCTTCACCCGGGTGGGTATCGCCGTGGCGCTGCTGCTGGTGACCCTGCCGTTCGTGGTGAGGGCCGTGCAGCCGCTGCTGCGCGAGGCCGACCTCGAGGCCGAGCAGGCGGCGGCCTCGCTGGGCGCCGGCCCGCTCTACGTGTTCCGCCGCATCATCTTCCCGGGAATCCGCCCGGGAATCCTCTCGGGCTCGGGGCTCGCGTTCGCACGCGCCATCGGCGAGTTCGGCGCGGTGGTGCTGATCGCCGGAAACCTGCCCTTCCAGACGAAGATGTCGTCGGTCGACATCTTCGGCCTCATCGAGCAGGACAAGCCCGACGCCGCCGCCGCGGTGTCGCTGACCCTGCTGGTGATCTCGCTGGCGTCCCTGGCCCTCTTCGACTTCCTGGAGCGGAGAAGTGCGCGCGAAGCCGGTTAAGTGGGGCCTCATCGCCGTCGCCCTGGCGTACCTGCTGGCGATCCTGGTGATCCCGGTGGGCGCGGTGGCTCACCCTCGTGTGCACCCTGATCGCCGTGCCACTGAACACCATCTTCGGTGTGATGTTCGCCATGCTCGTGGTGCGGCGCCGCATGCGCGGCCGCAACTTCTTCTCGCTCTTCGCAGACCTGCCGCTCGCGCTCTCGCCGGTGGTCATCGGCCTGTCGCTGGTGCTCGTGTGGGGCATCCACGGGTGGTTCGGGGGCTGGTTCTTCGAGCACGGAATCCGCATCATCTTCTCGCTGCCCGGCATGGTGCTCGCCACGATCTTCGTGTCGCTGCCGTTCGTCGTGCGCGAGGTGGTGCCGGTGCTGCGCGCCGTGGGCACCGAGCAGGAGGAGGCCGCCGAGGTGCTGGGGGCGTCACCCTCGCGCATCTTCTGGAGGATCACCCTGCCGTCCATCAAGTGGGGCGTGGCCTACGGCGTGATCCTCACCACCGCCCGCGCGCTGGGCGAGTACGGCGCCGTGGCGGTGGTGTCCGGCCGCATGACGGGCCAGACCGAGACGGCCACGATCTTCGTCGACTCGCAGTGGACACAGTTCAACGAGGAGGCCGCGTTCACCGCGGCGCTCGTCCTCGCCGTCATCGCGGTCATCGTGGTGGTGGCGGTCAACCTCATCGTCCGCAAGGAGGACATCGATGGGCATCATCGCTGAGAACATCACCAAGCGTTTCGGCGACTTCACGGCGCTGGATGACGTGAGCCTCGAGATCCCCAGCGGCTCGCTCACGGCGCTCCTGGGTCCGTCGGGCAGCGGCAAGTCGACCCTGCTCAGGGTGATCGCGGGGCTCGAGGTGCCCGACACGGGCCGCGTGGTGATCGACGATGTCGACCGCACCGCCGATCGGCCCCGCGACCGCGGCGTGGGATTCGTGTTCCAGCACTACGCCGCATTCCGCCACATGACGGTGTTCGAGAACATCGCGTTCGGCCTTCGCGTGCGCAAGACGCCCAAGGCGCGGGTGCGCGAGCGCGTGGAGGAGCTCATCGACCTCGTGCAGCTCACCGGCATGGCAAAGCGCTACCCGAGCCAGCTCTCGGGCGGGCAGCGGCAGCGCATGGCGCTGGCCCGTGCCCTGGCCGTGGAGCCGCGGGTGCTGCTGCTGGACGAGCCCTTCGGGGCCCTCGACGCCCTTGTGCGGCGCGAGCTGCGCGCCTGGCTGCGGCGCCTGCACGACGAGGTGCACGTGACCACCGTGCTCGTGACGCACGACCAGGAGGAGGCCATGGAGGTGGCCGACCGCATCGCCGTCATGGACCACTCGCGCATCGAGCAGGTGGCCACGCCCCGCAACCTCTACGAGTCGCCGGCCAGCGCGTTCGTCATGGGATTCGTCGGCCCCCTCACGGTGCTGGACGGCCAGCAGGTGCGCCCGCACGAGATCGCCCTCGACACCGCGCCGGTGGACGGCGCCGTGCGCGGCTTCGTCACCCGCGTGATCCACCTGGGATTCGAGGTGCGCGTGGAGATCGCGGCCGAGGGGCACGACGACCTCTGGGTGCAGCTCTCGCGGCACGACCCGATCGTGAGCGCCCTCGGCCCCGGGGTGCCCGTGTGGGCCCGGGCCGTGGGCAACCCGGTGCCGTCCCACGCGAGCGAGCACGACGACCCGGTGGCGGTGTAGCGCGATGGGCGCCACCACCCGCGCACCGAAGCTCATCGGCGTGGGCGCCGGAGGGCACGCGAAGAACATCATCGACGCCATCACCTCGGCGGGGCGCGGCGTCATCGCGGGCCTGCTCGACGCCGACCCCGCGCGGTGGGGCGACCGCGTGCTGGGCGTGCGCGTGCT
>JAFMJQ010000038.1 GCA_017853415.1 Thermoleophilia bacterium | reverse complement strand
GGCTGTTCTTCTGGTCGCTGGCGCTTTCGGTGCTGCTGTTCGGGGCGCTGGGATTCGTGCCGTCCGACTCCGTGGAGTCGGGCGCCATGCAGGCATCGCTCGATGCCAAGGTGGCCGCCACCATCTCCGAGGCCGCGCAGCAGTCGCAGGCCGGCAGGTGGTGGCTGCTGGCCACGGGTATCGCGCTCACCATCTGGTTCGCATGGACCCTTCTGCGGGCGCTGCGGCTGGTGAGCGGTGCGGCATGGCAGGTGTACGGCGGCCCGGCGCTCCCCCGCCCGCTGAACGTGCTGACCATCCTCGCGGTGCCGGTGGTCTTCACCCTGCTGAGTGCCTTCACCGGCGTGACGGCCAACGTGCTGGGCATCCTCAGCGGCGTGGTGGCCTTCGTCGTCGGCGTGGTGGTGATGACCACGCTCATCGCCCTGGGCTTCCGGTGGCTGCCGTCGAAGCCCGTGCCGCTGCGCGCTCACCTGCCGGGGGCCATCGTGCTTGCGCTGGTGATCCAGGTGCTCACCGCCGTGGGTGAGTTCTTCATCGCGTCCGAGCTGGCCGACACGCAGGCGCTCTACGGCGCACTGGGGCTGGCGGGCACCCTGCTGTTCGTGCTCTACATCATCGGCCGCACCACGGTGTGGGCCTGCGAGCTCAACGCCGTGAGCTGGGAGGTGTGGGGGCCGAAGGACGACTAGCATCGGCCGGGCAATCCCCACTGGAGGTCCGTAAATGTCCCTCAGCACGCGCACGCGTCGTGCACTCGGCGCCGCGGCAATCGGCGCAGCCGCGCTGGTCGTCATCCCCGCCTCGGCGAGCGCGGGCTACGCCGGAGCGCAGAACTGCAGCGTCGCCAAGCAGCCGGGCATGAAGAACGTGTTCCTCACGCCCAGCAAGCTGTCCAACCCCACGGCCACCGTGCTCGGGCCGGACGGCAACGTGTGGTTCACCGAGCAGAGCGCGAATGCAATCGCGCGCATCACCCCCCAGGGCGTGATCACCGAGTACCCCACGCCCACGCAGTACTCCGGGCCGATTGACCTGACGGTGGGGCCGGATGGCGCCATCTGGTTCACCGAGGGATTCAAGGGCCGCATCGGTCGCATCACCATGGCCGGCGCGATCACCGAATACACGCTTCCGTGGAACGTGGCGGGAGCCCCGCAGGCCAGCCCCAAGGCCATCACGGTGGGCCCCGACGGGAACCTCTGGTTCACCCAGGGCACCGCGAACATCGGGAGGATCACCACCGCGGGCGTCGCCACCCAGTACCCGCTGGGCATCGGTTCGGCCTTCGGCCAGGACATCACGAGCGGCCCCGGCGGGGTGCTGTGGGCGACCATCGGCGGCACCAACGGCTACGGCCTGGCCACCATCACCACGGCCGGGGTGGTGACCAACATCCAGACGCCGGCCAACAGCGCGCCCCTCAGCATCACCCAGGGCCCGAACCCGAACTACGCCTGGTTCACCGATGGGCAGCTGAACGCCATCACGCGGGTGGTGCCCGGCTCGGCAGGCGCGAAGCCCACCTTCACCCAGTACCCGAAGGCGGTTTCCAACTCGGAGGCCACCGGGTGGGGCACGGCGAATGGGAAGCTGTGGTTCGTGGGTGAGGCGGGCCAGATCGGGACGCTCACCACGGGCGGCGTGATCAACGAGTACCCGGTGGCGAACAGCTCGGCGTTCGGGAATTGGACCGGCACGTACAACCCGCTCGTGCAGGGGTCGGACGGCAACATGTGGGTCGCGGAGCTCATGTGCGACGCCATCGGGCAAACCGGCACGTCGCCCACGCTCGGCATGTGGACGACCTCCCGGCCGTCCACCGTGACGCGCGGCAAGACCTACACGCTGAAGATCCGGTCCTCTGCGAAGGGCACCGCGAAGATCGCCATCGCGAACATGACGAAGCGCACCACCATCCTCAATGCGCAGGTGAAGAAGGGCACCAACACCGTCAAGGTCACCGTGCCGTCGAGCCTGAACACCGCGCTGGTGGGCAAGTCGACCCTGACGATCAACGGCGTCATCAGCGGAATCCCGCAGTCGGGCCAGGCGAGCCCGCTGACGGTCAAGAAGTAGCGCCGACGGCGGGGGTCAGCCCGGCGCCGCCCCGGTGGCGGCGGGCTGACCCGGCCGGTTGCTCCACGCCGACCACGACCCCGGGAAGAGGCGCCCGCGCCCCAGCCCGGCGTGCTCCATCACCAGCAGGGTGTGGCAGGCGTTGACGCCCGAGCCGCAGTACGCGATGGCGCCATCGGCGTGGTCGATTCCCGCATCCGCGAACTGGGCGCGCAGGATGTCGGCGGGCTGCAGCACCCCGTCGGGTCCGATGTGCGACATGCAGGGCACGTTCACGGCGCCGGGGATGTGCCCGGCGCGTGGATCCACCGGCTCGGCCTCGCCGCGGTAGCGCTCCGGCGCGCGGGCGTCCACCACGGGGCATGCGCGGGACGACACCTCGTCGATCGACGCGATTGCCCCGGCGGGCCACGGCACCGGGGTGAACGACGCAGGCGGACGCCGCGTGCCCGGGCCCGCATCGAGCACATCGCCCCACGCCGCGATGCCGCCGTCGAGTACCGCGGCGCCGCGGCCGATGGCCCGCAGCATCCACGCGAGGCGCGCGGCGAAGATGCCCCCCGCGGCGTCGTACGCCACCACGGCGTCGCCGTCGCCGATGCCGAGTCGGCCCATGGCGGCGGCGAAGGCATCTGCGGATGGCAGCGGATGCCGGCCCTGGTCGGGAGTGGTGATGTCGGCGAGGTCGTGGTCGAGGTCCACGAACACCGCGCCCGGGATGTGCCCGGCCTCGTACTCCTCGCGGCCGGATGGCCCCTGCAACTGCCAGCGCACGTCTGCCACCACGACCTCGCCCCGATGGGCGCGCAGCCAGTGGGCATCGATGAAGGGCGGCAGCACGGGCAATTGATAGCCGATGGCGGCGATAGCGTCGGCCCGTGCCCCGGGTGGTCGCGCACATGGACCTCGATGCCTTCTTCGCCGCGGTGGAGGTGCTGGACGACCCCTCGCTGGCGGGGAGGCCGCTCGTGGTGGGCGGCGACCCCGACGGGCGGGGGGTGGTGTCCACGGCGTCGTACGAGGCGCGGCGCTTCGGAATTCGCTCGGCCATGCCCGCGGCCGAGGCGCGCCGTCGCTGCCCCGACGCCGTGTTCGTGCGCCCCGACATGCAGCGCTACCGCGAGAGGTCGCGGCAGGTGTGGGACCTCGTGCGCGACGAGGTGCCGGCGCTCGAGCAGGTGGGTATCGACGAGGGCTACCTCGACCTCTACCGGGCCGTGTGGACGTCGGGCGGGGCCCGGAGGTTCCTGGAGCGCCTGCAGCACACGGTGCGGCGCGAGACGGGGCTTGATGCCTCGTTCGGATGCGGCTCGGGCAAGACCGTGGCCAAGATCGCGTCCGATGCCGAGAAGCCCCGTGGCGTGGTGGTGGTGCCCGCGGGCCAGGAGGCGGACTTCCTCGCCCCGCGGCCGCTTCGCGCGCTGCCGGGCATCGGCCCGGTCACCGAGCAGCGCCTGGCCAAGGCGGGGCTCGCCACCATCGGCGATCTCGCGGCCCTCGACGATGAGGGGCTGCGGGCCCTGCTGCCCCACTCCCACGCGATCGAGCTGCGCGACCGGGCACGGGGCATCGACACCCGCGAGGTCGACCCGTCGTCGAGCCCCGCGGTGTCGATCGGGCACGAGCGCACCTTCCCCGACGACGTCGATGACCCCCAGGTGCTGGCGGGCCATGCCGAGACCCTCGCCGCGCTGGTGACCGAGCGCCTGCGGCGTGACGGCCGCGGGGCGGGCACCGTGACGGTGAAGCTGCGCTACCCCGACTTCCAGATCCAGTCGCGGGCGGCGTCGGCCGAGATGGCCACCGACGACGAGGCCGAGATCATCCGGCTCGCGCAGGTGGCGCTGGGGCGTGCCCTGGCCGACCGTCCGCCGCCGGTGCGCCTGCTGGGGGTGAGCGTGACCCGGCTGGTGCCGGGGGCGCAGTTGACGCTGCCCCCGGCCCCGCCGGCCTGACCCCTCGCCGCCGCGGCGGCTACTGGCCCAGCAGCTCCTTGCGGGCCGCCGCCGCGAACTGCTCGTCGGTGAGCGTGCCCGAGGCGTTCATCTCTGCCAGCTGCGTGAGCTTGCCCACCATGTCGCCGCCGGCGGGCGCGGCCTGCTGCGGCGGCGCCTGCTGGCCGGCGTCCTGATCGGCGTGCTTCTGCTCCTGGCGCCGACGGACGTTGCCGCTCACCGCCGTGGCGGTTCCCGCCACCACTGCCGTGCGGCCCACTGCCCTGATAAGTCCCGGCATTGCTGCCTCCTCGTCTAGTCGCCCGCGGCCTCGATGGCCGCGAGAAGGTCGTCCATCCCGATGCGCCCGCTGCCCAGGAACACCCCGCCGCGCTCGTGCACGGCGGTCACGAATCCCCGCGCCCAGGTGTTCTCGTACAGCACGAACGCCGCCACCGATCCGGCCGGCATCTCCTCTGCCGCCAGCTGCACGTCCTCGTCGGCGATGAGCCCGGTGCGCACGCCCGAAAACGCCATGAGCTCGGCCGAATCACCGGCCTCGGCGAGGTCGACGCCCGAGATCGTGCCGTCATCCTCCTTGCGGATGACCAGGGCGTCGAGCACCTGGATGACGCCCTGCTGCACGAGGGCCGCCATCTGCATGAGCGCGCCGCCGTCAAGCGGCGCGCCGGGCGGGAAGCCGACCAGGAAGTAGTCGACGGGTCCGAGATCGAGTTCAGGCGCCATGTGGCCTCCTTGAAAGGGTTCGCACGGCCACTCTAGGGGCACGGCGCCCCGTACACCCCCGGCTCAGGTCATCAGGCCGTAGACGCCCGACCCGATGAGGAAGGCGCCCATGACGATGGACCCCCAGATGATCGCCTGCTGGGTGTGGCCCTCGATCCAGCCGCGCAGGGAGAGCGCGAGCACATGCGCGCGATCGCGGCGGACGATGGTGAAGATCTCCAGGGCCAGGTACGTGGAGGTGGCGATGACCACGAACAGGATGAGGGCCACCACGCTCGCCGCCGACTTGAGGTCGGCCTCCATCACGGAGGTCACGCCCGCGGCCATGAGCCCCCATGGCTGCAGGATGGGCGCGAGGAGAAGCGCGAACCAGATCGACATGTTGTCGACGCCCTGCTGCCACTTCGGCGGCTTCTTCTCCTTGCGGGGCCGGCCGCGACGGCGCCGCCAGTAGACCCCGAAGCCGATCAGGCCCACGCCGATCGCGATGCGCACGGCGAGCGATGTCGTGGAGGGGACCGATCCGCTGGATGGCGGCTCACCACCCGTGAACAGCAGGGTCAGCGCCGTGATCAGCGACAGGCAGAGGAACCAGCCGACGATGAAGGCGGCGCCCTTCGCGGTGCCGCGCTTCGAGGTGAGGATGAGGATGAACGGGATCAGCGGCAGCGGATCGAACGCGATCGCGAGGCCGATGACGATGAGGTCGACGAACAGCGGGTGCCTCCCGGGGTCGTGCGCAGCGTAGGGAACCGAGTGGAACACGTGCACCCCGTGCGCCCGACGCGCCGGGGCCCGGGTGGGGTGGTGCGCCGCGGGCAGGGGCCTACGCTGGAGGGGTGAGCAGGGTCATGATCTCCGGACGGCTGCAGTGGGTGCGCGAGCCCGACGTGCTGGTGGCGTTCGCCGCGCTGCTGGGCGTGGTGGCCGGCCTCGGCCTGGCCGCCGCAGACCTCCACACCGCCGCCAACGCCGTGTGGGCGGTCGTCACCGGCGCGCTGCTGCTGCCGCTCACGTGGTCGGTCATCCGCGCGCTGCTGCGCGGCGACCTCGGGGTGGATGCCATCGCGCTGGTGGCCATGGCCGGGGCGCTGGCGCTGCAGGAGTTCCTCGCCGGTGCGGTGGTGGCCCTCATGCTGGCGGGCGGCAACGCCCTCGAGGCCGCCGCGGGCCGTCGCGCGCGGCACGACCTCGAGGCCCTTGTGGCGCGCGTGCCCAAGTGGGCCATGCGCCGCACGCCGGATGGCGACATCGAACGCGTGCCGGCCGACGAGGTGGTTCCCGGCGACGTGCTGCTGGTGCGTGCCGGCGAGATCATCCCGGTGGACGGCCGTATCGTCGACGTGCCCGCGCTGCTCGACGAGTCGGCCCTCACCGGCGAGCCCCTGCCCGTGGAGCGCGCGCCGGGAGACGCCGTGCGCAGCGGCGTGGCCAACGCCGCCGAGGCCTTCCAGCTGGTGGCCACGCGCCCGGCGTCCGAGAGCGCCTATGCATCGATCGTGCGGCTGGTGGAGCAGGCCGAGAGCCAGCGCGCGCCGTTCGAGCGCATGGCCGACCGCTACGCCATGCTGCTGCTGCCGGTCACCCTCGTGGCAGCCGGGCTTGCCTGGGCGCTGAGTGGCGACCCGGTGCGCGCCCTGGCCGTGCTGGTGGTGGCCACGCCCTGCCCGCTCATCCTGGCCGCACCCATCGCCCTGGTGTCGGGCGTGTCGCGCGCCGCACGCAAGGGGGTGGTGCTGAAGGGCGGCGTGGTGGTGGAGCAGCTGGCCCGCACCACTGCGGTGCTGCTCGACAAGACCGGCACCCTCACCGTCGGCCAACCGCAGATACAGCGCATCGCCATCACGGGCGGTGCGCGCGAGGAGGACGTCCTGCGCCTGGCGGCCTCACTCGAGCAGCACTCCGCGCACGTGGTGGCCGGGGCACTGGTGCAGGCGGCGCACCGCGACCACCTTCCACTCACCCTGCCCTCGGACGTGCGGCAGGTGCACGGCCAGGGAATCGAGGGCACGATCGACGGCCACGTGGTGAGCGTGGGGTCGGCCGAATGGCTGCGCTCGTGCGGCATCGACCCCGAATCGCTGCTCGACCACCGCGACGGCGCGGGCGACGAGGGCCGCGGGGTGGTGCTGGTGGGGGTGGACCACCTGCCCGCGGGGCTCATCGTGCTGGCCGACCCCATCCGCCCCGATGCCCGGCAGATGGTGGCGCGCCTTCACGACGCCGGCGTGACCGAGGTGGCCATGGCCACGGGCGATCGTCGCGACGTGGCCGAGGCCGTGGCCGCCGATCTGGGAATCGACGTGGTGCACTCCGAATGCAGCCCCGAGGACAAGGTGGCGGTGGTCACCGCCATGCGCGCGGGCGAGGGCCGCCACCGCGTGGCCATGGTGGGCGACGGCATCAACGACGCCCCCGCGCTGGCCAGTGCCGACGTCGGAATGGCCATGAGCGCCCCCGGCGCCACCATCGCGTCGGAGACCGCCGATGCCGTGGTGATGGTGGACCGCGTGGACGGGGTGGCCGACGCCATCATCACCAGCCGGCGCGCATCGGCGATCGCGCGCCAGAGCGTGGTGGCCGGGATGCTCATGAGCTTCGTGGCCATGGGCTTCGCCGCATTCGGCTACCTGTCACCGGTGGCCGGCGCCCTCCTGCAGGAGGGCATCGACGTCATCGTCATCCTCAACGCCCTGCGGGCGCTGCGGGCCTAGGCACCCAGCGGCGCCGCGGCCCCCGGGCCTACCCGGGGAACCGCGTGAAGGCCGTCTGCAGGAAGAAGTCGTGGTCGTGCACCACGCGGATGGGGCTGGCCATCTTCCACACCACGGTCACCTGGCCGTTGGGGGCCACGGTGGTGTTGGGCTGGTCGGCCTCGCCGCCCGCGCGCGACACCCACGCACCCGGATTCCACGCCGTGGCGCCGGCCGGGCGCGTGCGCGCCTGCACCCTCACGCCGGTCGCACCCCAGGAGCGCTTCCACGTGGACGTGGTGGTGCCGTCGGTGGCCGTGACCACCCCGGGGTCGTCCACATCCTGCCCGCGCTGCGAAAGCACCTGCAGGGCACCCCATGCGGATCCCGCCGCGTGGGTGCGCGACTGCACCATCTTCTGCTGCGCCTCGGCGTCGGATGCCCACTCCCACACGGCGGTCACGGTGCCGTCGGGCGCCACGGCCAGCGCCGGGTCGCTGGCATGCGTGCCGCGACGCGAGAGGTTCACGATCGAGCCCCACCTGGTGGACCCGGCCGCACGCGTGCGGCCCTGGATGAGCCCGGCGGTCGGGCGTGAAGCGTTCTCGTCGGTGGCCTCCACCGCGCGCTCCCACACGGCGGTCACCTCGCCGGCGGGCGATGCCACGGCCACGGCGTCATTCGACTGCGCGCCCGGAAGCGACAGCGCCTGCACGGCGCCCCACTGCCCGCCGGGGGTCCGCGTGCGCGACTGGATGATGAACGACCTGCCGTCGCGCGTGGGGCGCTCCCACACCACCGTCACGGTGCTGTCACCCGCGATGGCGATGGACGGATCGATGGCGTCGGTGCCGCCCGCCGACAGGTTGACGGTGCGCCCGAAGCGCTTGGCGCCCTTGGGCATCACGCGCGCCTGGATGCGCCGGTTGCCCGCCTGCCCCTGAGCCCACACCACCACGATCGATCCATTGGGTGCGATCGCCACGCGGTTCTCGGTGGCGTCGGATGCCGCGTTCGAGAGCGTGCGCACCGAGCCGAATCGGCTCGACCCGGGGCCCGCGATGCGCACCTGCAGCGTGCGGTTGCGGTGGCGCATGTTCTTCCATGCCACCACCGTGCGGCCATCCGAACCGATGGCGATGCGCGGGTCCTCGTGGTTGGCGCCGCGCGCCGAGAGGTTGACCACCGGCGTGAACCCGCCGCGCGGACCGCGCAGCCGGGTGCGGATTTGCCAGGTGCTGCCGTCCCAGCCCTCCCACGCATACCGCACCGAGCTGCCGGGGGTGGCGGCCACCCACGGGTCGTCGGACGGCACGCCCGAGGGGGTCACGGTGGCGACTGAACCCCACGGCCCCTGGGGCGCCGCCACCTGGGCGGGAGCCGGCTCGGCGGCGGCGATGCCCGTTGACGCGACGGAAAATCCCGCGAGGGCAAGGGCGATGGCGTAGGGGCGGGTGCGCGGCATGGAGGTCTCCGTGGTGGTGATTCCGGGGCTTCCACACTACCGGGCACGTGGCGGGCGGGCGGGCGTGAACCGTGACACGGCACTTGCACACCGCGCCTGAAAGGAGTGTGATTTTGGTACCCACCCACCCCAGGAGCACGCGATGAAGACCCTCACATGGACCGCGGTGGCCCTCGCCGCGGCCGTATCCATCCCCGTTGCCGCCAGCGGCGCCACCCTCACCGGCACCGTCAAGGGCGGCAAGGGCATGCGGCTCACCGCCATCGGCCTCGACGGCACGGCGAACTCCGCGAAGATCAAGAGCAACGGCAAGTTCTCCCTGAAGGTGCCGGGCGCGCGGGCGAAGAACGCCACGCTGCACCTGCTCACCGCCACGGGCGACTACTTCGGTCCCGTGGTGCTGGCGCGCAAGGGAAGCACCGGCTACGTGCGCATCACCACCAAGACCACGGCGCTCGGCACCATCAGCAAGAAGAGCGGCTTCGCGCTGGGCTCGGGCCTGGCCAAGGGCACCGGCTACGCCACGGCAGGCTCGGTGCGCGTGAACAAGAGCTCCGGCAAGCCCGTCGGTGCCAGCAAGCTCGGCCTGGTGAACACCGGGTCCACGGCCAAGTCCTCCATGGAGATGGCCCGCCAGAATCAAGGCGGCCAGCAGGGCGGTGGTGGCGGCGGCCAGCAGTCCGGTGGCAACCCCAACGACCCGTGTGGCGGCGCCGTGGGCGGCGACTGCGACCGCGACGGCGTGCCCAACAGCATGGACGTCGATGACAACGGCAACATGACCATCGACTTCACGGACCAGGCATCGGTGCAGACCACCGCGAAGCTGCTCACCTACAGCAGCGTGGCACCGCGGCTGAGCGGCACCCTCAACTACAACACCGGCGCCACCCGGGAGTCGATCAACGCCTTCCTCGGCAGCACCAGCCAGCTGGAGCCCACCGGCCTGCAGCTCACCTTCTACTACCAGGAGCGCTCGATCACCGGGCAGGACCCGAGCCCGGCCCTCGACGCCGTGTGGGTCACCTGCGAGAGCTCTGCACCGTGGTGCGCTCCCGGCACGTCGCAGGCCACGATCTCGGGCTTCAGCGAGTTCCCGCAGATCCTGCCGTCGGTTCCGCAGTTCGGCTCCACCAACTGGAGCGCCTTCTCCGGGTCCACCTGCACCACGCGCGGCCAGGCCTGCCAGCCGCAGCCGGCGGGCTACCCGGCCTTCGGATTCATGAAGTCCCAGCAGCAGGGCGGCTCGGTGGCCAGCAACATCTGGACGGCCTTCACCAAGCCCAACGCCACCGACACGCTGGGCCAGGTGAACGCCGACTCGGTGATCAACCTCAACTACCGCACCAGCCCGAGCGGGCCGGTGAGCACCAAGCCCATCGGCATCAGCCCGTACTTCGTGACCACCCCGGCCATCACGCAGGTGACGGCAAACGGGGCCACGCAGTCGCTGAGCTACCCGTACCCGGCGAACGGACCCGGCACCAACGACTCCAACGGCTTCAACCTCGGGTCGGCGGGAACGCTGGGGCTCACGGTCATCCCGCCGCAGCGCCTGGGCCTGCCGGGCGAGCCCGAGCAGTTCTACACCGTGGGTGGCCTGGCATACGGGCTCACGCTCGACTCCATCCGCACCACGCCGACCGGCAACAACTCCGGGCAGGAGCAGCGTCCCAACCAGGAGGCCGGCTGCTCCGTCACGCCGCTGAGCGGGCTCGCGCCGCGACCGGCGTCGAGCGACCCGCAGGACCTGTGGCCGATCCTCGGCCCGGTGGTCGACACCACCGCGACCGACGGTCCGGCGTCGGCGCTGCGCACGGTGGCGTTCACCGCCGACATCAAGGGATGCATCAGCAAGTACATCCCTGGCGCGCCCACCAGCGGCGTGTCGGCCAACGTGACGCTGCAGGCGATCGGGCAGCCGCTCCAGAACGGGGCGAACCGCTCGAGCATGTCGTTCTCGGTGCGCCTGCCGTAGCGACTGGGGCCACCCCGCACCGGCACACGCCGGTGCGGGGTGGCCACCTCAGCCGCGCATCGCGGCGGTGATCACGCCCACGGCCGCCGGGCCGGGGGCGCCGCGGGCCACCGCCCGCACGGCGCCGTCACGGCCCGCCACCACCACGGCCACCTGGCGCGTACCGCGCTGGCCGATGCAGGCCAGCACATCACCCACCGCCGTGTAGGCGCACCACACCCGGGCCCGGGCCTCGGCCGGGGTGCCGCCCGCCATGCCCCTCTCGATCCAGCCGCTCACGCGAGTCCACCTGCGGCCGAGCACCGGAACCTCCACCACGGGCGTGGCCGGGCCAAGGGCCGCCACCCAGGCGTCCACGTCGCCCTGCTGGCGCTGGCGGAAGGCCAGCACCACCACGCAGGGGTCGGCCGGCAGGTCGTGGGGCAGCACGTGCATGCCGCCATCGAGGTCGCGCGCCTCGAGGTGGGGCAGGCGCGGGCCGTCGGGCGCGGCTGCGCTCAGGCCGCGGCCAGGTACGGCGACCAGGCCTCGGGGCGACGCGGGGTGGCGACGTCGATGAACACGTCGGGGCGCGGTGGGCGCGGCGTGATGCGCGGGAACATCTGCACCTCGTGGCACAGGGCGTTGCCCTTGCGCGCGTTGCACGGTGCGCAGGAGGTGACCACGTTCACCCATGAGGAGTCGCCGCCACGGCTGCGCGGCACCACGTGATCGACCGTGAGCTTGGACCTGCTGCCGCAGTACTGGCACTCGTAGCCGTCGCGGGCGAACAGGGCGCGGCGGCTCATGCGGCGGGCCTCGTAGCGAGGCACCTTCACCCGGTAGCGCAACCGGATGACGTGGGGGGCGGGAAAGTCGCGCGCGATTCCGCGAATGGCGCGCGGACCATGCTCGAGGATCTCGGCCTTTTCCTTGAGCAGCAGAATGAGGGCGCGCCGCACCGAGCACACGTTGATGGGCTCATACGACGCGTTGAGGACGAGTACGTGCTGCGGAACCACCCCCTTCGCGGGGGAATATAGCCACGGTTGCCGCCGTCAGGCGGCTTCGGTCGCAGCCGGGTAACAGCCCAGGGAGATCACGTGGGCGATGCCGCCGTCCTCGATGGCGGTGAGCGCGGCCTGCAGCGGCAGGTCGCGGTGGCGGTTGCCCTCGGCGTCGATGAAGAACACGTAGCGCCCCAGGCCGGTGCGCGCGGGACGGCTCTCGAGGCGCGTCAGGTTGACGGCGCGAAGGGCGAACTCCTGCAGGATCGACAGCAGCGCGCCGGGGCGATCCTTCTGGATCGAGCAGATGATCGATGTGGTCCACACACCCGGGTCCGTCGAGCCCACCTCGTCGGTGCCGATGATCGCGAAGCGCGTGCGGTTGTCGGGGGCGTCCATGATGTCCTCGGCCAGGATCACCCCGCCGTAGATCGCCGCGGCCCGTCTGTTGCCCACCGCCGCGGTGCCATCGGCGGCCTCCACGGCACCGCGCACGGCGTCGGCGGTGGAGAGCGCGGGGTCCACGGGCACGTCGGCGAGCTCTGCGCCCAGCCAGCGCCCGCACTGCGATGTGGCCTGCGGGTGGCTCACGACGCGCGTGACCCCCGCAAGCGTGGAACCCGGGGCGCCGATGAGGTGGTGGTGGATCGGGTGGATGACCTCGCCGCGGATCACGATGCCGCCCTGATGGGCGATGAGCTGGTCGAGCGTCTGGCTCACGCCGCCCTCGATGGCGTTCTCGATGGGCACGAGGGCCTCGCGCACCTCACCGGACGCCACCGCGGCGAAGCACGCCGGGATGCTGGGGTACGCCCGCTCGCGCGACGCCTGGTCGGCGCCGATCCACGCGATGAGGGCCTCCTCCGAGAACGTGCCCTGCGGGCCCAGGTATCCGATGGTCCCGCTCACCGGGACCCGCTAGAAGACGATCTTGACGGGGTACTCGGCCCGGTTGTTGTCGGTCTTCTCCTCGCCGGGCACCGGCACGACCTCCACCTTGAGCGTGGATGCCTCGCCGAACGTCGGGCTCTTCGGCCCCGGCAGGGTCACCGACTGCTGCTCGCCCGACTGGATCGCCGGGATCTCCTTCTCCACCGTCTGGGCGTCCTTGGGCGAGGCGTCGCTTGCGAAGGTGACGCGCACCACCACGTTGCTCTCGGCGAAGTCGCCGGCGTTCTCGACGGTCACCTGCCACTCGAGCTTGTCGGATGCCTGGATCTCGGTGTCGGTGCCGGCCTGCAACTCCACGCCCTGGGGCAGCGCCTGCACCGACGCGATGCCGGTGCCGTGGAGGCCGCCGGTGGTGCTTGTGCCCGTGCCGTCGGCGGTGCCGGTGCGCTGCAGGGCGGGGATCAACTGGCCCGCGCCGGTGGGCGATGCCTGGTCGGCCCGGACGCCCGACAGGAAGAACTGCCGGTCGGGCACCTGCACGCCGGTGATGTCGGCGTCGGCGAGCGCGCGCTTGGACGGGCCCACGAAGGAGTCCTGGTAGATGACGTCGCTCGCGAGGAACCGCTGCATGGCGCTGGCCAGCGTGGCCGAGGCGTAGGCGCGGTTCTGCGACTCCACCACCGAGGGAAGGGCGTCGGCAAGCGCCTTGAGGCCTGTCACGCGGTACTGCAGCGCGGTGATGAGGCTCTGGTTGGGCGCCGACAGCGAGTCGGGCGCCGAGAGCCCCTGGGCCTGGCCCACGAGGCCCTCGGCCTGGTTGGCGATCTCGCGCACCTGCACCTGCAGCTCGGGGGCCTTGGCGCCGTTCTTGTTGAGCAGGACCTCCTGCAGGGCGTCCGACTCCTTGCCCGATGCGGTGACGATCGTGGTGACGTCACCCATGTACGAGCTGTAGGAGCCCTCGAGCTGGCTGCGCTGGCAGCCGCGGACGACCAGCACGAGCACGACGATGAGCACGATCGCCGCGCCGACGGCCACCGCGATGCGCGCGCCCGTCGACTGCATGGCGCCGCCCCCGCCACCGGAACCCGACGAGCGCCCGGACGAACCGGACCCGCCGCGGCCACCGCGGCCACCGCCGGATCCCCTGCCAGACCCCCTGCCGGATCCACGACCCGACCCGCCACGGCCTCCGCGCCCCCCGCGGCCCGACGAACCGCGTTCACGCGGGTTCGGACCCTCCGCCGGGGGCAGCGGACCGGTGACGCCAGTGGGCTGGTCGTCGTACCCGTAGTCCGTGCCGGTGTCGTCTGGAACCAAAGTGGGGTCTGCTCCGGATGGGCGAGGGGGGACTCGAACCCCCACGTTCTTTCGAACACTGGCACCTGAAGCCAGCGCGTCTACCAATTCCGCCACCCGCCCGGTGAGCGGCCTCGAGGCGCGGGAACACTAGCGCACCCGGCCCGCAGGGCTTCCGCACGGGTGGTGTCTACGATCGGCAGTCCGTTCGGCGCAGCCACAAGGATTCCTTCGCCGGCGGTGGAAGGCCCCTAGGCCCCATGCGAATCACCGGACCCAACCATGCACCCACGCGCGCCCAGCCGCAGGCACGCGTGCTCGGCCGCTACGACCTCATGGAGGTCATCGGGCGGGGCGCCACATCGCGCGTGTACCGGGCCATCGACCGGGCCACGGGGCGCGAGGTGGCGGTGAAGGAGATCCCGGTCGACCTGGGGCTCGAGCAGCGCGTGGCGGCGGAGATCCGCGCGGCGGCGCGCCTTGAGCACCCGGGCGTGGTGCGCATGGTCGACTGGGGGGAGGATTCCGAGTCGCTCTACCTGGTGAGCGACCTCGTGGACGGCCCGTCGCTCGAGCGGGTGTACGCCGACGCGCCCCCCGGCGACCGCGCCACCGCGGAGATGGTGGCCGACGTGCTGGAGGCGCTCGACCACGCGCACGAGCGCGGGGTGATCCACCGCGACATCAAGCCCGCGAACATCCTGGTGGACGACCGCGGCCACGCAATGGTGGCCGACCTCGGCGTGGCCCGCCTGTCGGGCGAGACCGGCATGACCCAGACCGGCGGCGTGGTGGGCACCATGGCCTACATGGCGCCCGAGCAGGCCACCGGCGAGCAGGTGACCGGTGCCGCGGACGTGTGGGCGGCCACCCTGGTGCTCTACGAGGGGCTCACCGGCCGCAACCCGCTGCTGGGCGCGAGCCCCGCCGACACCGCCCGCCGCGCGGCCCTCGGGGAGATCCCACCGATTCGCAACCTGCGGCCCGACCTGCCCACGCGCCTCGCCAAGGCGATCGACGCCGGCCTGGCCCGTCATCCCGAAGGGCGCCCCGATGCGCACCGCATGGCGCAGATCATCCGGGCGGAGGCCCGCGCGCTGCCCGAGGGCCGCGGCCGCCGGGCGGTGGCGCTGCTGGCGGGCCCGACGCCTGCGATCCTCTGCGGCGTGGGAGCCGGACTGCTTGGCGGCCTCATCGCGGAGCGGGGGTTCTCGACCGGGGCCCTCGGCACGGCCGGAATCGCCCTGATCGCGGGCGCCATCGGCGCATGGCGCGCGCCGCTCGCGGCCGCCGGGCTCATCGTGCTCGCAGGCGCGGCCACGGCCGCCGCCGCCCCGGCGCTCACCGGCATCGCGCTGGTCATCGGCCTGCTGCTGCTGCTCACCGGCGTGCGCTACGGCCGCGTGGTGCTGCTGCCCGCCCTCGCGCCCGTGCTCGCCGTGTTCGGAATGCTGCCCCTCTATGCCCTGCTCGCGGGATCAGCCCGCACCACGGCGGCCCGGGTGTGGTCGGCGATCGCCGGGATGATCGCCCTGCTGCTGTGGCAGGTGACGGCCGGTGCCAATGCATTCGTGTTCACGGGCTGGGAGATCAACGGCGCCTGGGACTCGCTGCAGGGCGTGAAGTCGCCGCAGGCCGCGGGAGAGGCGCTGATCGCCCCGATCACCGCGCATCCCGAGGCGCTGGTGGGGTGCCTGATCATGATCGTCGCCACCCTCACGTGGCCGCTGGTCATCGGTTCGCGCGACTCACGGCGCGTGCCCGCGGCGGTCATGTGGGCCGCGGGGCTCACCATCGCGGCCGGCCTGCTCGGCGGCGGCGGGCTCGAAGCCGTCGGCGCCGTGCTGCCCTCGGCTATCCTCGCCATCGCATGGGCCGCCCGGCCCTGGCGCGCATTCATGCGCGACGGCGCAGGGCGTTCGGCCTCTCTCACCGGCACGGCGGGCTAGATGGCACTACGGAACATCGAGCAGAAGATCGAGGGCATGGTCGAGAAGACATTCGGCCGCATGTTCCG
>JAFMJQ010000121.1 GCA_017853415.1 Thermoleophilia bacterium | reverse complement strand
CTGTCGGGCTCGTAGTAGTCGTCGCGGTAGATGAGCAGCACCATGTCGGCGTCCTGCTCGATGGCGCCCGACTCGCGCAGGTCGGAAAGCATCGGGCGCTTGTCGTTTCGCGCGTCGGGCGATCGGTTGAGCTGCGACACCACGATGATGGGCACGTCGAGGTCGCGCGCCATCATCTTGAGGCCACGCGAGATGGCCGAGAGCTCCTGCACGCGGTTCTCGTCGCGGCGCCTGAGCAGCGGCGATCCCTCCATGAGCTGGATGTAGTCGACCACGATGAGGCCCAGGCCCTCGCGCGCCTTGAGGCGGCGGGCCTTGGTGCGCATCTCGGTGACGGTCATGCCCTCGGAGTCGTCGATGTAGATGGGCGCCTTCGACAGGCGGTCGGCGGCCTGGCTCACGCGCGGCCAGTCATCGGCCGACAGGCGTCCGCTGCGCATGCGCGAGGCATCGACCATCGCCACCGAGCAGAGCATGCGCTGGGTGAGCTCCTCGCCGCTCATCTCGAGGCTGAAGATGGCCACGGTCTTCTCCTCGGCCAGCGCCACGTGCTCGGCGATGCACAGCGCCAGGGCGGTCTTTCCCATCGACGGCCGGGCCGCCACCACGATGAGGTTCGACGGCCGGAACCCGCCGGTGAGCCGGTCGAGGTCCTCAAAGCCCGTGGGCAGGCCCGTCACCTCGGATCCGTGCTCGCTGGCGGCCACGAGCCGTTCCATGCTGCTCATCACGAGCGTGTTGGTGCCCACGAAGTCGCCGCGGGTGCGCTTCTGCGTGAGGTCGTAGATGAGGTCCTCGGCGCGCTGCACCATGTCGGTGGTCTCGCCCTCGCGCTCGGCGACCAGCACCTCGATCTCCTGGCCCACCTGCAGCAGCCGCCGCTGGGTGGCGGTGTCGCGCACGATCTCGCCGTATGAGCGATACGACGCCGCGATGTAGGGGGTGGTCATGAGGTCGAGCACGGCGTCGCGCCCGCCCGCGATGTCGAGGTCGCCGTTCTTGGTGAGCTGCTCGATCACCGTGATGGGCTCGATGGGCTCGCCCACCCCGAAGAGCTCGGCGATCGCGTTGAAGATGCGCCGGTGGCCCTCGCGGTAGAAGTCCTCGTGCGAGACGAGCGCCATGGCCTCGGCGATGTTGTTCTGCGGCCCGTCGATGAGCGAGGCCAGCAGCAGCTCCTCGGCCTCGACATTCTGCGGCGGGGGAATGTGCCCGCCGCCGACCGGTGCGGGAGGCGCCGCCTGACGGCGGGCGACCGCTCCGGCCTCAGAGCTCATTCGTCGAGGAGCGGGGAGACGATCGTCTTGACCTCGGCCGTTCCGGCCTCGCCGAGGTCGACGGGCACCTCGTAGGTGCCGGTGGTGCGAATGGGCGGGTCCACCGTGATGTGGCGCCGGTCGATGCGCACCTCGCGCGCCTCGAAGATGGCGTCCGAGACATCACCCGACGTGATCGACCCGAACAGGCGACCGTCGCCCCCGGCCTTGGCCTTGAGGGTGAGGATCGTGCGACCGAGCAGGTCGACCAGCTCGCGGTCCTCCTCGAGCTTCTTCGCCCGGGCCGCCGCGCGCTGCTCCTGCGTGCGCTGCACCTCGGCAATGCGCGCCGGGGTGGCCGCCTCGGCCAGCCCGCGCGGCTCGAGGTAGTTGCGCATGTAGCCGCGCGCCACGTTGACCACGGCCCCGGCATGGCCGAGACCCTTGACGTCTTCGATGAGGATTGCCTGCATCAGTCGATTCCTAGAACGGGATGTCGTCGTCCCCGGCGGGATCCGGGGCCGGTGAGGAAAGGTCACTGGTGTCCACGGGCAGGTCGCCACCGGGCGACACCGGGGCGGCCTGCGACGACCAGCCGCCGCCTGCGCCACCCTCGCCCTCGCCGCGGCTGTCGAGGAAGAACACGTCGTTGGCCACCACGTCGACGCTCTGGCGCTTGCCGCCGTCCTGGGCCTCCCACTCGCGCCACTGCAGGCGTCCGTCGATGCCGATGCGGCGGCCCTTGGCCATGTAGTTGGCCACGGTCTCGGCCTGCCGCCCGAACACGCTCACGTCGAAGAAGTTGGGCTTGTCCACCCACTGGCCCGACTCATCACGGGCACGGCCGTTGACGGCGATGCGCAGCGAGGCCACGGCGTCGCCCGAGCGCAGGTGGCGCAGCTCGGGGTCACGGGTGAGGCGACCGATGAGGGTCACGCGGTTGAGGTCGGCGGGCACTTGGGCTCCTCGGAACGGGTTGCGCGACTAGCGCTCGCGCCGGCGACCGCCGCCACCGGGGCCACGACGGCCGCCGCGGGGGCGCTCCTCGCGCTCCGGGCGCTCGTCGATCGGCTCGGGCACGCCGTTGGCCTGCACGGTCGCCAGCTCGGCCTCGCTGAGGCGGAACGGCATGGCGCGCAGCACGACGTCCTTGGTGATGGCCAGCACGCGGCTGATCTCGTCGAGCACCTCGGGAGTGATCTGGCAGGTGACGACCACGTATACGCCGTCGGCCTGCTTGCGCACCGGGTAGGCGATCTTCCTGCGACCCCACTCCGCGACGTCGTCAACCGTGCCGCCGCCATCCTCGATGAGCGAGCGGACGCGCGAGATGACCTCGGCGTGCTGCTCCCCATCGGCCTCGGGGCTGAGGATGATCATGATCTGGTACGCGGTGATCGCCGGTCCTCCGGTGTTGGTCTCAGGTGCTCGTTCGGCAGGCCGCATGGGATGGCCGGGGGAACGCAGTACGCCCCACCCGGCCGCGGCAGGCGGGAGACTATAACAGCGCCTCGTGCCCGGTCACCGACGTTCGTGCCAGACCCCGCGAGGGCCCGTGACGCCGCACCCGATGCAAACATGGCCGCCATGTCACGCATGAACACGCACCGGCTCATCACCTCCACGGCGCCCCGCGCCGCCGCCGTGGGCGCGGTGCTGGCAGGCACCCTCATCCTCGCCGGGTCGGCCGTCGCCCAGTCGCGCGCCCAGCAGCAGCCCGCGGGCGCGGCGGCTGACCCCGATGTGTCGGTGCGCTTCATCGCCAAGGGTGATTGGGGCACGGGCAGCAGCGCGCAGGCGGCCATCTCGCGTCGCATGTGCGCCAGCCACGCGGCCACGCCGGCGTCGTTCATCCTCACCACCGGCGACAACTTCTACTCGCCCGATGGCACCGCCACGCGCAGCACCTTCGACCGCCCCGAGGCCTGCCTGCTCGCCACGGGGCTGCCGTGGCGCGCCACCTGGGGCAACCACGACATCGGCGGCACCTCCACCGCAACGCGGCTCTCGAGCCCCCGCCGCTGGTACTCGTTCGCGCAGGGTCCGCTGCGGGTGATCGTGCTCGACGGCAACCAGCCCTCGTCATCCGCGCAGCTGTCGTTCCTCACGCGCACCCTCCAGCGCGCCACCGAGCCCGTGCGCATCGTGTCGATACACCAGCCGCCGTACACGGCCGGCATCCACGAGCCCAGCACCACCGAGCAGCGGCTGATGGTGCCGCTGTTCCGCAAGCACGGGGTGTCGCTCGTGCTGAGCGGCCACAACCACTCGTACGAGCGCATCGTCACCGGCGGCATCACCTACGTCGTCACCGGAGGCGGCGGGGCGCAGCCCTACCCCTGCGTGCGCGTGCCCGCCGGCCTTGCCACGTGCAGGCCCGAGCACCACTTCCTCGAGGTCGACGCCACGGCCACCTCGCTCAAGGTGCGTGCGGTGCGGCGCGATGGATCCACCCTCGAGGC
>JAFMJQ010000120.1 GCA_017853415.1 Thermoleophilia bacterium | reverse complement strand
GCCCGCGCGCTGGTGCACCGCCCGCGCCTGGCGATCCTCGACGAGCCCACCGCCGGGGTGGACCTGGAGCTTCGCCACGACCTGTGGAAGTACCTCACCCGCCTGCGCGAGGAGCAGCGCATCACGATCCTGCTCACCACGCACTACCTCGAAGAGGCCGAGGCCCTGTGCGACCAGATCTCGATGATCCGCGGCGGGCGCATCGTGGCCGAGGGCACGGTCACCGAGTTGATCGACCGCTGCGGCGGCCCGCGCCTTGAAGATGCCTACCTGCGGGTGATGCGCGGCGCCGCGGAGGATGCGGCCGCATGAGCGGTGACGATCACCCGGGTGGGGGCGTGACCATCACCGGGGCGGCGGATTCGCGCCTCGGGGAGGCCGAACTCCGGGCGGCGTCCCGCCGGGGCACGCTTGCGCTGTCGGGGCGCGAGGTCAGGCGCGTCACCAAGCTCTGGACCCAGACGATCCTGCCGCCGGTGGTCACGGCCGTGCTGTTCATGGCGGTGTTCGGCGGGGCGCTCGGCGGCAACCTGCGCACGGTCGCGGGCATCCAGTACCTGTGGTTCATCCTTCCCGGGCTGCTAATCACCACGGTCACGGGGCAGGCGTTCGCCAATGCATCCACCAGCCTGTACCAGGCGCGGAACGAGGGCTACATCGACGACGTGCTGTCGTCGCCGCTGCGATCGGCCGAGGTGGTGCTGGCCTACATGGTTGGCGGGCTGTACCGCGGGTGGATCGCCGCCGGCCTGGTGGGAATCGTGGCCCTGCCCTTCGTGCCCGGCGTGGAGCACTGGCTGGTGACCCTGCTGGTGCTCATGCTCACCGGCATCATCTTCAGCGCGTTGGGCGTGGTCACGGGCATCTGGGCCGACTCGTTCGACCAGCAGGCCTTCATCGCCGCGTTGGTGATCACCCCGCTCTCGCTGCTTGGCGGTGTGTTCTACAACGTCGAGACGCTCAGCGAGCCCTGGCGCACGCTCACGCTGTTCGACCCCATCTACTACCTGGTGGACGCCGCCCGCTACGGCGTGACCGGCCTGCACGAGAGCGCCGTGTGGCTGTCGATCCTCGTGGCCGCCGTGGTCGCGGTGCTCGTGACCCTCTGGGCCGTGCGCATGTTTCGCACCGGCCGCCGGCTCAGGCCGTAGCGCCGCCCCCGGGAGTACGGTTCCGCGCATGAGCAAATCCCAAGAGAACTACGGCTCGCCGCCCGACTCCGTGTACGCCATCTGGGCGCTCAACGCCGCTGCGTACATCGTGCTGATCGTCTACTCGGTCACCGGCGACAACCCCTGGCCCGCCTTCTGGGTGGGCCTCGGGGCCTTCATCATCTCCGGCGCGCACTTCTTCTGGCTGCGCAAGGAAGGCCGGTACCACCCCATGGCCTTCTCGTGCTGGGCCGGTGGCCTCGCCGCCCTGGCGTGGTCGATCGGGCTGCTGGCCGCCTACCTGTAGCCCCGCCATGCCGGTGACGGACCCCTCCGCCCCGGCGCGCGCGCCCTGCCCCGCCGCGCCCTACAACTCGACGCTGTCGATCACCTCATGCCGGCCTTGGCCGGTGCCGATGAGGGTGATCGGCACGCCCGTGAACTGCGCGATGCGGTCCACGTAGGCTCGGGCCTTCGGTGGCAGGTCGTCGAGGTTCTTCACGCCCACGATGTCCTCGTCCCACCCCTCGAGCGTCTCGTACACGGGCGTGCAGCCGTGGAAGTCGCTCTGGTGCCACGGGAAGTCGGCGCTCACCTCGCCGTCGGGCTTGGTGTAGGCGGTGCAGAGCCTCACCTCGGGAAGGCCTGACAGCACGTCCAGCTTGGTCAGGCCCAACTGGGTCATGCCGCTCACTCGCACGGCGTAGCGCAGCGCCACCAGGTCGAGCCAGCCGCAGCGGCGGGCGCGCCCGGTGGTGGTCCCCACCTCGTGGCCCACCTCGGCCATGTGCCTGCCGGCGTCGTCGTCGATCTCGGTGGGGAAGGGCCCCTCGCCCACGCGGGTGGTGTACGCCTTGCTGATGCCCAGCACGTGGTCGATGCGCGTGGGGCCCACGCCCGTGCCGGTGCAGGCGGCGCCGGCGGTGGGGTTGCTGCTGGTCACGAACGGGTAGGTGCCGTGGTCGATGTCGAGCAGGGTGCCCTGCGCGCCCTCGAACAGCACGGTCTTGCCGTCGCGGATCGCGGTGTCGAGGATGAGCGACGTGTCGGCGATGAACGGCTGGATGCGCGGGGCGATGGCCAGCACCTGATCGGCCACGGCATCGGCGTCGAGCCGGGGCTCGCCGTAGACCTTCTCGAGGATGTCGTTCTTGGTGTCGAGCGCGATGGCGATCTTGCGGCGCAGGATGCTCTCGTCGAGAAGGTCCTGCACCCGGATGCCGATGCGGGCGGCCTTGTCCATGTAGGCGGGCCCGATGCCGCGGCGGGTGGTGCCGATGCTCAGCTTGCCCAGGCGGATCTCGCTCTGGGTGTCCATCTCGACGTGGTACGGCATGATCAGGTGGGCGGCGCCCGAGATGCGCAGGTTGCCGGTGTCCACCCCGCGCTCCTCGATCTGGTCGAGTTCCTTCACCAGCACGAAGGGGTCCACCACCACGCCATTGCCGATGATGCAGAGCGTGTCGGGGTAGAGGATTCCGCTGGGGATGAGGTGCAGGGCGTAGGTCTGGTCGCCCGCCACGATCGTGTGCCCGGCGTTGTTGCCGCCCTGGTAGCGCGCCACCACGTCGCTGCGCTCGGCCAGGAGGTCCACGACCTTGCCCTTGCCCTCATCGCCCCACTGGGCGCCGATCACCACCGTCGCCGGCATTCGCGTCCTTCGCCTGTTCTCCGCATGCATGACACGGCCCGCGTCGCCGCGGGCCAGGAACCGCCGGGATATTAGGCGAAGGGGCGTGCCCGGCGAACGGGCTTCCGGAGGCGCCCCACTCCCCCCCGAAGTCGGGGCGCCTCCGGGATCACCCGCTAGGAGACCGTGAAGTCCTTGTACATGCCGCCCTGGTAGTGGCCGGGCAGGTTGCACAGCAGCACGTAGTGGCCCTTCTCCATGGTCACGGTGAAGCTCTTCGAGGTGCCGGCGGCCATGTCGCCGGTCTCGCCGATGTTGCCGGTCTCCACGGCCAGGCCGTTCTTCACCGGCAGGCTCTTCGCCGGGGTGTCGGTCTTCAGCACCACCAGTTCGTGCGCCATGGTGCCGGCGTTGTCGACCGTGAAGGTCACCTTGCCTGCCGGTGCGGTGGTGGTGTCGGGAACCAGCGAGAAGGCGCTGGGCTTGCCCAGGGTCACGGCCACCGTGGTGACCTCGGTGGCCTTCTTCGCGGTGGTGGCCGTGGTGTCCGTGGTCGCGGTGCCGGTGGTCGCCATGGTTGCCATGGTGTCGGCCGCCGATGACGAGCTGGAGGATGAGCTGCTCCCGCAGGCCACCACCCCGGTGGCGGCCACGCCCACCGCACCGATGAGCGCGAGCGAGCGGATGAGAGTGCTGGACTTCGGCATGCGGTGATCCTCCCGTTGGTGCATGACTACGGGCGCAGGGTGACTCCATTCGCCTGACAGCGGCCTGATCGCAGGTCTAGGCGCCGGGGATGGTGACCTCGAAGCAACCGCCGGAACCCGGCAGGCAACGCACGTCGCCCCCGACCGCGCGCGCGATGCGCCGCGACAGGGCCAGCCCCAGCCCGGATCCGCCGGGAGCGGCGTTCGACCCCCGGGTGCCCGGCTGGAATATCGATTCG
>JAFMJQ010000164.1 GCA_017853415.1 Thermoleophilia bacterium | reverse complement strand
AGAAGGCTCCGGCTTCGACGCCCTGCGAGGTGCCGGGCCCTGTTCCTCGGAGCATATATTGTGCGCCAGCCAAGGCACCTCTGATCAATCCAATGTACGGCGTCAGTGTGATCGGCTGCGACGCCTCCAATCGAATCGCACAATCCAAATGATCTTGCAGATTGCTTCCAACGCCGGCGGAATCGAGCACCGGCTTGATGCCGAGTGAACGGAGGTGATCGGCCGGTCCAATTCCTGACAGCATCAGTAATTGCGGCGAACCAATGGCCCCGGAAGTCAGCAAGACTTCTCGTTCGGCCGAAACGGTGACCTCACGCCCGTTGTGGTCAATGACAACACCCCGAACGCGCGTGCCTTCGACCGCGAGGCGCCGAACCTGAGTGTTGGCCATGATGGTCAGATTGCTTCGTCCTTTCCCCTGGTCGAGAAACTTGAAAGCACCTGAACGCTTGCCGTCTGAAATCGTAAGTTCGTAGAAGCCTGCGCCCATCTGAGACGGACCATTGAAGCCGTTGTTCTCGGGGAGGCCTGCCGACTTGGCGCTCTCAATAAATGCCTTCGAGATTGGATGCTGCAACACGCCATAAGAAAGTCGGATCGGACCCGAATAACCTCGGTCCTGATCGGGCTGGGACGTTACCTGGGCGGCGTCCTCGATTTTTCTAAGGTAGGGGCGGAGGTTTTCGTACCCCCACCCACGACAGCCTTGCGCTTCCCATGAGTCGTAATCCTGAGGATTTCCCCGGATCGCAATCATGGAGTTGATGGCGGACGACCCTCCCACCACCTTGCCACGGGGAATATAGATCTTGCGATTGTTGAGTTCGGTCTGCGGTTCGGTCCAAAATTGCCAGTTATGCTTCGGACTCGTGTAGAGCACGCGAATGCCCGCCGGCATGTGAACGAAGATTGAAGAAGAGGGACGTCCGGCCTCGAGCAGCAACACCTTGACGTTGGGATCTTCGCTCAATCGAGCGGCGAGCACGCATCCTGCCGATCCTGCGCCGACAACGATATAATCGTATTTCGAGAGCTTCATCCTCCGTCCCCTATTTCAAAAGCCGACGATCGGTTCGTTTTTGCGACCAGTTTCGCCAAGGTCAGGCCTTCCCGACTTGCAAAAGCCATCGCCAAACTATAATTGGTCCTACCAATCAGGTCGATCCAATTATAGCGACGAAGGCCTGGTAGTCAACGGAGAGCTCGTCTCATGTTTCAATACCGGAGGATCGTGGCCGCGTTCCTGCTCCTCGGCGCAGGGCTCGCCGTTTTGCTGCTCGCTCCTGCCAAACCTGCCATCCAGCCGGACCAAGAGACGATTCGACGAGTGATATGGGCTCTTGGCCCCTAGCCGACTTCGGGACGTCCGATATCGATGATCCGTCGCTCACTTAGATCTTGGATGGCCGCCGAGTCGTACTTCAGTATCGACTTGAGGATGTTTGCAGTATCCTCGCCTCGCCGCGGCGGTCCTTTGGCATATTCGATCTTCGTTCCGGAAAACTTTATCGGATTGGCGACGAGAGGGGCTGTTGTTCCGGAAGAATGAGGAAGATTGACCTGCATCTCCCGATGGATAACCTGAGGGTGAGCGAACACCTGATCCAGCCGGTTGATCGGTGCGCAAGGCACGCCCACGGGCTCCAGAATGGAAATCCAATGCTGGGTCGTCTGCTGTATCAGATGCGCATCGAGTAGGGGGATGAGTTGATCACGATTCTTAAGCCGGTCGGTGTTAGTGACGAAACGGCTATCGGTTGCCAGGCCGCTTAAACCAGTAGCTGCACAGAACTTCCGGAATTGCTGATCATTACCAACGGCGAGCACGAAGGAACCGTCGCTGGTTCTGAAGACCTGATATGGAACGATGTTTGGATGCGCGTTGCCGAACCGTTTCGGCGGCGTGCCGGTCGTGAGGAAATTCAAATTTTGGTTGGCGAGAACCGCGACCTGGACGTCCAGCAGTGCCATGTCGATATGCTGTCCTTCTCCGGTGCGTTCGCGATGCAGTAATGCGGAGATGACGCCGGCGGCGCTATACATGCCAGTGAGAATATCGACGATCGGAACCCCGACCTTCTGCGGACCCCCGCCTGGCTTGTCATCACTCTCTCCGGTAATGCTCATCAGGCCGCCGATGGCCTGAATGGCCATATCGTATCCTGCGACGTCCTTCATCGGGCCGGTCTGGCCATAGCCGGTGATGGAACAGTAAATGATGTCAGGCTTGACCCTTTTAAGCGCCTCGTAGTCGAGGCCGTAACGCGCCATGTCGCCGACCTTGTAGTTCTCGATCACGAGATCGGCTTGCTGGGCAAGTGCGCGCACAATGGCGCTACCCTCGTCAGTCGATATATCGACGCATATCGAATGCTTGCCGCGATTGGCGCTCAGGAAATACGCGCTTTCGGTCGTATCAATTCCACCGTCTTTCCGCAGAAAGGGCGGGCCCCACTGCCGCGTATCGTCGCCGGTGCCAGGGCGTTCGATCTTCCAAACCTCGGCTCCTAGATCAGACAGCAACTGCGCTAACCAAGGCCCCGCGAGGATTCTCGAAAGATCCAGCACTCGATAACCTGCCAACGGTCCAGCCATCACGCTTCCTTGAAGTCTGCGGGTCAAATAGCCGCGCGCCGTGCGAGGCCGCACTAACTATATGTGGAGCGACCAGATTGGTCAAACCAATGCTGCTTGACACCGCGCATCACGCGACATACGGCCCTGCCAAATTGGTTTAACCAATTAATGAAAATACCGGGAAGAACGTGAAGGTCTGGCTGTATGGCGCGAGTAACTCTCCAGAATGTCGCGAAATCCTTTGGAGGAGATCGAGGGCCATGGGCCGTTCAGGACTTTTCGTTGGATATTGCCGATGGCGAACTGGTCGTGTTCGTCGGCCCGTCCGGCTGCGGCAAGTCCACGACGTTGCGAATGCTCGCCGGTCTAGATGACGTCACATTCGGCAAGATTCTGATCGACGGAAGGGACGTCACCGCGCTTCCGCCGAAAGATCGCAACATTGCGATGGTTTTTCAGAACTACGCTCTCTATCCACAGAAGACGGTCTTCGAAAACATGGCCTTCGGCCTTCGGGTCCGTAGGACGCCACAGCAGGAGATCGATCGTCGGGTGCGCAGCGCGGCATCAAGTCTCGGATTGGAGGCCCTGCTGGAGCGCAAGCCACGCCAATTGTCGGGTGGTCAGATGCAGCGCGTAGCGCTTGGTCGCGCGTTAGTCAGAGATCCCGACGTATTCCTCCTCGACGAACCCCTCTCGAACCTTGATGCGAAGCTGCGGGTCCGGACGCGAGAAGAGATTGCGACGCTACACGCCCGATTGGGCGCGACGATGATATTTGTTACCCACGATCAGGTCGAGGCCATGACGCTCGGCGATCGTATCGTGATCATGCGTGACGGATTCATCCAACAGGCGGGCAGTCCGCTTGACCTTTATGATCGGCCCGCGAACGCCTTCGTGGCGACTTTCATCGGGTCTCCAGAGATGAACCTGATTGATGGCGGGTTGATGCGCGACGGGGGCGCGCTCGTAATGCGCTCCGGCGGTTTGAGCGTCAACTTGCCTGCCCAGTCATTCTCCGAAGCGGAAAGGGATGTCACGCTTGGCATTAGGCCCGAGCACATCGAGCGCGCGGAAACCTCCACGGCTTTTGAGCTGGTAGTCGGCTTGGTCGAGCAAATCGGCGCGCAAACCTATGTGCTGGGTAAGATCGATGGCAACA
>JAFMJQ010000119.1 GCA_017853415.1 Thermoleophilia bacterium | reverse complement strand
CCTGGCCGGGCACGAACCCCCACTGCGAGGCCTCGAACGCCAGCGCCATCTGCGGTTGCGCCGAGTAGCGCCTCACCGCCTGGATGTACGCCGGCGCATGCACCCGCGCCAGCCCTTCGTCGCTCATTCCCGGAGGGTCGACCACCTGTACGCCCGGGGCATCCAGCAGGCCCATCTGCCCCAGCAGGTCCCAGGCGAGGCCGCGACGCAGCGGGCGCTCGTCGTCATCCGATGGGTTGTACGCCTGCAGGCGTGGGGCCCAGGGGATGACGACGTGACCGGCCGATGACATGCCCGGAGCCTAGGGGCCTGACCCCATCCCCGGGCATGTCGCGGGCTCAGGCGGCCGGGCGCACTGATGCGTACAGGTTGCGCCCACCCACCGTGATGCGCAGCGGGCCACGCACGCGCACGCGCGAGACGCTGAACGCGGCGTTGCCGGCGCTGTCGCTGGTGACCGATCGCACCAGCTTCGAGCCGCGGTACACACGGATCGCAGTGCCCGCCTCGCGGGTGACCAGCGTGCAGCGTGTGGTGCGCGCGCCCTTGAGGCACGACGCGCTGGAGCGCCGGAATGCGTTGGCGACCTGCGCGGCGGTGGATCCCCCGCCACTCGGTGACGTGGCGCGCGCAAGGACGCTCACCGCGCGGCTGCTGGCGGTGGTGCTTCCCTCGGCGTTCACCGCTGTGACCGAGCAGGTGATCGCCTTTCCGGCATCGGCATCGACGGTCGTGTACCGCACGGATGATGCCCCGCTGATCGGCGAGCCATCGCGCTGCCACTGGTACGTGTACGAGCTGGCCGCCGCCCATGTGCCGACCCCGCAGGTGAGCTCGTTGCCCACCCGCGCGGTGCCGGTGATCTCGGGTACCACCGTGTTGGTTGGCGCGAGCGTGGCCACCCGCCGGAGGTCGGTGTTGCCATTGCGCCCCGGGCGCTGCGCTCCGGTGGTCCAGAGGGCGCCGCCGGACAGCCGGGCAAGCCCGGTGTACGAGCGGTTTGATCGCTGGTCCGTGGCTGTGAACGTGGAGATGGTCTCGGCGGCCACGGTGCCGCCCGATGCGATGGCGCCCGGCCCGGTGATGCGCAGCAGGTTGGCCTGGCTCTTGGTGGAGTCACTGCTGCCCGGCGTGACGGCCTCGACCGCCAGCAGATCGCCCGCTGCGCTCATGTCGAGGTCCTGGATGCGTGCGCTCGCGGGTGTCGCTGAGGCCGTGACCGTGAAGGTGGCCTCGGTGCTGCCTGCCACGGTGAAGCGGGTCATCGTGGTGCTGGCGGACGACGACACGTACACCGTGCCCCCGTCGGCACTCACGGCCACGCCGGTGGCCGTGGGGTTGCTGGCGAGCGTGTGGGAGCTCGCCACCGAGCCATTGGCGTTGAGGCGCACGAGATCGACCGTGCCGAAGCCCTGCACGGCGGCCCAGTAGCCGCCGCCCGGGGCGGGCGCAACGTCGTGCAGCGTGCCCGCGGCCAGGGCGGCATCGACGGTGACCAGGTTGGTGAACGGCGCATAGCCCGCCGCACCGAGAGTCGCCTGCCGGATGTAGTTGGGCTTGTTCTGGTCGGTGAAGAGCACCGAACCGCTGGGGCCGGCCCCAGCGCCCGTTGCATTGAAGAACGGGGCGTTCGTGCCCTTCAGCAGCACGCGCTCCGCAGACAGCGTGTCGCGCTCGACCACCTTGGCCATGCTGAACTGGCCGCCCACCTCATTGGCGGTGATGACGTAACGCTTGCCGGGCAGCGCCACGATTCCCTCGGGCTCCTCACCGGTGCCCGCCACCCCCTGGAAGACGGGATTGGCAGGGTTGGACAGGTTGATCATGCTGAACGAGAAGCCGCGCTCGTTGTTGACGAACGCATACTCGGTGCCGTCGAACGTGGCCACGTCAAGACCCTCGGGCTCGATGCCCTTGGAATTGGACCGGTTGTCCGACACGAATCCGAAGTCGGCGAGCTGCTTGTCGTACACGTCCGCCGTGTCAGCCACCACGTTTCCGGACGGCGTCCAGATCGTGTAGCCCCGGGTGCCCCCGATGGGCGTCACATCGACGTTGTCCGCATTCGCCGCCTCGCCCTCATTGGCGGTGATCAGCCGCGTGCCGTTCGCGAACCACTTGATGGCGTCGGGGTCGCGGGTTTCGGTGACCGTGGCGTTGAACACCAACTGCGGGGTGGCGTCGGCGGTGTTGTCGGCCGAGAACGTCACCGATCCCGTGGACCAGATGTCGTTCCAGGTGCGCGTGGCGAGGTCGAGGATTCCCACGCCGTTGTTCTCCTGCATGGTCACCGCCGCCTTGTTCTGCGGGCTGATGTCCACGAACTCCGGCTGCACATCGGTGTTGTCGAGCAGATCGGGGTCTGCCGGCACGGGCACGTTGGTGGTGGTCCATGACGCCGGGTTGGAGGCACCGATGCTCACCACTTCCACCGATCCCGTGGCCGTCGGGCCACCGGTCTTGTTGGTGCAGAGGTTGCCGGCCAGCGGGGCGAGGCCCTCGCATTCGTTCTCGATCGCCACGGCGGCGTACTGCTTGTCCGGCGACACTGCGATGGAGTCAGGCCAGTCGGCGATGGGCATCTCGCGCACGACTGATGGCGGGCTGGTCTGCAGGTCGATCACCCAGAGGTAGTCGCGGTTGAGCTCGCCCACCTGGGCGGCGGCCAGGGCGTAGCGGTTGCTGATCACCGCGACAGACGAGATGTTGGCCGCGTCGTCGTCGGTGCCGGCGTCATCCGGGGGCGGCGTGAAGCCCTTGCTCACCGGGCTCTCGGGGTTGGTGATGTCCCACACGCCCACCCCGATTCCCTGGGTGGCCACCATGGTGTTCTCATCCGGCGTCACGTCCACGATTTCGGGGGCCGTGGGCGGCACGAACATCGGGCGGATGTCGAGGTCGAGCACGGCGCTCGCGGCGGCGGGCAGCATGAGGGCTGTCGCAGCTGCGGCGACGATCGCGCGGCGGTTCACCAGAGAACTCCTTGTGGGTTGGGCCAGGTTCGGGCCGCACCGTAAGGAGCCTCCTGTGACCGCGGTGTTAACGGCAGTACTGAGTCAAAAGTTGTATCGCGCGCGTCACCTCGTGTGACGCGCGCGATACATGGAGATCGCGGCGGTGCCTACGGCGCCGCCACCGACACCTCGAAGGTCACGGTGTCGGATGCCTTCTTCGAGCCGGGCGGGAACTCCTCGAACACCAACGTGCCCGAGCCCTCCGCGCTCGCCCGGTAGGCGAAGGTGATGGTGCCGGGTGAGCCCGGCGCATCTCCCGCGGCCTCGGTGTCCTCGTCGATCAGGTCAACCAACGACGCCGCGGTGCCCCCGGCCTGCTTCCACGTGTAGCCGGTACTAGCGGACTGGCTGAGCTCCACTGCGAACGTGGCGCCGAGGGTCTCGTTGATCACCGTGCCCGAATCGGGCCGGTAGACGCTGGCGCTCTCGGTGGCGCCGTTGGCCTCGGTCACCGTGGCGGTGCTGGCGTCGTTGGTGGGCGTGGCCGCTGACGTGCTCGTCGCTCCCGCAGCGCCCGTTTCGGTGCCGGCGGTTGACGACCCGCCGCCGCAGCCCGCGAGGGCCCCGGCGCCGAGGGCGGCCACCCCGAGGGCGGCCGCGATGCGAATGCTGATGGAGGAGGTCATGGGCTCATGCTGCCAGCCTGCGACGGGTTGCGGCGACCCGGGGTTTCAGCCGTGTACCCGCGAGGAGGGCGCTACTTGCCCACCGTCACCGTGAAGGTCTCGGTCTTCGATGCCTTGCTCGA
>JAFMJQ010000118.1 GCA_017853415.1 Thermoleophilia bacterium | reverse complement strand
GGTGACGGCAGCGACCGGATCACCGACAGGGCGCTTGGCGGATTCGGCGGGCACGGCGGCGCCACCAGCCGACGGCACACCTTGAGGTCGAACACCGCCGACCAGGCACCGGTGGCCTTGGCGCGACCGCCCGCGATGTAGTCGAGCCCGGTGCCCACGGAGTCGGAGATCACCGTGACCTCGGGCACCCGCGCGGGCAGCTCGTCGCGCGTGGTCGTGGCGCCGGTCGGGCACCGCACGGCCGGCTGGGCGATGCCCAGCGCGGAGAGGTCGAACTCGGCGCAGAAGCCACCACGCATCGCGCCCGCCACGGGCACGGCCACGCGGCGGCGGAACGTCACCACGCCGTCGCGCGGGGTGAGCGTGGCCTGGCCCGCCGCGATGCGGCGCAGCAGACGGGAGTCACGCGACCCGCCGTAGGCCACCCAGCGCATCGGCACCTGGGCCACGGCAACGGCAGCCGTGGCTCCGGGCGTCGGCGCGCCCGGGGTGGTGCCGGTGCCCGGGGTGGTGCCGGTGCCGGCGGGGGGCGTGACCGCGTCGGGCAGGCGATACGACATGCGCCATGTCATCGCGCGCCCGTCGCGCGTGACCACGCCCTGCCCGCCATCGCGCGCGGCACCGGCTGCCGACACGGCCGGTGCCGTCGCCGGGCCCTGCGCCACGGCGAGCGCCGGGATCGCCAGCAGCAGGCAGGCTCCGGGGGCGAGCGCGCGGAGGATGGTGGCCTACTTCTGCCTGAGTGCCTGAACCACCAGCGCGACGTACTGCTTCGAGCCGCTGGCGTTGGGGTGCACGCCATCGGGCTCGAGCCACGACGGGTTCGTGGAGGCCTTGGAGTACCAGTCGACCACGCGCACGTTCTTGTTCTTCGCGAGGTCCTCGATGTCGCCGTTCAGCTGCTCCATCCAGTACTGCTGCTGGCCGTCGCGCCGCGACCGGTGGTCCCTGGTGTAGGTGTTCACCACCACCACGCGCGGCACGCGCTTGACGATGGCCATCATCTCGCGCCACTGGCCGGGGCTCACGGGGCCGTTGGTGCCGAGCGCGATCACCGCGGCGCACGCACCGGGCCTGAGGGCACCGCGCATGGCGGAGATGCCCTCGCTGAACTGCCGGCTGGTGCGGGTGTCCACCTTGGCGGACGAACCCCCGAGCGCCGACTGCAGCGCGCGCTTCTGGCCGTAGTTCTCGGCGGCCATCCAGAGCACGGAGTCGCCCACGGCCGCGCCGGCCGTCTTGCTCGAGCACGCGGCTTGAGTCGACGATTGGACGTTTGCGCCGGAAGCCATGGGCACCACGACCGCCAGGGCGGCCGCGCCGACGAGGAGCGGGGTGAGGGTGCGATGGGTCATGCGGACAAGGGTACCGGCAGGGTCAGCCGATACCCGGCGTGGGAGGTACGGACGGAACGAGCACGATGAGCGAGATGAGGGCGAGCACGGCGAGGAAGCCCACCCACGCGGCGATGGTCTGGGCCGGGTGCTCGCGCCACTTGCCATCGAGCGTGGAGAAGGCCCGGCGCAGCCCCGTGAGGCCGTTGCGCCGGATCGGCTGCTCGACGTAGGTGTACGACGCCGCGGAGATGCCGACCACCAGGATCACCTGGATCGCCACCAGCGGGGCGCCCGAGATGGGGACATCCTCGTTCGCGCGGGTGAGCATGAGCACGGGCCAGTGGTAGAGGTACATGCCGTACGACCGCGCGCCGATCCACACCAGCAGCGGGAGCCCCCAGAACTTCCCCATGAACGACTGCGGGTGCGCCGACACGATGATGAGCGCGATGGCCGGGATCGCCAGCAGCAGGAATCCGCCCTTGTAGAGGGGCGAGTCGAACTCGTTGAGCGCGAACATGCACCACACCACCCCGGCCAGCGCGGCGAGGCCCACGACCTCCATGCCGGCGCGGGCCACCCACGAGGCCATGGGCTTCAGGCGACTCGGCGGCAGCAGCACCGCGCCGACGATGCCCACGAACAGGCACACCGCGCGGGTGTCGGTGCCGTAGTAGATGCGCCACGGCAGCTCGTAGGGGTCGTAGAGGTGCCACGCCCACCAGGTGCTGAAGGCGGCGCCGGCGGCGGCGAGGATGCCGAGCACCCACACCGGCATGCGGAAGACGATCAGCACCACCGCCAGCACGAGCGGCCAGAAGAGGTAGAACTGCTCCTCGACGGCCAGCGACCACAGGTGCGTGAACACGTTCGGCCGGCCGAACTGCTCGAAGTACGGCACGTCGGCGACGATGAAGTACCAGTTGGTGACGTAGGCCAGCGCCGAGAGCGCCGCGCCCTTGATGCGCGAGACCTCCTCCCAGTGGAGGATGAGCATCGCGATGAACGTGCCGGCCAGTGCCAGCAGCAGCGCCGGGATGAGCCGCCGCACGCGCCTGAGCCAGAAGCGCCAGAGGTCGAGGCGCCCGGTGCTGCGCTGCTCGGCCACCAGCAGCGCCGTGATGAGGTAGCCCGAGATGACGAGGAAGAAGTCCACGCCGAGGAACCCGCCGGGCAGCCACTCGGCACCCGCGTGGAAGATGAACACCGTGGCCACGGCGAGCGCGCGCAGGCCGTCCACCCCCGGCATGTAGGGCAGGCGCGCGCCCTGTGCGCCGCCCTTCTGCTGGTAGGCGGGGTAGGGATTGGGCTGGCTCACGCGGCGAAGCGAACACGACGCGGCGGACGGCGGGCGGGTCGGGCGGCGTAGGCTGATGGCCCTCACGACCGCAAGCCACCCCACCGGAGGTCGACCCATGGCTGACGACGCCGCTCCCCCCGCGAGCCAGGTGCCCGACGTGCCGATCCTCGAGGCACTCGGCAGCCGCCGCAGCATCCGCTACTTCGACGAGTCGCGCGAGGTCGAGCGCTGGAAGATCGAGACCATGCTGCAGGCGGCGCGGTTCTCGTCATGCCAGGGCAACATCAACTGCACCGAGGCCATCGTGGTGCGCCGCGACGAGTGCGACCTTTGGGACGAGGTCGAGGAGTGCGTGTCGGGCTTCAACGTGCAGATCATCAACCAGTCGTCGCACCTCATCCTGTGGCTCACGAACCTCAACGCCTGGTACGGCCGGGCGGTGGACGGCATCTCGGGCCTGGCGCTGTGCGGCGCCGCCACCCGCTACCACGGGTGGAACTACGAGTTCTCGATGACGCAGACGATCCCGCGGCTCATGAGCTTCCCCACCGAGCGCACCGACGCGCTGCTCAGGTTCGAGAGCGGCCAGGCCGTGGGCAACGCCATGGCGGCCGGGGTGGGCGTGGGCGTGGGGAGCATCCTCATCGCCTTCGGGCGCAAGCCGGGCGGCATCGAGAAGGCCTTCGGGCTGCCGCCGCACTACCGCTTCACCTGGGGGCATGCGGTGGGCTACCCGGCGGAGGACCCGCAGGCCGGCGGCCAGCGACCCCGCCTCAAGTTCGACGTCATCTACCACGACAATGCGTTCGGCGTGCCCTACGAATGCCAGCCCTCCACCGCCGAGATGCTGCGCGAGAAGGGGCTCATCCAGGAGCAGGCGCCGCTGCCCGGACGGTTCGAGGAGATCGTGCAGCTGGCCGACCGCCACGGGCGCGACCCCGGCACGCTGTCGTTCCCGGCCGCGGAGATCCGCCGGCTCATGGACGACCCCGACTGGGACTTCGGCCCCAACATCCGCGCCCGCGCGGAGCACGTGCTGGCCACCGAGGACCTTCCGGAGTATCCGCAGGAGATGAAGGACACCTTCGCGCGCCTGATGGCGGAGCACGGCATCGACGCCAGCAAGTTCCTGCCCAGGGACTAG
>JAFMJQ010000037.1 GCA_017853415.1 Thermoleophilia bacterium | reverse complement strand
TCGTCGTCGACGACGAACTTGTACGAGTAGTAGATGTCGCCCTCGTGCCCCAGCTTCATGCGGCGGAGCGTGGCGGACACGCGGGTGCCCACCTCCACGGCGTCGGGGTCCACGCCCATCACCGGCGCAGGCAGGTTGACGCCCTCGTCCATCTGGATGTGCCCCACCACGTAGGGCTCCTGGCCCAGGAACTCGCGCGGCGGGTAGTACACCACCGTGTAGTTGGTGATCTCGCCCTTGCCACCCAGCTCGAACTCGCTGAGGGAGTCGTTGCCGCACTTGTAGCAGTGGCTGCGCTCCCACCAGGGGCTGAGCTCACCGCACTTGTCGCACTTCATGGCGTAGAGGTGCAGCTTCGGCGGGCCGAGGCGCGAGAACTCGATCGCGGAGACGGTCATCGGCTAGCCCTCGCGCTGGTAGATGTGGATGGCGCCCACCGAACCCGGGCCGCCACGGCAGGCCGAGATGCCGATCTCGGCGTCGGCGCGCAGCATGCCCTCGGGCGCCGTGCCGCGCAGCTGCTCGATGACGTCCACGGCCTGGGTGGCGCCGGTGGCGCCCAGCGGGTGGCCCTTGCACAGCAGTCCGCCCGACGGGTTGACGGCGATCTTGCCGTCGAGCCAGGTGGAACCGTCCTCGGCACCCTTCCAGCCCTCGCCGCGCTTGGCGAAGCCCAGGCCCTCGATGCCCAGGGGCTCCTGGATGGCGAACGAGTTGTAGATCTCGGCCACATCGACATCGTCGGGGCCGATGCCGGCCATCTCGTACGCACGCTCGGCGGGGCGGGCGAACAGGTTGTAGGCGTCGTCCAGCGTGTCGCTGGCCTGATACCACGTGCCCGAGCCCATGGAGGTGGCGGTCACGAACACCTGCGGGCGGTTGGGCTGCGCCTCGAGGATCTCCGGGCGGCACAGCACCAGCGCCGAGGCGGCATCGGTCATCGGGCACACCTCGTACAACTTGAGCGGGTCGGCCACCTTGGCGCTCTTCATCACCTCGTCCACCGTGCACTCGAAGCGCAGGTGGGCCGAGGGGTTGCGGGCGCCGTAGTAGTGGTTCTTGACCGACGTGTGGGCGAGGTCCTCCTCGGACACGCCGTAGGTCTGCATGTACTTGCGCGCGGTGAGCGCGGTGCCCGACGGGAAGGTCAGCCCGGAGAAGTACTCCTCCTTGCTGTCGGCGGCCTGGGCGATGATCGAGGTGCCCTCGACCGTGGCCAGGTCGTTCATCTTCTCGCAGCCCAGCACCATGACGGTGTCGTAGAGGCCCGAGGCGATGGCCACGCACCCCAGGTGCAGGGCCCACGCGCCGGTGCCGCAGGCGGCCTCCACGCGCACGGCCCCGGCGGGGACCACGCCCAGGTGGTGCGCCACCATGAGGCCGGTGGAGTTCTCGTAGTTGAAGCCCACCGAGCCGACGTTGCCCACGTAGAGCATCTGGATGTCCTGCGGGGACACCCCTGCGTCGTTCATGGCCTTGCGCCCGGCCTCGACGGCGAGGTCCTTGAGCGACTTGTCGTGCTGGATCTTGTGCGGGGTCTTGCCGATCCCCAGGACGCCGACCTTCATGCCTCTCTCCACTCCTCGCTTAGTGGGGCTGCTGCTGGCGCCCCTCGGTCCAGCGGTAGTACGTGCCGACGGCGATCTCCTCGCCGGCGTCAATCATCTCACGCGTGCCGATGGACTTCGGCTTCTTGGTGACCTCGATCTCCTGGGCCACCGCCTCGCCGCCGCCGTAGGCCAGCGCCATCAGGGTGCTGCCCTTGCGCGACGCGTCGAGCCCCAGGCAGAGGGCCAGGCCCACCGAGGCGGCACCGACGTTGCCGATGTCGCCCACGAACTGCGTGGCCTCGAGTTGCTTGGGCTGCGCGCCCAGGCGTGCGAGCCCCCGCAGCACCTGCGGGTGCGGCTGGCTCGGGCAGATGCTCGTGTACTTGCCCGTGGGGCGCTCGGTCACCTTCTCGAGCCCCTTCGCCGCGGCGCCGGTGGCCCGGGCGTAGGCGTCGAACAGTACCTCGAGCCGGAACCGGGGCTCCTGCTCGCGGCCGAGCATCCACACGTCGAAGACCTCCTCCGATGCCCGCGCCTGGGGACCGAGGGTCGCGATGCCCTCGGCCTTCTTCCCCGGGTCGATCACGAAGGCGGTCGCCGCGCCGGCCGACAGCACGTCGGCCACGCGGTCGCGGTAGCTCACCAGGTGATCGGTGGCCACCACGAGGGTGGGGCCCACGTCGAGGGTCTGCGCGATGCGGAAGGCATCGAGCAGGCCCGTGGCGTTGGCGCCCAGGTCGATGTTCACCGACCCATCGTCCAGGCGCAGGGCCAGGGCGAGGGTCTGCGACACCTTCCTCAGGCCGAAGGGCGGAGCCTGGGTGGCGGTGATGACCGCCCCCAGGCCCCTCTCCCCCTTCAGCGCCTGGCGCGCCGCCTCGTAGGCCATCGTGAGGGTGTCCTCATCGAGGCCCGGGGTGGCGAGCCCGCGCGACCGGGGACGTCCCGGTCGCCCGTAGAACTTCTGGATCTCACCGAGCGGAGCCCGGTACTGGGGTACATAGGCCCCGTAGCTGGTGAGTACCGCCATGGGCTAGCGCTTCACCTTCACGCCGGCCTCTTCGCGGTCCCAGGTGTCCGCCGTGATGCCCTCGTCGCGCAGCTTGTTCTTCTGCACGCGCTCGGTGGGCGTCTTGGGCAGGGCATCCACGAACCGGATGTAGCGCGGAACCATGAAGTACGGCATGCGCTCGGCCATGAACTCGGTGAGCTCCACCATGTCCGGCACGTCGCCATCGGCGATGCACACGATCATGATCTCGTCCTCCGAGGAGGCACCCTCGCCGGCCTTCACGCCGATGGCGGCGGCCTCCTTCACGTTCGGGTGCTCCGAGACCTGGCGCTCCACCTCCATCGACGAGACGTTCTCGCCGCGGCGGCGGATGTAGTCCTTCACGCGGTCCATGAAGTAGATGTAGCCGTTCTCGTCCATGCGGCCGAGGTCGCCGGTGTGGAGCTTCAGGTTCTTGAAGTCCTCCGCCGTCTTCTCGGGCATGCCGTAGTAGGCGCGCATGACGATGTTCGGGATCTTCATGTCCACCACGATCTCACCCGGGGTGTCGGCCGGCAGCGGACGGTCGGTACCCGGCTCCACCACGAACACCTCGTAGCCCGGGTTGGCCTTGCCGATCGAGCCCGGCACCGGCGGCTGGGTCGGGTCCATGTAGGTGGCCATGCCGGTCTCGGTGAGACCGTAGCCCTCGATGAACTTGACCCCGAAGCGGTCCTGGAAGTCGTAGTAGATGTCCTTCGGCGTCGGCGCGGCAAACACGGTGTGCACCTTGTGCGCCTTGTCGAGGTCCGACGGCGGGATGTTCCAGATGAAGTACGACACCGCGCCGATCGAGTTGAAGATCGTGGCCTCGGCGTCGATCACCTGCTGCCAGAACTGGCTCGACGAGAAGCGCTCGACGTAGGCGATGCGGGCGCCGGCGACCAGGGCCGGGTAGCCCGACAGCACCTGGGCGTTCGAGTGGAACAGCGGCAGGCACGAGAAGAAGGTGTCGTCCGCGAGCTCCTCGATGGAGCGGTTGGCCGTGGCCGACACGACCTCCAGCAGGCCGCGCGCCGAGAAGTAGTCGGCGGCGTTCTGCTTGATCACGCCCTTCGAGCGACCGGTGGTGCCCGAGGTGAACATGATGCGGGCGTCGTCCACCCACGAGTACTCCACGCCGTCGGGCTCGCTGTCCGACGCCTCCATGAGGGCGTCGAGCGGCTCCCACTTGAACGACGGGTCGGGGCCCTCCTGCGCACCCGTCTTCATCACGATGACGTGCTCCAGCATCGGGAGCTCCTTCGCGATGAAGTCCAGGCGGTCGAGGAAGACATCCGAGATGAAGAGCTTCTTGGCCTCGACCAGGTTGATGGTCCAGGAGAGGAAGTCGCCCTTGTAGGCGGTGTTGATCGACGACATCACGGCGCCGGCCTTGAGGATGCCGTACCAGATCGGCAGGAACTCCTCGCAGTTCGGCAGCATCACGCTGACCGACTCGCCCTTCTCCACGCCGCGGGCCAGGAGGGCGTTCGCGATGCGGTTGGACCGCGCGTTGACCTCGCCGTAGCTGACCCAGTCGTTGTCCGCGAACTTGAGGTAGTCGCGGTCGGGATGGGCCTCTGCCTTATCCCGGAGAACCTTCGCGAGGATCCAGTTGGTGGGATCCTCCTTCGCGTACCAATCACTCCAATCGGCCATGGCCGTCTCTCCTCGTGAGTTCTACGTGGACAGCCGCGGTTAGCCCGCGGGGGTGAACTTCGGCATGGTGACCTCGTCGGTGACGTCGTCGAAGACGATCTTCACCTTCATGCCGATCTTGACGTCCTCGGGGTCGAGGGAGGGGTAGCCCTCCTCGTCCTTGACCAGGATGGTCATCATGCGCGGGCCCTCGTCGAGGTCGATCAGCGCCACGATGTGCGGCGGATCGCCCTTGTACGCCTTGCTCGGCCCGATGAAGTGGGTCGAGTAGGTGTAGACGGTGCCGTTGCCCGATGCGTCGGTCCAGCTGGTCTCGCTCAGGGTGCCCGGCGCGTACTTGCGCGGGTACCAGAAGGCCTTCCCCGTGTCGTCACAGGGAAGGATGAAACGGTGCTCCTTCAGGGCCTCCCAGAACGTGGCGTCCTCGGGACGCAGGTCGGGGAGGGGCTTGGTGTAGGCGGGCTTCTCTGACATTTCTCGGTGTCTCCTCGTTCTCGTCGTGAGCGTGTCTACGCCGCCGACGGCGGCTCGCTGGACAGGACCAGCGCGCTCGTGGCCGCGAGGATGCCGCCCGAGCCGTTCGTGATCGCGAGCTTGGCGTCCGGCACCTGGTGGTTGCCGCCGTTGAACTCGGTCTTCGCGGAGTCATCCGCCTCGCCGCGCAGCTGCAGCACGGCCTCGACGATGTGGTGCATCGCGCCGAGGTGGGCCTGACGGATGAGGCCGCCGTGGGTGTTCATCGGCAGCTTGCCGCCCAGCTTGGCGTTGCCCTCGAGCACCCAGTCACCGGCCTCGCCGGGGCCGCAGATGCCGAAGCCCTCGAGCGCGATGAGCGGGGTGAACGAGAACGAGTCGTAGATCTCGGCCACGTCGAGGTCCTGCGGCGTGATGCCGGCGACCTCCATGGCGCGACGGCCGGCGCGGCCGAGCCCGTCACGCACCGAGGCAACCGACTCGGCCTCGGAGATGTACTGGTGCGAGAAGCCCTCACCGATGCCGGTGATGTAGACGGGCTTCTTCTTCATGCTCTTGGCGCGGGCCTCGGTGGTGACGATGAAGGCGGCAGCGCCGTCGCTCACCAGCGAGCAGTCCATGGCGTGGAACGGGGTGGCGATCCACCGGTCGTTCATCACGTCCTCCACAGAGACGACGTTGCGGAGCATGGCGTTCCACTTGAGTGCGGCGTGCTCCGACTGCGTGGCCACCACGGCGGCCAGGGCCTCCTGCGGGATGTCGTGCTCGTACATGTAGCGCTGGGCCAGCAGGCCGTATCCACCGATGGTGGTGAGGCCGAACGGGGCCTCGTACGCGCCGTGGCTCATCTCGCGGGCCATGGCGATCATGCCCGACGACGAGATGCCCGAGCGGGTGTTGTCGCCGCGCACGCAGAGCACGCACTCGGCGAGCCCGGCGTCGATCGCCAGAGCGGCCTGCACGGCCATCAGCGGGGCGGTGGCGCCACCCACGGCAACCGAGGCGAAGTAGCCCGGCTTCATGCCCATGTAGTCGGCGAGCGTGGTGGAGTGCATGAGCGTCGACTCCACGAACGAGAACGCCGTGACGATGCCGTCGACGTCCTTGAGCTCGATGCCGGCGTCGTCGAGCGTGGTGCGCGTCACCTCGGCCAGCAGCTCGAACGAGCCGCGGTCACTGATGATGCCCTGCTCGGTCTCACCGACACCTGCGATGCAGATGCCCTTACCCAGCATCCGACGTGCTTCCTTGACGTCGGGCGTTCCCTCTGCCATTCCGTTGTCCTCCGCGGGATTCGTGACGGGTCCGGGCGCGACGAAGACGGCCACCGAACCCGCGGGTATCGGGACCGCCCCGGCAACGACCGGAACCTGGTCGCGCGACCCTTCAGATGGGCCGGCTTCATTACCGGTTGAGGAAGTTACCCACCACGGGACGGCTTTGCAGGAGAACGGTCGATGTGCCCCACCAGGGCGGTGTCACACGTCAGGGCCGCCGCGCAGGGGCTTCCCCTCGCGCAGTTCGGCGATGCCCTCCGCGCACACGCCGTGGGGCAGCCACGGGCAGCCGCCGCAGAGGTCGGAGAGGTCGCCCGGGGCCACGTTCCCGCGCACGCGGGCCCGCAGGTCGTCCCACGCCATCTCGTCCCCCGACCCCACGCCCAGCACGTGGGCGACGCGGGCATCCTGGCGCACCACCGACTGGCCGTAGCGCATGCAGCCCCCCACCGAGAGCGACGGGCAGGCCCGGCACACGGCGTCCGACCCCACCCGCACGCGCACGCGGATTCCGGGCTCGTCGCGCAGCCGGGCGACGATGCCCGCAAGGGATGCCACGAACCCCTCCGAGTAGCCCATGCCACGGAACCCGTGCACGCACAGGGCGTGGTGCGCGCTCAGCTCGATGACGTCACGATCCATGCGTGCAGGCTAACGCGATCGGCCCTGCGGCCCTGCACTCACGCGGCGCACCCGCCGCCGGGACGACGCGCGCTAGGCGTCGGCGGTGTCGAGGCGCGGCGGGCCGGCGGCCATGAGGGCGTCGGCGATGGCCTCGGTGAGGAACTGCACGCGTGCCCACAGCAGGGCGGCCTCGCGTGCACGCGCGGTCTCGGGCGCGCGCTCCCAGAGCGGGGCGGCCACGTCCGACCCCGAGAGCCCCTCGGGCGTCGTGCGCGCGATGGCGTCGTCCACCAGCTCGCGGTTGCGCAGCAGGTGCTCCGACTGCCACTCGGTGACGCGGCGGGCGAACGCCGGGCCGTCGTCTCCGCCCGGGTGGCATGTGGCACCCACCCCCTCGGCGAAGAGGCGCCCCAACGACCGCAGCTCCACCTCGCGGTGGTCATCGTTGGGGTCGGCGGCGCGCCCGCGCTGCTCGGCCTTCGACTCCTCGTCGAGCTTCAGCGCCTCCAGGCGCTCCACGCCCGACGTGAGCCACTTGTCCATGGCCGACGCGAAGTCGGCGGGGGCCACCGACCAGTTCGCCTGTATCGCGGCCGCGAGGTGGCGCAGCCACGCCCGGGCCGATGCCTGCCGCGCGCGGTCGAGCCGCTCCTCCGGCGTGGGCAGCCCCTGGCCGCCCTCCGCGGCCATGAACTCCTGGATGAGGGCCTTCGAGCCCTCCTCCTTCATCCTCTCGTCGAGCGCCGGGCGGTTGTCGACCATCCACGTGACAAGCGTCGCCCCGAGCACCTCGCCGCTGTTCTCCTGTTCATCAGCCACGCGGCGACGCTACCATCGCCCCCTGTACCCGAGAACCGAGATCGGTGACTAAGGAGAACTGGTGGCCGACGATCCGTACTACGACAAGGAGACCGACACCTATCGCGTGATCCACAAGGGTCACCCGAGCGCGTCGGCGGTGACGAACACCGAGGGCGTCACGGTCTTCTTCGACCCGGAGAACCACGACGTCCTGGGCTTCTCCATCGCGAACTTCTCCTCCTACTACGAGAACCACGTCACGCCCGAGGGCGAGTTCGAGGTGGTGCTCCCGGCGCGCATCCCCGCGAACCTCGAGGAGGAGATGGACTTCGACGAGGAGAGCATGACGACCAACGTCAGGATCGCCGAGATCTACTAGGCCACCGGCTCCGCCCCGCCCGGTCCGCGCGCGGGCGGCGGGGCGAGCAGGTCGGCCACGCCCGGCAGCACCTCTGGGCCGGGTCGCGGGATCACCAACGTGGCGTAGCGGTCGTAATGCGTGCGCGTGGTGCCCACGATGGCCACCTTCGATCCGCGCTTCAGCGGCACGGAGGGCAGCATGGCCATGGGGTCGGTGCGCAGCTGCGTGTCGATCACGAGGAAGAGGTCGCTCCAGGCCGCCATGTCCCATGCGCGGATGATGGCCTGCTCCACGAGCGGCTCACCCCACAGCGTGCCGGTGGGCCGCAGCGGGTAACCGCAGCCCTCGCGGGTGCATCGGGGCACGCCGTCATCCGACGCCCCGGCGATCGCCTGCACCTCCGACAGCGCGTAGACGTCCTCGCATCGCGTGCAGCGACACGAGAGCACGTTGGCGTGCACCTCGATCAGGTCACCCTCGCCCGCCCTGCCGTGCAGGTGGTCGACGGCCTGCGTGATGATCGCCGCGATCACCCCGGCGGCCTCGAGGCGGGCCAGGGCGCGGTGGGCGTCGGTCACCTCGCGCTGCGAGGCCTCCAGGGCCCGGGGCAGCCAGTTCTCCCAGAAGCGGGCCGGCTCGGTGAGCAGCACCTCGAGGCTCGCGAACTCGCCCCACGCACTGCCGGCCGCCTTGGCCTCGGTATCCTCAATGGCGCCCAGGCGCACGCCGGTCATGGCCACGCAGCGCTCCGACTGCGCGAGCACGTCGGCGAGGCGCCGGATGTCCCCGTCGAGATCGTCCTCCATGGCGAGGAGCCTACGAGACCACCACGGGTGCCGGGCGGCGCAGGGCATCGACCGCGCGGATTCCCACCGTGCCCACCCAGACCGCCGCGCAGGCACTGGTGATGGCGAGGATCAGCAGCGCGGTGGTGAGCCCGAGCAGGTCGGCGAGCAGCCCCACCACGAGCAGGGGTATCGAGAAGCCGCCGAGGTAGCAGGCCACGTAGTAGGCCGAGAGCAGCTTGCCGCGATGCTCGACGGGGGCGATCTCGGTGGTGAGGTCCACCCCGCCCTTCATCATCAGGCCGCACGCCGCTCCGGTGATGGCCACGCTCACCAGCAGCACCGCCTCAGACTTGAGGGGCGCCGCGGCCACCACCCCGAAGAACGCCACCGCGCCGATGGCGAGCCCCAGCAGGATCGCCCGACGCGGCGGCATGTTGGGCACGAGCGCCTGGCTGACCGCGCCGCTCACGAGCACGAGGAACCCGGCCGCGCCCACCAGCGCGTAGTTGGTGATGCCCAGCACCCGCACCGTGAACACCGGGATGAGCGAGAGCGACACCCCGTCGAACAGGCTGAGGATCATCCCCGACGGCACGAGCACCCTCCAGAACACCGACCGCTCGCGCGGGGGCACCTCGAGCGCGAGCCGGATGGGCCGCCGGTTGCGCTGCATCACGGTCTCGGGCAGGAACGCCACGATGCCGGCGGCGATGGCCAGCAGCACGAGGTGCGCCGCGAACGGGAGCTGGAACGGGTCGGGGGCGTACTGGATGAGGATTCCGCAGATGCCCGGGCCGAGGCCCAGGCCCAGGCGCACCGAGATGCTGGCGAGTGCTGATGAGAACCGGCGCCTGCCCACCGGGCTGGCGTCCACGAGGAACGCCGTGCAGGTGCCGAAGAAGGCGCCCGTTGCCGCGCCCTGCAGCCCGCGCGCGATGAGCAGCCCGGTGAGCCCGGGCTCGCTGAGGATGATCACCTGCGCCACGGCAAGCGTGCCGATGGCGCCGAACAGCACCGGGCGCCGGCCGATCTGGTCGGAGAACTGCCCGAGCGTGAGCATCGAGGGCACCAGCGCCGCCACGTAGCAGAGCAGGAAGAGCGTGACGACCGTGTCGTTGAAGCCCAGGTCCTGCTGGTACAGCGGGATGAGCGGGGTGATGAGGCTGGTGCCCATCGCGAAGAAGAGCAGCACCACCCATGTCCGCCACACGCGCCCCATTGCGGGGCAGGCTACGAGGGCCTAGGGCCCCGTGCCCGGGATGTAGGTGTTCGGCGTGTAGCCCCGCTGGAAGAGCGCCCCCACCACGTAGGCACCGGACTTCTCATTGCCCGGCGTCCAGTTCGGACCGCCGATGAGCGTGGTGATGCACTGGTGAATGCGGGTCGCGCTGCAGCCATTCGCGGGCAGGTACTTGTCGTAGATGAAGCCGGTGCCCTGCTTCGGGATGAACGACGTGTGCGTGAGGCGGGCGAACACGCCGCCCGCACGGGGCGGCCCGGGTGTGACCTGATAGCCGTAGGACGACCACGACAGCGGCCCGTCCCCAGCGGACGGACACAGGTTGGGGAACGCACGGCCCACCGCGAACCAGTCCTCACCCGGTCCCACCGGGAACATCTGCTGCTGCGTCCGGTCCCTGTCGGCATTGCCCTGGTCGTCGCGCACCGGCCAGAGCATGGCGACGCCCGCCCCATCACGCGCGCCATCGGTGATCACGCAGTTGGCCCCCGCGGTGCCCGCCGTGGCGTCGAGCACATCGCACCGATAGCCGCGGAGCGATGCGAGTGGCTGCCACAGGCCATCGTTCAGCTGGTCCTTGCCGGGAGGCGGCGTGGGCGGGTTGCCCGAGAATCCCGTGCTGATGTCGAACGTCGAGCAGCCCGAGTCGAGCGCGACCTGCAGGTTTGGGAGCGGTACCGATGCGCGCAACCGCGCGGTGGGCCTGATCGGGTTCCTGGGACCCCAGGGACCCGGAACTGACGTCGGCATGGGGGCGGTGGCGCAGCCCGCCCGGGCCGCGGCCACCTCGGGGCTGGCCGACACCGCCGGGCGGAGGAACTCACACAGCGCAATGCGCTGGATCGCCGGGGCGGCAGCGGGGGAGATGGCGGACGCACGCACGAAGTCGGACGACCCGATGGACTTCTCGCCATCGTCGACGAAGGGCTGCTCGGCGGTGTAGGCGCCGCCGGATGCGCTCACCGTGCCGATGGCGTACACCGTGCCGCTGAACCCGTTCACCGCTGCCACCTGGGTGCGAGGGATGCGCACGCCGAAGTAGGCACCGGTGCGGTCGTCAGCCACCGCCGTGAGGCCCGCCACCAGATGGGTACCGGTGGCGTCGATGGTCTCGGGAGTCAGGACGGGGGTTCCGGAGTCGGCTGCGGACTTCCAGGCGAGGATGTGCAGGGCCACGTCCTGCCAGCCGATCGCGAGCCAGCGGCGGCCGGTGGCGTCGATCGTGGTGATCTGGTCGGCGGCCGAGATAAAGGCGTTGTTGGCCGCATCGCCCTGCGCGAGCTGCACGAGCCCCTGGCGATTGATGCCCATGCATAGGCTCGAGCCACCCGTCGCCTGCGAGGGAATGGCGCCCACGAGGGTGTCGATGTCCGGGCAGTTGTCGTCCCTGATGAGCTGGGCGAGGTTCGCCTTGAAGGTCTTGAGGTCCTGGGCTGCGGCGATGGCCTCCGGGGAATCCGGGGCGGCCGGATCGGCGTGGTTCGCGTAGTACTGCGCGGTGCGCGCGGCCATCACGCTCAGCGTCGACAGCGCCGCCTGCACCCGGTTGTTCTCGGTGGTGAAGCGCGCGAGGGCCGCATCCGAGCGCATCTTGGCGAGGGCGTCCTCAATGCGCTTCTGGCTGACGAGGGTCATGTTGATGCCGGCCTGCAACTGGCTGATCTGATCGTGAATGCCCTGGAACTGGTCGAGCATCTGCTTGCGAAGATTCGCGATATCCAGCTCGACCGAGTACTTGAGGCCGAGCTGCGGGCCGTACGTATCCCAAGCCCAGGACACGGCCTGGCCGGCCAGCCACTTGCCCCCCGTCACCAGCATGGATTCGCCGTCTTCTGCGACCTCCCCGGCGATGTCACCGGCGGACGGCGGCGGGTCGGGTGGTGGTGGCGCGGCGTTCTCGCGGGCCCGGGTGCGCGCAGCGCCCGGGAGGCGGGCCTCTGCGCGCGTGCCCCTGAGCGCGGTCACCCGACCGCGGGCCGCGATGTTCGCGGCGAGGCGCGCAGCATGCGCGTGCGCTCCCCCGCGATCGCGGGCGATTCGGTGGAACTTCTTCCCGCTGAACCACACGGCCGAGTACGACGTGTTTCTCGCCGGGTCGTCGATCGACGGATCGGGCATGCGGAGGCCCCTCGCGACACGCGCCGAGACGGCCCGCAGCGCCATGCTCGGATGCGCCTCGGCGAAATGCGAGGCCACGGTGCTCACCGGATTGATGTAGACGAAGTCACCACGCCGGCGCTCAAGCCGCACGGTGGAGCGCAGGATGTCGGGCGCGCCCACGCGAGCGCGCCCGCCCTCGGCCCAGACGGTGATGCGTCGACCCGGCTGGCTCGCCACCAGCACGGTGGCAACTCCCAGGTATCCACTGCGGGCCTGCTTCGACAGCGCCTGTCCCGTGCGGGCGTCGCGCGCCACCACCATGGCACCCACCACGGGATCGTTCGCGCCAAGGGTCACACGGACCGTCAGCGGCACCTGCGGCGCGGCCATGGCCGGCGTGGACGCGGCAAGCGCCATGCCGATGACGGCGATGAAGACGAGCAGCGCGCGTCGGATCGGGGAGGTCATGTCAGCGAGGTCTCGGGGAGTTCGGGAGGATGGCCCGGCCAGTCTACGCATGAAGTGTCGCGGCGTGCCATCGCCCGGCCGCCTCGCGTCGTCCGGCGCGCAGGCCCCGGGTCGCCCAGGCACCGATCACCTCATCCATGGCGCCGGACGACAGCCCCGAGACCAGCATGGCGGAAGGCACGGGCTCGCCCCGCACCGAGAGCAGGGCGTCCTGCGCGATGCGGGGAGCGTTCACCAGCACCACCCGGCCGTGCACCTCGTCGTGCGACAGCGACTGCAGGCCGGCGCGGCGCACGGTCACCAGGGCGTCGAGCCCGCTGGCCCAGGCCGACTCACGTGCCTGCGTGACCGCGTGGGGGTCGAGGTCGACCGCCAGCACCGGTCCGCGGCCCAGCCGCCCCCAGGCCAGGGCGAGGATGCCGCTCCCGCAACCGGCATCGAGGGCCGGGCCGTCGGGCAGGTCGCCCATGAGGTCGAGGCACATGCCCGTGGTCACGTGCTCGGCCAGGCCGAAGCCCTCTCCATCGACCAGCACCACCTCGGGCACCCCCGGCGGCGCGGGCGCATGCCCCGGTGAGCGCCGGTACACGCCGCCACCCACGGCCGCGGGGAAGGGCAGCGGCGGCACGGGCCCGGGGTCGGCGCGCCACGGCAGGGACATCGCGGCGAGCCGCGCCCGCTGCTCATCCGGGTCGCGCCCCCCTGCGAACGGCGCCACCAGCAGGCCGCCCGCAACCCAGGCCAGCGGTTCGAGGCCCGCCAGCACCGGGAACTCCGCCGCAAGCGCCGCGGGGTCACCGGTCACCACGATGCGCGGCGGCACGCTGCTCGTAGACTCACCCACCGTGACCACCGCGCCCAAGGACATGCTCGACGTCGCGCGCTACGCGGTGCAGGAGATCGGTCGCATGGACCTCGACCAGCGGCTCGACCTCATCGCCGCCGGGGCCCGGGCCATCGCCGCCGAGGAGCAGGCCATCGAGGACCTCGCCGTGGCCGAGGCCGGGCAGGCCCGCAAGTTCGCCCGGCGCGAGATCGGCAGCGCGCTCGACCTGCTCGATGCCCTGCCCGACCTCGCCGAGGCCATCCGGCCGCGCGAGGTGCCGGCGCGATCGGGAACGACCCGCCTGGAGTTCGCGCCCTACGGCGTGGTGTTCGGGTGGCACTCGGCAAACTCGCCCATCTGGGTGCCCACGCTCATCGCGGCATCGGCCTTCGCGGGTGGCAACGCCGTGCTCGCGCGACCCTCGCGCCGCGTGGGGTCCACCACCGCGCGGGTGCTCGAGGCGCTCACCTACAGGTGGCCGCTGGGCGCCGTGCAGGTGGTCACCGCCCCGCCGGACGAGGCCGAGGCGCTGATCGCCGCCCCGGGCATCGGCGCCGTGGTGGCGCACGCGTCCACGGCCACCTGCCGACGGCACATGGCGCGCCTTGCCGCCGCCTACGAGCATGGCGCAACGATGCGGCCATACATCCCGGAGGCCTCGGGCAACGACGCCATGATCGTGCTCGACGGCGCCGACATGGACCGCGCCGCCGACGCCGCCGCGCTGGGCGGGTTCGCCAACGCCGGCCAGCTGTGCATGGCCGCCAAGCGCATCATCGTGGAGCGCGCCGCGCGCGACGAGTTCGTGCCCCGCCTCGTCGAGGCCGTGCAGGCACTCGTCACCGGTCCGGCCGAGGACGAGCGCACCGACGTCGCCCCCATCGCGCCGCAGGCGCTGGCCCGCGCCCTGGACGACCTCGAGGAGGCCCTCGCCGCCGGGGGCAAGGTGCTCACCGGCGGTCACGACGACGTCACCGGCCTGTCCCCCACCGTGGTGCTGCTCCCCGGGCCGGCCCTGGGCGCCCGCCTGTGGCGCGATGAGTCGTTCGCACCGCTTCGCGGCCTGGCCATCGCGGACGACGCGCGGCAGGCGGTGGCCCTGGCCAATGACACCCCCTTCGGGCTGGGGGCCGCGGTGTTCGGGCCGCACGAGCGGGCCATGACGGTGGCGGCGGCGCTCAAGGGCGCGCGCATCACCGTCAACGAGGGGCCGCTCTACCAGGACCCCCACCTGGTGGTGGGGGGAATCGGCGACTCCGGCCTCGCGGGGGCGCGACCCAAGGTGGAGCAGCTGGTGTTCGCCAGGCGCGTGCACGTGGCCGCGGGCGGCTGACGAACTAGGCCAGCACCCGCAGGTGCTGCCAGCGGATGAAGGCCTCGAGGCCCGGGTGGCCCAGCTCCGCGCCGACGCCCGACCCCTTCCATCCGGCGTAGGGCGCGTACGGCACCACCACGCGCCAGCCGTTCACCACCACCGTGCCGCACTCGATGCGCTCGGCCACCTCGAGGGTGCGGCGTGAGTCGCCACCCACCACGTACGACACCAGCCCGTAGTCGGGGCGGTTCGCCTCGGCGACGGCGTCGTCGATGTCGTCGTAGGGCATCACGGCCAGCACGGGGGTGAAGGGCTCCTCGTCCACCAGCAGCACGCCCGGACCCGCACCGGTGACCAGCGCGGGCTCCACGTAGTTGCCGTCGAGAAGCGCGCCGCCCTCCACGGTGGCGCCCTTCGCGCGGGCGTCCTCCACGAGCATCGCATGCCGCTCGCGGCCGCGATCGGTGGCCATGGGGCCCAGCTCGAGCGCCGCGATGCCGGGGCGCAGCCTGTCGAGGAACTCCTGCTCCATCGCCCGGGGCACGAGCACGCGGTTCACCGAGTAGCAGGCCTGCCCGCAGTTGGCGAAGCCCTGCACCAGCGCGACCTCCACCGCGGTGTCGAGGTCGCCGTCGTCGAGCACCACCAGCGAGCCGTGGCCACCGAGTTCCAGTGACAGCGCCTTCAGGCGCGGCGACGCCCATGCGGCGATCTGCTCCGCCACGCGGCGGGACCCCGTGAAGGCCACCTTGTCCACGCCGGGGTGGGTGCACAGCGCCTCGCCGAGCGACGGCCCGTCGCCCGTTATGCACGACACCACGCCATCGGGCATGCCGGCCTCGGTCGCGAGGTCGCACAGCATGCGCGCGGCCAGCGGGGCCTCCTCGGCGGGCTTGACGATCATGCAGCAGCCGGCGGCGAGCGCGGGCCCGAGCTTCCAGAGCACGAGGGCCACGGGGAAGTTCCAGGGCGTGATGGCCGCCACCACGCCGATGGGCGCCGGCCGCACGATCGAGCCGGTCGACAGGTTCGGCCCGGGCAGCTGCATGGTCCACAGGCGCTCGGCCTCGGCGGCGAAGTGGTGCATCACCTCGCACGCGCGGGCCACCTCGGCCTGGGCCTCGCCAAGCGGCTTGCCCTCCTCGCGATGGATGGTCTCGGCCAGCACCGGCTGGTGCGCGTCGAGCACGGCGGCGTAGCGGCGCATCGCCTCGGCGCGGCCCAGTGGCCCGAGGGCCTCCCAGCCGGCGAGCGCGGCGCGGGCCCGTGCGACGGCCGCATCGACGTCCTCAGGGCGTCCGGCAGCGATCTCGGCGATCACCTCGCCCGTGGCGCGGTCGTCCACGGCGAGCCAGTCGGGGGTGTCGACGCGGGAGTCGCCGATCACGAGGGGGTAGCGCGGAGCGGTCATGCCGCTCACCCTACCGGGGGCTCCTAGGCCTTGTCGGGCACGCGCACCACGTGGCGCACGCGCCACGCCGGGTCATACCCCGGCACGTCCTGGATGTCCGCGTGCGACAGGCGGCGGGCATCCTGGGCATCGGCGGCCCATACCTCGAGCTCATGCACGTCGCGGCGCTCGAAGAAGTCGTCCGCGGGCTCCCACACCGCGTAGACCACGCGGTAGCGGTGGGTTCCGGGCGCCCGCGGGGTAAGCGGCTTGAGTACGCCCAGCGACCACTTGTCCTCGCCGCTCTGGCGCTCCTCCAGATGGCGTCGCGCGGTGGTGCGCGCGCGGGCGAGATCAGGCGCCTCGAAGACCACTCGCCCGGCTACGCGCGGGCGCCGCGCACCCGGCGGGCGACGCAGCAGGGTGATCTCCCATGAAGGGGTGGTACCCATGGACGCGGCACATTACCCGCACCCCGATTCCCTTGGCCCAAGTACATCAGGACGATTCTTATGCACG
>JAFMJQ010000036.1 GCA_017853415.1 Thermoleophilia bacterium | reverse complement strand
GCCCGCGCCCGGTCCCGTGGCCACCGGCCTCTGCCGCGCAATCACCATGAGCACGCCGGCGCCGCCCAGCAGCAGCAGGGCGAGCAGCGGTGCCAGCACGGTGAGCTGGCGCACCGTGGGCACCTGCGTGAGCGCCCCGCCGATGTCCTCGAAGATGCGCACCAGGTCGTCGGTGGACGTGGTCTGGGCAAACACGCCGCCGGTCTGCGTGGCCATGGTGGCCAGGGTCTCGGGCGGCGGCGGGCGATCGGGGCGGCCGGGGTCGTTGCCCAGCATCACGGTGTAGAGCGGAACGCGCTTCTCACGGGCGCGCAGGGTGGCCTCCTCGGGCGTGATGCCGACATTGCCGGCGCCGTCGGTGAGCACCAGCACGCGACCGGCCGACTGCTGCGGCGTCGGCGGCAGGGGCTCCAGCACCCCGGCGCCGCTCAGCGCGCCGAGGCTGGCCACCACGGCCGACCCCAGCGCCGTGCCCTCCTTCACCTCGAGGCCGTCGAGCGCCGCGCGCACCGCGGGGCGGTCGAGGGTGGGGGCCACGCGCACCACCGCCCGGTCGTTGAAGCTGGTGAGGCCGATCAGGGCCTCGTCCGGAGCGGCATCGAGGAACCGGTTGGCGGCCTCCTTGGCCGCCTCGAGCCGGGTGGGCGCGAGATCGGTCTTCTCCATGCTCTTCGAGGTGTCGATGGCCAGCATCACCGCGCCCTGGCGGCGCTCCTCGGTGGTGTCCACGGCCGGCCGCGCGAGGGCGATGGGGCCCATGGCGGCGGCCAGGATGGCCAGGCCCAGGGCCACGCGGCGCAGCATGCGGGCGCGCGAGTCGGCGCCAATGGCCATCACGCGCGGGTCGGCGAATGCCCGGGCGGCCTCGCCGCGCTGGCGCTCCCACACCACGGCCAACGCCACGAGCACCGGCACCACCAGTAGGGCCCACAACCACATCGGCGAGAGGAAGGTCACAGCCGCGGCCCCACGCGCCAGGCGGCCACGCCGGCCAGCATCAGCAGCAGCGCCGCGATGGCCGTCGGCCAGGCCGTGGCCTCGCTCATGATCGTCTTGGTGCCCACGAACGTGCCGAGGTCCTCATAGACCGTGCGCACGGCCTCGGCGTCCTTGGTCTCGAAGGCCTCGCCGCCGGTGATCTCGGCCACGGCGGCCAGCGACGCCGGATCGGGGGGCACGGCGCGGCCGTCGGGCAGCACGCCCTCGGCGGTGCCCAGCGCCACGGTGTACACCGGCACGCCGGCGTCCTTGGCCATCTGCGCGGCATCCTGCGGCATGGTGCCCACGGTGTTGGCACCATCGGAGAGCAGCAGCACGCGGGCGCTCCTCAGCTTCGTGGCCCCGGGCTGGGTCGACCGGATGGCCTCCACCGACGAGATGATGGCCTCACCCGACGCGGTGGCGCCGTCGGCCACCAGGGAGTCCACCGAGCGCGTGAAGGCCGCGCGGTCGGTGGACGGCGGGAGCAGCACGTCGGCCTGCCCGTTGAAGGCCACCAGGCCCACCTGGAACTGCCGCGGCACGCGCTCGGCGAAGGTCTTGGCGGCATCCTGCGCCGCGCGAAGTCGGTAGGGCGACACATCATCGGCCGCCATCGAGCCCGAGACGTCGATGGCCAGCATGATCGTGCCCTCCTCGCGCGGCACGCTGGTCACCGACTCCGGCCGGGCCAGCGCCACGGTGAACGCCGTGAGCGCCAGCACCAGCAGGGCGCCCGGAAGCCAGCGGGTCCAGCGGCGCCGGGGCGCGGCGAACGCCACGAGGTCGAGGTCGGCGAACGGCACGGCGGCCCGCCTGCTTCCACGGCGCTCGCGCCAGATCCACCACACCACCCCCGCGAACAGGGGGATGAGCAGCAGCAGCGCCCAGGGACTGGCGAAGCTGACGATGCTCACGCGGCCCTCCGGGCGGGACGGGCGGTGCCAAGTGCGCGGGCGAGGTCGAGCAGCCAGTCGCGGCCCGGCTCCATCACCACGTAGCGGGCACCGGTGCGGGCGATCATGCCGCGGCGGCGGCGCTCGGCATCCTCCACCGCGGCGGCGAAGCGCTCCTGGAAGCGCGGGTCGGACGTATCGACCAGCAGGGTGCGGCCGGTCTCGACATCGCGCAGCGGGATCACCCCGACCGGCGGTATCTCGCGCTCGCGCCGGTCGCGGATCTCCACCACGATCACATCGTGCTTGCGGCCGAGCCCGCCGATGGCGCGCTCGAGGCCCTCGGCCCAGGGCATGTCGCTGATGATCACCACCATGCCGCGGTGGCGGGCCACGCGGCCCACGAGGCCCACCGCCCGGGCGAGGTCGGTGCGGCCCGTGCCGTGGGGCACCACCGATTCCACCGCCGCCACGGCGTCGATGAGGCCACGGCGGTCGCCGCGGGGCGAGTGCACCAGGTCGAGGTCGCCGCCGGTGGTCACCGCGAGGCCCAGGCGGTCACCGCGCCGGCGCAGCACCACGCCGAGCGCCGCCACCACCTCGCGGGCCTGGTCGATCTTGGTGCCGCCATGCGTGCCGAAGGCCATCGACGGCGACATGTCCACCAGCGCCCACGTGGTGAGCACCGGCTCGAGCTCGGGCACGCGCACCATCGGCTGGCCCGAGCGCGCGGTGAGCGGCCAGTCGATCCAGCGCACGTCGTCACCCGGCTCGTAGGCGCGGGTGATCGCGGCCTCGCCGCCCGGGCCCGGGCGGCGCCCGCTGCGCTCGCCCTGCAACAGGCCATCGAGGCGGCGGCCCACGCGCACCTCCACGCGGCGCAGCAGCGACGCGGCGCTGCGACCGATGGACACCGGGGTGGCCGTGGTGTCAGACGGCGGCGCGGCCGCCACCGATCTCCACCTTGGGCTGCGGGATGGCTGCGACGATGCGGTCGAGCACCTGGTCGGGCTCCACCTCGGCCGCCAGCGCCTCGTAGCTCAGCACCACGCGGTGGCGCAGGGAGTCGTGGAACAGCGACGCGACGTCCTCGGGCAGCACGTACGAGCGACCGCGCATCACCGCGAGCGCCCGGGCGCCGCGGATGAGCGACAGCGACGCGCGGGGCGATCCGCCGAGCTCCAGGTACGGGGCGAGGTCGGGCAGGCCGGCCTCCGCAGGGTTCCTGGTGGCGGTGACCAGCTGCACGGCGTACGAGCGCACGCGGTGGTCGACGAACACCTCATCGGCCCTCTGCTGCAGCTCGATGATCTGGTCGGGGTCGAGCAGGCGACGTGGCTCGGGCGGGTCGGACGCCATGCGGCGCACGATCTCCTCCTCGTCGGCCGCCGTCGGGTAGCCCACCACCAGCTTGAAGATGAAGCGGTCGAGCTGGGCCTCGGGCAGGGCGTACACGCCCTCGCTCTCGATGGGGTTCTGTGTGGCGAGCACGAAGAAGGGCTTGTCCACCGGGTGGGTCTCGCCGGCGATCGATGCGTGGCCCTCGGCCATCACCTCGAGCAGCGCCGACTGCACCTTGGCCGGCGCGCGGTTGATCTCGTCGGCCAGCACGAAGTTGGCGAACACCGGGCCGAGGCGGGTGGTGAACTCGCCCTGGCGGTCGAGCACCTGGCCGCCCACGACGTCGCTCGGCACCAGGTCGGGCGTGAACTGGATGCGGCTGAACTTGCCGCCCGACACCTTGGCGACGGTCTCGAGCGTGAGCGTCTTGGCGAGCCCGGGCACGCCCTCGAGCAGCACGTGGCCGCGGGCCAGCAGGGCCACGAGGATGCGATCGAGCAGCTCGTCCTGCCCCACCACCACGCGGCGAAGCTCGTAGAGCACGGCCTCGAGCCGGTCGCGGGGCGTGGCCGCCGGCGACGGCACGGGCATGGGCTGGTCCATGGATCCGGTCTGGTCCGGCATCACTGCTCCTTCGTCACTCACTTGACGTTCTCCAATTCGAGCCGCACCTGGTTGGCAGGCACGGCGAATCCGATTCCCACGTTTCCGGGCACCGGCGAGTTGATGGACGTGGGCACCCCCACGAGGCGGCCGCGAAGATCGAACAGGCCGCCACCGGAGTTGCCCGGGTTGATGGGGGCATCGGTCTGGATCATGCGCATGCCGGAGTCGCCCTGGCGGTTGACGGCGCTTACGACGCCCACCGTCACGGTGCCCTGCAGCCCGAAGGGGCTGCCGATGGCGAATACCTGGTCACCCGACCGCAGCGCGCCGTCGGGCTCGGCCGCGAGCTCCACCCCCTCGCCCACCGACCCCTTGGGCTTGAGCACCGCGAGGTCCTTCGATGGGTTGGTGGCGGCGATGGTGGCGGGCACGCGACGCTTGTCGGCCGTGATCACCATGACCTCGTCGCCCGAGGCACCCTCGATCACATGGTTGTTGGTGATGATGAGCCCGCGCGGACGGATGACCACCCCGCTGCCCAGGCCGCTGGGGGTCTGCACCTGCACCACCGCGCTGTCCACCGACGCGATGGCGTCCTGCAGCGGCAGGCGCGACTGCGCATCCGATGCCGATGCGCTCCTGGCGATGGTGGCCCCGGGGTCCGAACCGCCGTCGCCGACCAGGTACGTGGTGACGCCCCCGGCGACGGCGCCCGCCGCCACGGCCACGGCGATGATGAGCGCGAGGCCCGTGCTGCGCCCGGTGCGATCGGACCGCGGCGGCTTCGGCGCGCGCGGCGCGCGCCCGATGGTGCGCGCGCCACCAGCCGGCGGCGGCGCGCCCCCGGACACAGCCGCAGGTGAGGCCGATCCCGCCAGGGGCGGGGCCGCATCGGCGGCCACGGGGTCGTTGGCCAGCGACTGCGCGGGCCGGAGCGGAGGCAGCCCGCCCTGCGACGGCGCGCGGCGCGGCGCAAGCGGAGGGAGTCCCTCGGCTGGCCCCGGGCGGGGGTCGAGCGGCGGAAGCGCGTCGTTCATGCCCTCATCTTGCACGGGCGGCACCGTATGCCACCCATGTGAAGGGCTGGGTAACGCAGGTTAAGAGGACTTGAAGAAGCCCGCGTCACGTTCCGGCGGCACCTCCGTGCCGGTCGCGGGTGCGCTCAGCCTGATCGATGCGATCGGCCAGATCGTCGGCCAGCATGGCCCGGGTGCTCGCGCGCTCGGCCTGTATGCGCAGCCGGGCCAGCTCCATGCGGGCGTCGTCGTCCAGCCCTTCGGCGCGATCCAACGCCTCGAGCCGCTGGATGTCGGCCGCGATCTCGCGCACGCGGGCCCACCGGCGGTCGGCCACCGAGCCCGCGCCCTCGGGGCCCTCCGGGCTCATCCGGCGTCGGGTGCCGCCGAATCGGCGGAGCCGCCGCCCTCGCCGCCCGACGACGCCGCCGCGCCGGATGGGCGTCGGCGGCGCCGGCGCCGGCGCTTGCGGGGCTGGGCGCCCTCGGCAGGGGCCTCTCCGCCGTTCGCCCCGCCGGCTCCGTTGGCCTCGGCGGTCGGCGCGGCGCTCTCGGGGGCGTTCCCATTGGTGGCCGCCGTCGTCGTCGCATCCGCGACCTCCGACGTGGACATCTTGCGCCGTCGCCTGCGTCGCCGCTTGGTGGTGCCGCCCTCCTCGGATCCCTGCACGCCGATGCCCACCTCCGCCGCCTCGGGCAGGCGCGGCGCCTTGGGGCGCAACTGGTTCCACACGCGGGCACTGTGCAGGGCCCGTGAGTTGCGGCTGCCCACGGCGGCGCGGAGCGCGCGCCGGGCCTCGGGCTCGGTCCAGTCGATGGCGTCGAGCGCGCCGCGCAGCGCGGCCCAGCCACCGCACGTGCCGGCGGCGCGGCTGGCCACGCGGATGTCCTCACTGCGCAGGGGCACGTCGCCCGGGCCGAGCGCCAGCACCACGCGGCCGGCCTGCCCGACCTTGAGCGGCGAGCCCTCGGCGGGGGGCGGCACGGGGTCGGGCGCGGGAGCCCCGACCGCCCGGAGCCACAGGCCGATGAGGCCGATGTCGCCGCCGTTCTCGATGAGGTGCTGCGACTCCCACTTCGCGATGCGGTGGATCTCCTGGTTGCGGCCCGGGCGGCTGGCGTCGGCGAGGCCGCGCGACACCTCCCAGGCCCACGCGGGAGCCCACGACGACGCCGAGTCGAGCGCCGACCAGCGGCGGCGGCGCTCTGCCGAGCGACCCTGCTGCTCGAGCGAGGCGACGTTCTCCCACTTGCCGGCCTGGTCGGCGTGGAACCACAGCGCGCGGATGCGCTCGCGGGCGGTCATGCGCAGGCGGTCGAGCACGGCGCGGGGAGCGTCGGCGGGCAGCGCCTGGCGCAGGTCGGGCTGCACCAGCAGCGCCAGCGCCCACGCGCGCCACATGGCCTGCTCGTCGCCGTTCTCGGCCTTGCGGGCCACCACGCCCGACAGCGCCCACCATGCATGGGCCCCCAACGGGTCGATTCCGGCCGCGAGCTTCTCTGCAACTTCCTGCCAGTCGGTGTCGCGCGCGGCGGCCTCGACCCACTCCTCCATGACGCCCACGGGAATCTGCGCGGGGTCGGCCTCGCGCCAGCCACCATCCTGGAACCCCGCCACCAGGGTGGACGGCGATGCGCCCGGGTTCACCAGGCTCGCGCGGCCGCCATCCTGCTGCGCGAGCAGCTCGGCCGCTCGGGCCAGCTTGCCGCGCTCGCCACCCTCCGGCGGGCCCGCCACGCGGCCGAGCGGCTTGTACCAGCCCATGCCGAAGAGGTCGTGGCTGGTCTGCACGCCCATGGGGTCGCCGGCGGGAAGGAACTCCACCGACACGGCCTCCTTGTCGGGAGCCGGGCGCATGACGCGACCGAGGCGCTGCACGAACACGCGCTCGCTGGTGGTGGGGGCCAGGTGCATCACCACCGATGCACGGGTCTCGTCCCAGCCCTCGGTGAGCAGGTCGGCGTTGCAGAGCACGTCGATCTTCCCCGACCCGAACTCGCGGAGGATTCGCTGCAGGTCGCGCGCGGGGGTCTGGCCCGACACCGCGGCGGCCTTCGCGCCGCGCTCGGTCATCTCGTCGGCCAGGGCATGCGCCTGGGCCACCGTGGCGGTGTACGCCACCCCGGCGAGGCCCAGCGGCATGAAGTGCTCGGCCCACACATCGGCGCACGCGCGGTGCCAGAGGGCGCGGTCGAGGGCGCGGCCCAGGCTGGCCTGGTCGAAGTCGCCGCGCACCCGGGTGACGTCCGAGAGGTCGACCGCGCGCTCCACGCGCAGCGATCGCAGCGGGCACAGGATGCCCCTGTCGATGGCCGACTGGCGATCGAGCGTGGCGGCCACGGGCCCGAACACCTGCTCCACGTGGCCCGTGGTGGTGGCCGGCGTGGCGGTGAAGCCCACGATCACCGCGTTCTCGGCGCGATCGATCATGCGGCGGGTCTGGGCACCCAGGGTGGTGTGCGCCTCGTCGCAGATGAGCAGCGTGACGGCGTCCCAGTCGGCGTCGTCCTGGTTGCGCAGCCCGGCCTGGTAGGTGCAGATGGCCACGCCGGGCCGGCCGATGGATCCGACCCCATCGATGGTGAAGGGCAGGTCGGGGAAGAACGTGGACAGCGCCTGCGCCGTCTGCTCGGCCAGGTTTCGCCGCGGCACGAAGACGACGGCCGAGCCGTCGAGGGCCGCGGCCAGGGCGCAGAAGGTGATGGTCTTGCCGGATCCGGTGGGGGCATCCACCCATGTGCGGGCGGCGCCGGCGCGCAGGCGCACCCCGAGTTCGTCGAGGGCCTCGATCTGGTGCTCGCGCAGCACCACGTTGGGCCACCACGCGGCGGGATCGGCCAATGCGGCCTCGAGTCGCTCCGCAGGGGAAAGCGCCTCGGTGGGCTCTATGGACGTGCTCATGCCATCTGGCACCTCTCAGCGCATGACGGGGCGCCATGCACGGCAGGCCCCCGGGTGGGGCCGATGCGGACTGAAGGACCCGTCACGCGGTCGGCGTGGCGCTCTCTCGAGGCGCCGGACGGCCCGCGGGTCGAACCGGACCATAGCAGCAGCATGCGGCGGCAACCATTTCGCAAGCCTCCGTGCACCATGCCGCCGGGCGCTCCCGCTACAGTTATCCCCATGGGAAGCCAATCCTCAGGAGGAGGCGGCGCAAACCAGTGGGCACGTCCCGTGCTGCTGGCCGTCGCCTGCATAGTCATCGGCTTCGTCATCGGGTGGTTCGCCCGGGGCGATGGCGGCGGAGTGGTACTGCCCACCGTGGCAGACGCCGTGCAGACCACGGCCACGGTGCCGACCACCGCCACCACGGCCACCGCCACCACCGGCACGAGCACGGTGGGCACCACCGATACCACGGGCATCAGCACCACAGGAACCACGGGCACCACCGGTGCCACGGTGGCCGGCGCCCCGGCGCGTGACCAGATCAACCTGGTCATCCTCAACGGCACCGAGACGACCGGGCTGGCCGCGAAGACCCAGGCGCAGGCCGAGTCGATCGGCTACTCGAACGTGGGAGTCGGCGACGCGCCCGCGACGCAGGCCAACACCGTCGCCTACTACCGCACGGGTGAGGACCCTGCGGCGCAGCAGGTGGCAGCCGACCTCGGCGCGCAGACCGAGCAGGCGCTCACCGCCGGCAGCGGCATCGAGTCGGCCGCGGTCACGGTGCAGCCTGACGTCGACGTGGTGCTCGTCCTCGGGGGATGACCCCCGGGGAGGGCCCCGGCCTCAGGGTCGGGCTGCGGCTTCCGCAGTACGCCTCCACATGGGCTGACCTGCGCGACGCGGCCGTCCGGGCCGAGTCGCTGGGCTTCCACTCGGCCTGGCTGAACGACCACCTCTGGACGCCCGGTCGCCTGTCGCGCGATGACGCCTTCGACGTGTTCACCGGGCTCGCGGCGATCGCCGCGGTCACCGACCGCATCGCGCTCGGCACCGCGGTGATGTCGGCGTCGTACCGCCCCGCTCCGCTCGCCGCCAAGATGGCCTCGGTGGTCGACGTCATCTCGGGTGGGCGCCTGCTGCTCGGCATCGGCACCGGATCGGACAAGGGCGAGCACCAGGCGTATGGCTACCCCTTCCCCGAGCCCAAGCAGCGCACCGCGGGGCTGATCGAGGCCCTCGACGTGATCGAGGCCATGTGGTCGAACCCCGACGGCGCCACGCTCGAGGGGCTGCTCGATGACGCCCCGTGCAACCCGCCGGTGATCTCGGCCCCCCGCCCGCCGATCCTCGTGGCCGCGCACAAGAAGCGCCTGCTGCAGCTGGCGGGCACCCGGGCCGACGGCATCTTCGCGGCCTTCCTCGAGCCCGACGACCTGCGCGCCCGCGTGGCGATCGCCCGCGAGGCCCGCGAGCAGGCCGGCATCGAGGCCCCCCTGCAGGTGGCCGTGTACATCTACGCACTGCCGATACGCAGCCAGGACGAGGCGCTCGAGTGGATCGCCCCCGAGGCCGAGGCGCTCGGCAACACGCCGCGGTCGTACCTGAAGTGGCTGCCCTCGCGCGGCCTGGCGGCGAGCCCCGCCGAGATCGCCGACGAGCTCGCCCGATTCGCCGACGCCGGCGCCACAGACGCCGTGCTGGTGCTGCCCAACCGCGTGCCGCCGGATGCCATCGATGCCCTGGCCGAGGTGATGGCCGCGCCTGAGGCCCCGTCGGCCAGCGCATCGGATGCGGCGGTCAGTGCCGACGAGCCGGCCTCGGTGACCGTCACCGCCAACCTCGTGGACCTGCTCGTGGAGCAGCACCGCCGCGCCGGCCGGGGGTCGCACCCCGCGGTGAGCGACGAGGACGGCACCTGGGACTTCGACGCCCTCAGCGCGGCCATGCGACGGGCGGCCGGGGCGCTGCGGGCGGCCGGGCTGCGGCGCGGGCAGCACGTGGCGGTGGTGAACCGCGACGGCAGGCACTGGGTGCAGGCCGTGCTCGGCATCGCCGCGGCCGGCGGCGTGGCGATACCCCTCGACCCCGCAATGGACCACCACCTGCTGGCCGCGGTGCTGGACGATGCGGCCGTCACGATCGTGATCGCCGACGACCCCGTGCCCGCCGGCCCCTGGCGTGTGATGCACCCCGATCGCCTGGACGACGCGCGGCCCGCGCCCATCACGCCGGTCGATGCGGACGACCTCGCCTACATCGTCTACTCGTCGGGATCCACCGGCAAGCCCAAGGGCGCCATGCACGCCCACCGCGACATGCGCATGTCGGTGGAGGGCTACGCCGCCGACGTGCTCGGGCTCGGCCCCGGCGACACCTGCCATGCGGTGTCGCGCGGCTACACATCGCTGGGCTTCGGCAACGGCTTCTTCCGGCCGCTCGGCCGTGGCGCCCACCTGGTGCACACGCGCACCAAGCCCAACGTGCGCACGGTCATCCACGCCTGCGCCGAGCACGGGGTCACGGTGCTGTCGGGCGTGCCGACGTTCTGGGCGCAGCTCACGGAGTTCCTCAGCCGCCACCCCGACCTGCATGAGTCGATCGCCACGGTGCGCCTCGGCGTGTCGTCGGGCGACTCCCTGCCCGGCCCGGTGCTCACGCGGCTGCGCGAGGTGATCCCGGGCCTCGACGTGCTCGAGGGCTTCGGCTGCTCGGAGGCATCGAACATCGTGCTCTCCACGCGCCCGGGCGACAACCTGCCCGGCCGCCTCGGGCGCCCCGTGCCCGGTGCCGAGGTGTCGCTTCGCGATGAGGACGGCCGGCCGGTGCAGCCCGGCACGCCCGGGCAGCTGTGGATCAGGAGCGAGAGCAACACCTCGGGCTACTGGCGGCGCACCGACCTCACCCGCGACCTCCTGCACGGCGAGTGGGTGCGCATGAGCGACATGCTCGTGGAGGAGGACGGCGTGTACCGCCACGTGGGGCGTGCCGACGACCTGTTCAAGGTGGATGCCAAGTTCGTGAGCCCCGTGCAGGTGGAGGGGGTCATCCACGACCACCCGGCGGTGGCCGAGGTGGCGGTGGTGGGCCGGGCAGACGACAAGGGGCTGATGCGCGTGGTGGCCGTGATCGTGCCGCGCGACGGCACCGACACCGACGCGGCCGAGCACGACATACGCCAGGCCGTGGCACACGCGCTGGGCGCGTACGCCGCCCCGTCGGTGATCGAGTGGCGCGATGAACTGCCGCGCCTGGCGTCGGGCAAGGTGGCCCGGCGCATGCTGCGCGAAGGGGCGTAGAGCACACAGGACCTGGCGTCGGCAATGCGGGTAGGGTCACCCGCCCTATGCGCCGAATCCTCCTCTCCCTCGCCGCCTTCGTGGTCATGGCCACGCTGTTCGCACTTCCCGCCGAGGCCGGCCTGGGTCCATCGGGAACCATCACCAGCATCACGCCGGCATCGGGCCCCGTGGCGGGTGGCACCACCGTCACCATCCTCGGCACGGATCTGTACTCCGGCAACGCGGGCCCGGCAGTGGAGATCGGGGGGCGGGCGGCACCACGCGTCTCGTGGCGCAGCTATGGGGCCTTCGGTGAGACCGAGGTCATCGTCACCACGCCCGCGGGAACCGCCGGGCCGGCCGACGTGAGAGTGATCTCCGATACCTACGCCAACATGCAATTCGCCATTCGCGCCGGCGGGTTCACCTACGTGGCGCCGGCCTCGGCAACCGCACCCACGATCACGGCGGTCTCCCCCGCCAGCGGACCCACCACCGGCGGCACGTCGGTCACCCTCACGGGCACCAACTTCACGGGCGCGACCGCGGTGTCGTTCGGCGGCACCGCCGCGACGTCATTCACCGTGAACAGCGCGACATCCATCACCGCAACCACGCCCGCGCGCGCCGCCGGTGCCGCGGACGTCGCGGTGACCGCCCCCGGGGGCACGGCCACGTCGGCCAAGGCCTTCACGTTCATCGTGTACCGCACGCTGACCGTGAAGAACATTGCCGGGCTCATGGCTCGCGGCGATGCACGGTACGGAGCCACGCAGAGCGATACCGGCGCGTTCGCCACTACGAGCGAGAGCAAGGAAACCGCACCCATCCGCAGGTCCGGCTACGCCGGGGGCATCTACTGCGGCACCCGCACGGTGCCCGTCCAGAACGGCAAGAAGGCGCTTCTGGGTCCACGGTGGGTTCCGGAGATCTCGACCGGCACCTCCTGCTCCATGGCGTACCCAACGGGGACGAAGGTGGCCCTCACGGCCCTGCCGTCCTCCTCCTTGTGGCGCATCTTCGGAGTCGTCCTCGGCGTCAAGGTCGTGGATGGCGCCGGATGGCTCTCGGGCTGGGGCGGTGCCTGCAAGGGCACCAGCGGCATGGCCTGCACCGTCACCATGGACCAGAACCGCTCGGTGAACGTCGCCTTCAGCGGGTCGGGCATCAATCTCGACCTGGGGTCGTCCGGGAGCAGGTTCGTGCTCTTCAACGTGAGCAGCGCCGACCCGGAGACGGGCACGATCAACAGCTTCGACCTGGGCTGGACGAACTCGTCGGGGTCGTCGGCCTCGCCCACCGGCTTCTTGGGGTTCACCACCGAGATCGTGGGCGCCAGTGAGACCGCGCGTGACCACGCCGCCACCGGCCCCGTGGTGTGCCGCAAGAGCACGCCCATGCGCAAGTGGGCCGGGCGCGTGACCTGCCCGGTCACCCCCGCCCTCGCGCGCCGCCTGGCGAAGGGCCCCGTTCGCCTGCGCACCACCGTGACCCTGAAGCTGACGGGCCGATCCGATGTGCTCACCGTCGCGCAGCGCACCGACAGGCTGCGCAACGCGGCGGGCACCCGCGTCACCGGCTAGCCCAACAGCGCCCCGAGGTCGTCGGCCACGGCCACCGGCCGCGCGCCCTTCCAGGCATCGGCCTCCTCGCGGCTGGTGACGCCGCTCAGCACCAGCGCGGCATCGAGCCCCGCGGCCACCGCGCCCCCCACGTCGGAGTCGAGCCGGTCGCCCACCGCCAGTACGGGGCCATCCACGGCCAGGCGCTCGCGCGCGATGCGCCAGGCGTCGGGGCCGGGCTTGCCCACCGCCACCGCCTCCACGCCGGCCGCGTACTCCACATAGGCCACCACGGCACCGGTTCCGGGGCGCACGCCGTTCTCACCGGGCACCAGGCGGTCACGGCCCGTGGCGATAACCGGCGCGCCGCCGTACGCGGCGCGCACCGCCCACGTGAGCTCGCGGTACGACAGGTCGGCGTGCCCGGCCAGCACCACCACATCCGCATCGGGCACGTGCGACTCGCGCGACACCACCTTGAGGCCCGCCTGCTGCACATGGCGCACCATGGCCCCGCTGCCCACCACCACCGCGACGCCGCCGGCGAAGCGATCGGCCAGGTACTCCTGCATCACCACGCCCGAGGTGACGATCTCGTGGGCCGATCCACGCACGCCGTGGCCCCAGAGCCGCTGCACGACATCCTCGGGTGCCGACGCCGGGTCGTTGGTGAGGAACACCAGGGGCCGCCCCGCCGCGCGCCAGCGATCAACGGCCTCGGGTGCCCCCGGCACGGCCGCGGCGCCCACCCAGAGGCAGCCGTCGAGGTCGAGGATGAGCCCCTCGTACCTCTCGGCGATCGCGCTGGCCCCGGACATGGCGCGATGCTACCCGCGTCCGTACGATGCCCCCATGGAGACCTACGGCCACGTCGCTGTCGCGGTGGAGGACAGCCCCGGATCGCAGAAGGCGCTGGATGAGGCGGCACGCATGGCCGCGCTCACCGGCGCACGCCTGTCGGTGCTGCATGTGACGAGCATTCCCATGCCGCCGCCCTACATGGGCGAGGGCGGGGTGTTCCTGCCCGATCCCGAGGTGATGCAGGCCGCGGCGCTCACATGGCTGAAGGAGATGGTGGAGGGCATCCCCGGTGCCGAACCGCAGGTGCTCGAGGGCCACCCGCCCGAGGCCGTGTGCCAGTGGGCCGCCGACAACGGCGTGGACCTGCTGGTGGCGGGCGCCGAGCGCGGGCGCGTGCAGCGACTGCTGCTCGGCAGCTTCGCGCTGCACCTGGCGCGCCATGCGCCGTGCGACATCATGCTCGCGCGCCCCGACACGGCCTGACGCATTCCTGACAGCGGCCTGAACGCGGGTGGGCGGCCCCCGCGCGCGCAGGTAGGGTGACCGCCCGTGTCATGGTACGAGGCCATCGTCTACGGGATCGTGCAGGGGCTCACCGAGTTCCTGCCCATCTCGAGCTCCGGCCACCTGCTGCTCGTCCCGGCCTTCTTCGGCTGGAAGGACCCGGGTGCGCTGTTCACCGCGGTGATCCAGCTGGGCACCATGGTGGCGGTGGTCCTGTACTTCTGGCGCGACCTGCTGAAGGTGGCCACCACGTGGGTGCGGTCGTGGGTGAACCCGTCGCTGCGGTCCGACCTCAACGCGCGCATGGGCTGGTACCTGGTGATCGGCACCATCCCGATCGTGATCTTCGGGTTCATCTTCAAGGACCAGATCGAGACGGCCGCGCGCAGCCTCTACATCGTGGGCACCACGCTCATCGTGTTCGGCCTCATCCTGGGCGCCATCGACTGGGCCAGCCGCAAGACCCGCCCCGTGGACGCGGTGAAGCGCAATGACGCCATCGCCGTGGGGCTGGCGCAGGCACTGGCGCTGATACCCGGGGTGTCGCGATCGGGCGCCACCATCAGCGCGGGGCTGCTCATGGGGCTCACGCGCGAGGCGGCGGCGCGGTTCTCGTTCCTGCTGTCGATCCCGGCCATCGTGCTCTCGGGGCTCTACGGCCTGTACGGCGAGCTGGGCTCGGCCTCGGGTGGGGTGGGGCTTGGTCCGATCATCATCGCCACGGTGGTCTCGTTCATCGTGGGCTACGCCGCCATCGCCTTCCTGCTGCGGTGGCTCGCGCGTCACTCGCTCTATGTGTTCGTGGTGTACCGCGTGGCGCTGGGGATCCTCGTGCTCGCGCTTGCCGCGGGGGGCGCGATCTCCTGAGCGCCGACGGCCGGTGGCGCTATCCTGCGGGATCGTGTTCGGAGCACATCACGACAGCACCCTCGCGAAGGCCAAGCGAAAGGCCGCGCAGGACGCCAAGGAGAAGGAGCAGCGCCGCCACGAGATGATCGAGGCGCTGCGCCGGGCCAAGGAGTCTGCGGAGGACCCCGCCGAGCAGGCGCGCAGGGAGCGCGCCAAGCGCCACAGCGAGGTGCTCGAGCGCTGGCCCGCCAACTGGTAGGCACGGCGTAAGGGACAGCGCCCCCGCGCGCGGTACCATGTAGGCGCAATCCACGCCGAATGCGGATCCCGCCGGCAGTCGGCCGGGGCGCCGAATCAGGAGCGCCCGCCGCCCGGTGGCGCGATCAGATGGCACGAGGAGAATGAATGTTCGAGGTTGGGGACAAGGTCGTCTACCCGCACCATGGCGCGGGTACCGTGCTTGCCAAGGAGTTCCACGAGATCCGCGGCGAGCGCCGTGAGTACCTGACGATCGAGATCCTGCAGCCGCAGATGACCGTCATGGTCCCGTGCGAGAACGCCGAGACCGCGGGCCTGCGCCCGGTCATCAACGAGCGCGCCGTCAATGAGGTGCTGGCCGTGCTCGACGCCGCCGGCAGCGAGATGCCCGCCCAGTGGAACCAGCGCTTCAAGCGCAACCAGGAGAAGCTGCGCAGCGGTGACATCCTCGAGCTCGCCGAGGTGGTGCGCAACCTCGAGCGCCGCCAGCAGGACGCCCGCCTCTCCCCCGGCGAGATGCAGATGCTCGAGCGTGCCCGCCGCGTGCTGGTGAGCGAGCTCATGTACGCCCGCAACGTCGACGAGGAAGCCGCGAACCAGCTGATCGACGACGCCCTCGCCGGCAAGCTGGTGATCAAGCACAAGCCCACCGGCAAGCGCATCGCGCCGAAGCCGCCGCCCAAGGCCGACCCCAAGGCCGCCGCCGCGGCACGCGCCGCCGCCGCCCAGCAGTCGCGTTCGTCGATGCGGGCCACCGTGCGCCCGCCGCTGTCGTCCACGCCGCCATCGGTGCAGGCGATGGCGAAGGCCGCCATGGAGAAGGCCGCCGAGGCGAAGGCGCCCGCGAAGAAGGCCGCCGCGAAGCCCGCGGCCAAGGCACCCGCGAAGGCGGCGGCAAAGCCCGCTGCCAAGGCTGCCGCCAAGCCCACGGCCAAGGCACCGGCCAAGGGCGCCGCCGCAAAGGCAGCCGCGAAGCCCGCGGCCAAGGCTGCCGCCAAGGCACCGGCGAAGGCGGCGGCAAAGCCCGCTGCCAAGGCTGCCGCCAAGCCCGCCGCCAAGGCGCCGGCGAAGGCGCCCGCAAAGCCCGCTGCCAAGGCACCGGCCAAGAAGGCTGCTGCCAAGCCCGCGGCGAAGGCACCCGCGAAGAAGGCGACGCCGGCCAAGAAGAAGTAACCGGCGGCGGCGGTCAGGTCATGCGCGCCTGAGGAACGTCACCTGCGTGATGTCGCCGTGCTCCACCGAGGCCGGCGACAGGCCCTCAACCCGCACGGCCGCCACATCGTCGGCCGTGCGGGCGTCGTGCTCCATCACGGCCCGTGCGAGCCGGCCCTTCACCTGCTTTCCCGCATGCCCCACCGAGCGCCGTCCGCCGGGGCCATCGTCCACGATGTCCACGCGCACCAGGCGGCCGGGGGGCAGGGCCGCCGGGTCGATCGCCGCGCGGTGCTCGAGGGGCAGTAGGTCGATCACCGCGCCACGGCCGGCCCGCGCGGCGAGCGCACGTGAGATGGCGGGTCGCCACCACGCCGCCAGCGCCCCCATGCCATCCAACCGCGCGGCCATCTTCAGCCGGTAGGCCGGGATGAGATCGGCCGCGCCGATGAGCCCCCAGAGGCCCGAGGGCACGACGATGCGCGACATCGCCCGCCGGCGCGCCGCAGCCGGGAGAGCGGGCAGGGCAAGGCCGTCCCACACCACGCCCGAGTAGCGCAGGGCGGCGGGCGTGGTGGGTGCGGTGTCGATGTGCCGCCACTCATCCACCGCGCGCTCCAG
>JAFMJQ010000117.1 GCA_017853415.1 Thermoleophilia bacterium | reverse complement strand
CGCCCCTGCCCGCGCACCGAGATGCCGATGAACCGGGTGCGCGCCGCGGGACGGAATGACGGCGTGCGCGCCGCGAGCGGGCCATCCTGCACGTCGAGCCCGCGGCGACCCCACAGGGTGCGCACCACCGGCAGCCCCGCGGTGATACCCCAACCGGGAAGCACCTCGACCGCAGGCCCGATCGACCGCACGTAGAGGCGGCGCCCGAGCCCGGCGACCGGATCGATCACGATGCGCACGGCGCGCCCGCGTATGCCGGCCACCCCGACGTCCCACGACCTCACGGCGCGGTCCGGGACGATCGTGGCGAGGGGGATGTCCGCCCCGCCCTCCACGGGCCGGGCACGGATGTCCAGCACCGCGTTGGCGCCGGGCACCCCGAGCACCATGGGCAGCGCCTGGGCCGTGCCCGGCACCGTGAACGCCGGACCGACCACCGTGGTGTTGTCCCCGGCCTCGATGAGGGGCCCGCTCGTGAGCGTCATGGTGGGGCCCACGCGGCTCCAGCCCTCGAGACCGGTCGCCAGGTCGCCGTTCGGCACGGGCGCCAGCGCCACCGGGGGACCCAACGGCGGCACCGCGGGCTGGCCCGCGGCAATGGCGGGGGTCATGGCAACGGCGGCGAACACGATCCAGGCGCGCAGGACGGGCCTCCCGGGGTCGGGGTTAGATTGCGTGGCCATGGTAGATCGCACCCGGGGTGAAACCCCCCTCGCGCTGGTCGGCGTCGACGTCGGGGGAACCTTCACCGACGCCGTGGTGGCCACCGGCGGGCGGGTTCACGCGGCCAAGGTGCCCACCACCCCCAACGACCAGGGCGAGGGCGTGGTGCGTGCGGTGCAGGCGGCCCTCGACGCCGCGGGCCTCGCGCCCGGATCGGTGGAGCGCATCGCGCACGGCATGACGGTGGGCACCAACGCCATGCTCGAGGGAACCGGCGCCCGCACCGCGCTGGTCGCCACCGAGGGCCTGGAGGACGTCCTCGAGCTGCGGCGACAGGACCGCGCATCGCTGTATCGCCTCGAGGCGTCGCATCCCGCCCCCCTGGTGCCGGCCGACCGGGTGATCGCGGCACGCGAGCGCGTCGGCCCACGCGGGGTGGTCACCGCGCTCGAGCCCGACGAGATCGATCGCATCGTGCAGCGCGTGCGCGACACGGCGCCCGAGGCCGTGGCCGTGGGCCTGCTGTTCTCGTATGCCGAGCCCGCCCACGAGCGGGCCATCGCGGAGCGCCTGCGGTCGGAGCTTCCCGGCGTGCACGTGTGCGCATCGAGCGAGGTCCTCCCCGAGGTTCGCGAGTACGAGCGCATCGCCACCACGGCGCTCGACGCCTACCTCACGCCCGTGCTCGCAACGTATCTCGAGGCACTCGGCCGGCGCGCCGCCGCAGCGGACCTCCCCGCCCCGGCGATCATGCAGTCGAGCGGGGGCCTGATGCCGCTCGACGAGGCCGCGCGCCACGCGGCGCGCACCGTGCTCTCGGGGCCCGCGGGCGGCGTGGTGGGCGCGGCCGACGTCGCGCGGGCCGAGGGCGCCGAGGTGGCGCTGGCCTTCGACATGGGAGGCACCTCGTGCGATGTCGCGCTGATCACCGACGGCCATCCGGGTCGGGCGCACGGCAGCGTGGTGGCCGGCCATCCGGTGCACCTGCCGATGCTCGACATCGAAACCGTCTCTGCCGGCGGTGGGAGCATTGCCTGGGCCGACGCCGGCGGTGCGCTGCGCGTGGGCCCGCGGTCGGCGGGCGCCGTGCCGGGCCCGGCGGCATACGGGCGCGGGGGCACCGCCCCCGCCGTCACCGACGCCAATGTGGTGCTGGGGCGCGTGGGAGGCGACCTGGGCCTGGGCGGCACCATCACGCTGCACGAGCAGTCGGCGCGTGATGCGGTGGGGCGTCTCGCCGATGAACTCGGGCTCGGCATCGACGATTGCGCGCGGGGAATCGTCGAGGTCGCCGTGCAGGAGATGGTGTCCGCCCTGCACGTGGTGAGCGTCGAGCGGGGGGTCGATCCGCGCCCGGGGGTGCTCATCGCCTTCGGGGGAGCGGGACCGCTGCACGCCTGCGCGGTGGCCGATGGACTCGGCATGACCGGGATCACCTGCCCGGCCACGGCGGGGGTGCTCGCGGCGCTCGGCATGGTGGTGGCCGGAGAACGCCGCGACCACGTGCAGAGCGTGCTGCTGCCCGCGCATGATGCGTCGGGCCTCACCGCTGCCGTGCAGCCGTTGCGGGATCGCGCCGCACGCGAGCTGCCCGGCGCGCGCATCGAGGTGAGCGCCGACTGCCGCTATGTGGGACAGAGCCACGCCCTCACGGTGCCCTGGGACCCCTCCGCAGCCCCGCCGCAGCTCGAGGATGCCTTTCACGAGGCCCACGCACGCGCGGCCGGGCAGGCCATGCCCGGATCACCGGTGGAGGTCGTGAGCGTGCGCGTGGCCGCGCTCACCGAGGGGCCGCCGCTGCACCTGCACGGTGGCGGTGACCCCGTGGCCGAGCACGAGGGGCCGATCTCGCTGCCCATGCCGGGAAGCACCTGCTGGGTGGCCGCGGGGTGGCGCGCGTCGGTTCACGCCGACGGCACGATCCGGCTGAGGCGCTCGTGAGCGGCCTCGACGCCATCGGACTGCAGGTGTGGGGCGCCGCGCTGCGCGCCGTCGCCGAGGAGATGCAGGCCGCCCTCGTGCGGTCGGCGTTCAGCGTGACCATCAAGGAGCGGCGCGACTGCAGCACCGCCATCTTCGATTCCGCCGGGCGCATGGTGGCGCAGGCGGACTCCATCCCGGTACACCTGGGTGCCATGCCCGAAGCCGTGGCCGCGGTGATGGCCGCGGGGGCCGCGCCGGGCGAGGCGTGGATCGTGAACGACCCCTTCACCGGTGGCACGCACCTGCCCGACCTGACGATCGTCTCGCCGGTGGCGATCGGCGACCACGTGGTGGCCCATGCGGTCACGCGGGCCCACCACGCCGATGTCGGCGGCATGACCCCGGGCTCGATGCCCGCGGGCGCCCGGGAGCTCATCCAGGAGGGCCTCATCCTGCCGCCCGTGCGCCTCGCCACCGCGGCGGGCGTGGAGGATGGCGTGCTGGCCATCATCGTCGCCAACTCCCGCACGCCGGCGGAGAGGCGCGGTGACATCGCCGCGCAACTCGCCGCGCACGACCTGGCGCAGCGGCGCATGGACGACCTCGCGGCCCGCCGCGGCGGGCCGGCGGCGGTGCAGCGCGCAATGGACGCCCTGCTGTCGTACGCCGAGCGCCGCACCCGCGCCGCGATCGCGGACATGCCCGACGGCGAGTGGACTGCCGAGGAGGTGCTCGAAGGCGACGGCGTCACCGATGAGGACATCCGCATCCGCGTGCGCGTGGAGGTGCGCGGAGATGCCATGACAGTGGACTTCTCGGGCACCGACCCGGCCGGCCCCGGCAACCTCAACTGCCCCATCGCCGTCACGCGCTCGTCGGTGTTCTTCGCCGTGCGCGTGGCCACCGACCCGGACATCCCCGCCTCGGCGGGCGCCTACGCGCCGGTCACGGTGATCGCGCCACCCGGAAGCCTCGTCAATGCCCCCGCCGGCGCCGCGGTGGCCGCGGGCAACGTGGAGGCCTCCAGTCGCATCGCCGATGCGGTGCTCGCCGCCCTGGCGGGACCCGCTGACGTGCCGGCCCAGGGCCAGGGCACCATGAACAACCTCACCCTGGGCTTCCCGGGCCGCGTGTACTTCGAGACACTTGCCGGTGGGCAGGGCGCGTCATCGCATGCCGCGGGCCCGTCGGCGGTGCACGTGGCCATGAGCAACACCCTGAACACCCCCGTCGAGGCCCTCGAGCTGGCCATGCCGGTGCGGGTGGAGCGCTACGCCGTGCGGCGCGGGTCGGGCGG
>JAFMJQ010000035.1 GCA_017853415.1 Thermoleophilia bacterium | reverse complement strand
TGCAGGCCCGGCACCGCGCGACGGGCCGCGTCATCGAGGGGCATGAGCCCCACCAGCACCGATTCCACCTGTGCGCGCGTGATCTGCATGCCGTGCACCTCGGCGGGGTCGTAGCGCCCGTTGAGGATCGCCGCGGCCGTGGTGACGGTGCCCGCCACGCCGATGAGCGGGCCCGACGCCGGGAACGCCCCGGCGGCCTCGGCCACCATGGTGCGTGCCACGCCCCGGATGTATTGCACCTGTTCGGCGGGCGGCGGATCGGCGGTGATGAGGTCGCCCTGCCGGTTCACCCCGAGCGCCAGGCTCACGGAGTTCCGCGGCCCGGCGGAATCGCCCTGCACCACCTCGGTGCTGCCGCCCCCGATGTCCAGCACGCGGCATGGCGACCGGGGGTCGGCCAGCACCAGGCGCGCGCCGGCGAAGGCGAGTGCGGCCTCCACCCCACCATCCACCACGCGCAGCGGCGCGCCCAGCCTCTGGCGCACGAGGGCCTCGATCGCCCCGCGGTTCGGGGCGTCCCGCACGGCGGACGTGCCCACCGCGAACACCGGGGGCGATCCCGCAGCGGCGATGCGCGCGGCGTAGTCGTCGAGGCACTGCCCCAAGCGGGCCAGCGCCTCGCCGGACACCGTGCCATCGGCGGCGGCCGCGCGACGCAGGCCCGTGACCGTGGTGATCCTCTCCCCCTCCGCACCCCCGGGCCCCATGCCCTCGAACATGAGCAGGCGCGTCGAGTTGGAGCCGACGTCCACGACGGCGGCGCGCACCCCTAGCGGCCGCGGTACTTGATCAGCGCGCGAATGCCCGCCACCCAGCCCAGCGGGCCGCGGATCTCGCGAAAGGCGAGCGAGGCGTGGCCGGCGATCACCTGCAACTCGGCCACCGACACCCGCAGCCGCTCGATCTCGGCCGAGAGCTCCCGGGCACCCTTCTCGGCCGTCGCCAGTCCGTGCTCGATGCGATCGGCGCTCGCGCGGATGCCGTCGAGGATCGGCGAGATGCGCCGCGAGCTCCTGCCCACGCGCCGCTTGAGCAGCACCGCGCGCGCGATGGCGTAGGCGAGGCCCACCGCGACGAGGACGACGAGCGCGATGCCCGATCCGAGGACGGTCCAACTATCCCAACCCATGGGCTGGGACACTACCGCCATGGACTTCCACTGGGTCGATGTGTTCGCCACCGGGCCACTCACCGGCAACCCGCTGGCCGTGATCACGGGCGACGGGCTTCCGCCGGCCGATCGCATGCAGGCCATCGCGGCCGAACTCGGGCTGTCGGAGACGGTGTTCGCCGCGCCGGGAGCGGTGCCGCGCCTGCGCATCTTCACGCCCGAGGCCGAGATCCCCATGGCCGGGCACCCGCTGGTGGGTGCGGCCTGGGTGCTGCGCCGCATCGGGTGGATCGGTGACGACGCCACGGTGTCCGCTCCCGGGGGCGTGGTGACGGTGGCCGCCGATGAGGCCGGGGCCCGCATGACGCGCACCGGCCCGTCGCATGGGGGCCACGCCGACGCCGGGGCCATCGCGGAGTGCCTGGGTGCCCGTGCCATGGGCGATGCGCCGATATGGAACGCGGGCCTTCCCCAGGTGATGCTCGAGGTGGACGACCTGCACGGGCTGGCGGCCGACCACCACGCCCTGCGCGAACGCGGGCGCGAGGAGGGGTGGGCCGGCGTGAGCGCGTACGTGCTGCGGGATGGGCTGCAGCCGGTGGCCGAGGTGCGCCACTTCGCCGCGCCCATCGGCATCCCCGAGGACCCGGTGACGGGCAGCGCCGCCGCCGCGCTCGGCGCCCACCTGGCCGCGCGCGGGCTGCGCACCGGGGACGGCACGCTGCACCTGACGGTGCTGCAGGGGCACCACATGGGGCGTGCCGGTCGGGTGGACGTGCTCGTGGACGTGGGCCCGGATGGCCCCCGCGCCGTGACGGTGGGCGGGCAGGTCGTGCCCGTCGTGACGGGAACGACATTCGACGGACTGGTGGCTGGCTAGGGTGATGCCGATGCAGGAGCCGCCGCTCATCGACCGTCGCCTGGCCTTCGTGCTGGGCAAGGGCGGGGTCGGGAAGACCGCGGTGGCGGCGGCGCTGGGGCTCGGGCTGGCGGATGCCGGCCACCGCACGCTGCTCGTGGAGGTGGGCGCCGAGACCCGCACCCAGGCGCTCTTCGGGATCGCGCCGGCCCTCGATGACCCCGTGCAGGTGCGTCCCGGCCTGTTCGCGCTCACCGTGGACGCCGAGCTGGCCACCCAGGAGTACCTCAGCCTCCAGCTGAAGGTCAGGCCCCTCGTCGAGATGATGTCCCGCAGCCGGGCCTTCCACCAGGTGACCCAGGCCGCACCCGGACTCGCGGAACTCGTGACCCTCGGCAAGATCTGGGACCTCGCCACCACGGTGCAGGGCGGGGCCCCGCTGTGGGACCGGCTGGTGGTGGACTCCCCCGCCACGGGCCACGGCATCGCGCTGCTCGAGGCGGCCGGCAACGCGCGCGAGCTCGCCGGGTCGGGACCCATCCGCGACCAGGCCGACGCCATCGAGAAGGTCATCCGGCACCCGGCCGCCACCGGCATCGCGGTGGTGGCCACGCCCGAGGACCTGGCCGTCACCGAGGCCGCCGAGGCCGTGGGGATCCTGCGCGCGCGCGGCATGCCCGTGGCGTGCGCGGTGGCCAACGCCGTGCGACGCTCGCAGTTCAGCCCGGCCGACGCCGAGGCCCTGCGCGCCGTGCTCGCGGATCCCGCCGCGGGCGACCCCGAGCGCGCGGCGGCCCACGCGGCCATCGCGGTGGCCGACGGCGCCGCGCACGATGCCCGCGAGGTCGACGGCCTTGCCCGCGAGTCGGGCCTTCCCGTGGCCGTGCTGCCGCACGTGCCCGACCTCGCCCCGGGATCGGGCGGGCTCGAGGCGCTCTCGGCCGCGCTGATGTCCGACCCCGCCGTGAGGGGGTCGGCGTGAACAACGCGTTCGACCTCGTCGAGGTGCTCGAGGGCCGGCGCGTGGTCGTGGTGGCCGGGGCCGGCGGCGTGGGCAAGACCACGGTCTCGGCGGCGCTCGCGCTGGGCCTGGCCGCGCGCGGTGCCCGGGTGGCCGTCATCACCATCGACCCGGCCCGCCGGCTGGCCAGCGCGCTGGGCATCGACGACCTGGGCGACACCCCGCATCGGGTGGACCCGGCGCGGGTGGAGGCGGCCGGAATCCACATGACGGGCACGCTCGACGCGCTGCAGCTCGATCCGCAGGCGACCTTCGACCGGCTGGTGGCCCGCGAGGCGCCCGACGATGCCGCGCGCGAGAGGATCCTGCGCAATCGCATCTACCGGCACCTGTCGACGTCGGTGGCCGGCGCCCAGGAGTTCATGGCCGTGGAGCGCCTGCACGAGCTCGTGGACTCCGGGGCCTACGACGCCGTGGTGCTCGACACCCCGCCTGCCCGAAACGCCCTGGACTTCCTCGATGCCCCCGAGCGCATGACGCGCTTCGTCGAGGGCCGCGGGCTGCGCCTGCTGCTCGGGCCGCGCTCGGGCGCGGGGCGCACGGGGTGGCGGGCGCTGCAGGCCGGCGGGCACATGGTGATGTCGGTGGTCGAGCGGCTCACCGGCGCTCAGCTGCTCACCGACATCTCGGAGTTCCTGCAGTCATTCGACGGCATGTACCAGGGGTTCAGCGAGCGGGCGGCGGCCGTGAGGTACCTGCTGGCATCCGACTCCGCGCGCTTCGTGGTGGTCACCGGGCCGCGCCCCGAGCCGGCGGGCGAGGCGATCGCGCTGTGGCGTCGCCTGCGTGACGACCGCTATCCGCTGGGCGCGGTGGTGGTGAACCGCGTGCATCCCGAGCCGGCCGGCGAGGGCGCACCACCCGTGGGCCTGGCGGGCCTGTTGCGCGCAGCCGGCGCCGCCGACCCGGATGGCCTGGCCGCGCGTGCCGCGGGCGCGCTGGAAGCCGCGCGCGCGAGGTCGGCCGCCGATCGCCATGAGATCCGGTCGATCGCGGGCGCACTCGATGCACCGCCGATCACCACCGTGCCCGCACTGCAGGACGACCCCGTCGAGGTTGCGGGCCTCGCGCGGGTGACGCGCGAGCTCGAAGGGGGCTGACGGCCCCGCCCGGCCATGCCGGGCGGGGCCACCTGCCGGGGTCGCGCGCTAGGCGCGCAGGCAGACCACGTACGCCGAGGCCTGCACCACCTGGTTGCTCTCGTTCACCACGCCCACGTTCCAGCCCACCGGAACGAGGCCGTTGGTCGGTGCCTGGCCGTTGGCCGCGGCCGGACGCGAGAAGCTCACGTGGGCCTGCGGATTCCCCTGGCCGACCCACGTCGTGGGGTTGATGCCACCGAAGCCACCGCCCACGACGTCCTCGCCCGAGTTGCACTGGGCGAACACGTTGCCCGCAGTGCCGGATGCGATGTTCAGGACGTTGTAGCGGAGCACCGTGCTGATGGCGCCCGGGGCAAGGGTGCTGTTCAGCACGCTGTTGCGTGCAAGCGTGCGGTTGTTGATCGCCTGGTTGGCGATCTTGTTGTTCGTCACCGACCTGTTGGTGAGGTTCCTGCCGTTGAGCGTCGACTGGGCGAGGGCACCCGCGCCGCCGGCGGCGATGACGAGGGCGGCGGTGGCGACGACCATCGACGCGCTGGGACGACGGAACTTGGTGTTGAGCTTCATGCTGCGGGGACCTCCGGGAGTACGCGAATGGGGACTGTCCGGGGCGTATTCCCCGTTCCCGCGCGAAATCCCCCTCAGCGGGCGAGCACCACCGTGCCCTCGCGCCCCGTCGCCACCACGCATCCCGGCGCCGGGGCCCCCAGGGAGACACCGCGCAGCGACGCCGTGCGCTCGCCCGTGGCGAGATCGTGCACCGTCACCCGCTCGCCGAACGACCTCGTGGCCGCCACGAGCAGCCCCGCGGCTGCCGCGAGGGAGCGCCCCGTGCCCGGGTGCACCTCGATCGACCGGTGGTGCGCGCCGGGCAGCACCGCGTGAAGCACGGCGCGGTCGCCCTGGCCCGCGATGGCGACGCCTCCCGGGATGGCGGCGATCGCGGTGATGCGCTCGCCGAGCGGCGCGGGAGCACGCGCGTGCTCGTCGCCCGCGCGCACGAGCACCAGGTCGGCACCGGCGGCCACCGCGAGATCGCCGTCGTCCAGCCAGGCCGCGCCCGTGGCGCCCTCGATGGTGGCCGTCCAGTCGCGCCGCCGGGCCTCGTCCGACCTCGCCACCACCGTGGCGCGGGGCAGCGCGGCGCGGTCGCCCACGGCCGCAAGCCGTCCGCCGGGCCCGGCGGCCAGCACGAGCCTGCCCGGGGCGCGCGACCGCAGGCCCACCCGCGCCGCGCCCGCCGGATCGTCGATCACCAGCAGGCCGCGCCGCGGGGCCAGCGCCAGGCGCTCGGCACCCACGGCCGACATCGACCGCACGTCCGATACCGCGATCTCGCGCACGTCATCGAGGTTCGGCAGCCGCGCCACGAGCACGCGCCCCGGAAGGGCCACGGCGGCCCACGTGCCATCGGGCGACACCGCCAGCGCCGACCCCGGCCACCCGCGCGCGGCCACCACGCGCAGCGCGCCCGACTCCACGAGGTCCGGCACGGCCACCGTCATGCGTCCACCACCCCGGCGTACACGCCCTCGGCGCGCTCCGCGGCCTCGTCCCACGTGTGGCGCGCCACGGTGTCGCGTGCGCTCGCCGTGAGCCTCGCGCGCAGTTCGTCGTCGTTCACGAGGCGCACGATCGCCTGCGCCAGCGGCCCGGAGTCGCCCACCGGAGTCATCAGGCAGTCGGCGTCGTCGCGCAGGAACTCCGCGAGCACCGGGATGTCGCTGGTGACCACGGGCAGCCCTGCCGCCATGGCCTCCACCACCACGAGGCCGAATCCCTCACGGGTGGAGGGGAACGCCAGCACGTCCGCCGCGCGGTAGAGCACCGGCATGTCGTCGTCGTCCACCACGCCGATGCGGGCGACATCCGCATCGGCGGGTGCACCCGGACCACGGTGCACCACCAAGCCGAGGCGTGCCGCATCGTCCTCCCATGCCCGAACGCCCGCCGGATCGGCGAAGAACCCATCGCCTCCGGCAACCACCAGCAATGGGCGACCCGGCAGGCGTCCGCGGGCGCGGGCGAAGGCCTCGAGCAGCACGCGGCTGCCCTTGCGCGCCTGCACTCCGCCCACGGCCAGCACCACGGTGCGCCCCGGCCATCCCATGCGCGCCGCGGCGGCGTCGCGCCCCAGGGCGCAGCCGCCGAACCGCCGGGCCTCCACGCCGTTCGGCACCACATCGGCCTGCACCCCGAACTCGTCCTGCAGCCGATCGGCCCAGAATCCCGATACGGCGATGCAGCGATCGACGTCCTGGATCGACGCGCGCTGGCATTCCTCGAGGAAGCGGTCCTCGAAGGCCTCGACGTGGTGCACCGTGCGCACCACGTGCGGAATGCCGCCATCGGCCCGCAGCGCGAGGAGCGCGCGCGCCGAGAGCAGGTCCTGCGCGTGGTTGATGTCGACGGCCGGGGCCGCGCGCAGCGCGTCAGCCAGCGTCGCCGCCGCGCGGTCGACCCGGTCGGCCAGCGCCTCGCCCTCCACGGGGGGCAGGGGAACCTGGTGCGTGGCCACCCCGGGGCCCACGGCCAGGCCCGAGCCCTCCATGGTGAGCACCCACAGCTCCACGTCGTGGCCGCGCGCCGCGAGGGCCTCGGCGAGACAGCGCGCATGCACCGCACCGCCGCGCGGCATGGCCGAATAGGTGGCGATGCGCACGCGCATCGCGGGCCTCAGCGACCGGGCCGCACGAGCGCCGCGGCGAGGCGGGCGGCCTGGGCGCTGGTGGGCGCCACGCGGGCGCCGGCCCGGGTGAGGTGATCCTCCTGCCGCGACAGCACCTGCGGATCGGCCTCGGTGCCGCACACATGCGCCACCACCTGCAGCGACGGACGTGCCTGGAGGGCCTCGGCCACCGCTGGGGCCAGTGCGCCGGCCGGATCCGCATGCGCGCCCCGCCCGAGGATGACGTCGAGCAGGATCACGGCCACGGTCTGGTCGGACACCGTGTCGACGATCAACTCGGCGCGGCGCGAGGGGTCGAGCAGCGGATGCGGGGTGCCGTGCGCCACCGACTCGGCCTGGAGGTCGAGGCACGCGTGGCCGCGCACCACGTCGCGGGGGTCCAGGTACTCGGCCGCGCCCGCGGGGGTGTTCGACACCACGCGTCCCAGGCGCGCGGCCAGGACGGCGGCCGCCTCCGCGCAGAGGGCCGAACCCGAGAAGATGCCGCGCACATGGCCGGCGCTCACCCAGCCGGTGGACTCGGCCGCCGGGATCACGGGCCTCGCGCCCGCGCGGCGCGCCGCCCCGACCACCGCCTGGTCGATGACCCCATGCACGTCCACGCCGTCGGGGCCCGACATGCCGTCGGCCCCGATCAGGCACGCCGACGCCGGCTTGCCCGATGCGGCGAGCGCGGCCAGGGCGGCCTCGGCGCCACGCGCGGAGAAGCCCTCGGCTACGAGCACCAGCGCATCGGTGTGGGGGTCGTCCCCCATCCGGCCGATGGCCGCGATCGAGGATGCCGCACCGACCTCGTCGGTGAGGTCGCGCGGACCGGTGACGAGCACCCGGCTCACCCCGAGGCCGAAGCGGTCGAGCAGCACCGAGGCCTCCTGCGCGCCGGATCCCGAGGTGGCCACCACGCCGATGCGGCCGGCCGCCACCACGTTGGACACCCCGATGCCGATTCCGTCGATGATCGCCGTGTCGCTGCCGGGCCCCAGCACGAGGCGACCGGAGTCCGCGGCCCGGCGCTTCAGCGCCACCTCGTCGGCCAGCGCGACATCGCCGGTGAGCAGCATCACGTCGCTCCCCGCCGACAGCGCGCGGTGGGCCTCGAGCGCGGCGAACGCCCCCGGCACCCCGATCACCGACAGGGCGTCGATGTGGGCGGGCGCGGGCGACTGCTCGCCCTCGGGCCCGGCGGCACCGTCCCCGGCCACGGCCGGGCGGAGCTCCACCACCACGTCGTCTCCCTGGGGAAGATCCTCCACGTCCGGCACGCTACCGGTGGAGACCGGCGGCGGGGCCGTGGTTACGCGCTAGGCGGTCTCGGCGAGCAGGTCGGCCCCGGGGGCCACCTGCGCCAGGCGCGTCCGCAGCAGGCGGGCGTCCTCACGGGCCCTGCGCAGGGCGGATTCCGTGGCGTCAAGCGCCGCGCGCAGCTCGGCCAGGTCGGCATCGGCCTCGGCCACCCGTCGGGCGAGCACCGCCAGGGGGCGGTCGATCGCGCTGTTGCCGGCGGGCAGGCTCACGTCGGCACCGGCGTCGAGGAGCCCCACCCGCACGAGCTCGGACACCTCCACCACGCGCACGCCGCCGCGTCGCCCGACGTCCAGGGTGCCGCGCTCGGCACGCCGCTCGAGGGCCTTCTTGGTGGTGCCGCACACCTCGGCGGCATCCGACAGGGTGAGCATGCGGGGCGTCGTCATGGCCTGCGGTTTCTCCGTGCGGGGCGGCGTTCCCTGCCTGGCGCCGCCGCCACGGGGCCCGCTAGGCGTTGGCCAGCAGCCAGTCCCTGAGGGCCGCGAAGGTGGCGTCGTGGTCGCCGAAGTCGTGCCCGGCACCCTCGACCATCCTCACGGTCACGTCGTCATGCCCGGCCTCCCGCGCACTGGCGGCGAGCCGCTCGGCGTCGGCGGGGTCGACGATGATGTCCTCGGTGCCCTGCACCAGCAGCACGGGCGCATCGACGCGTCCGATCTGCAGGTGCGCCTTCGCGGCCTCGGAGTCCGGACCACGCGAATGCCACCAGGTGCGCGCCGTGTACACGCCGGCCGCGTGCGGTGCGTCATCCGGCAGGTACATGCGGTGGATGACCAGGCTCACGTCCTCCTCCGGGGTGGCGTCGGCGTATGGGCGGCAGAGCTCCACCAATTCGTCGTACGAGGGAGCCGATCCGCAGCGATCCATGCGCGCGCGGCTCGACTCCGGGAGGCTCCAGGCCGTGCCCATCCCCACCACGCCGGTGATCGGCAGCGCGAGTTCGTGGGCCGCGCAGTACAGGGCGGCGGTGGCCCCGAGGGAGTAGCCGCTCACCAGCACGTGGTCGTAGCCCTCCCCCGCCAGCCACGTGGTGGCGGCCCGGACGTCCTCGAGCACGTCCTCCAGCACCGCCGTGCCGAACAGCTGCGACACGTTGCCGATGCGGGTGTCCATCGTGAGGATCGGCAGGCCGAGCCCGGAGACCGGACGCCTGAGGAACCTCAACGCACCGACGCTCAGGTTGCCCTGGTTGCCGTGCAGGTGCACCACCGCCGTGCGGCGGCCGGTCTCGCGGGCGCGCTCCTCGGTGGCGGCATCCCGGTGCTCGAGCACCGCGTCATGCATCGAACCGTCATCACCGCGGATCGTCACGAGCCGGGCCGTGCCCGATCCGGCGCCGTGCGGCGGCACCGTGGCGGGCCCCGATCGCGGCAGCGAGTCGATCCACGCCACCACGCGATCGGCAACCTCCGGAACCTTGCCCCAGAAGGTGTGGTCGGCACCGGGCACATGCTCGAGGTGCACCTGCAGCCCGGCCGCGGCGGCGGCCTCGGCGAGGTTGTCGCCGTCGCCTCCCGGCAGCACCGGATCATCCCCGGCCTGGATCAGCGCCACCGGAACGCCGACATCGCGGATGCGGTCCACCGACACCGGGTTGCGCGCCTCGGGGCCGCGGCACTGCCACCAGCAGCGCAGCGACCACGCCTCGGCGTCGAACGGCGCGTCGCTGGGGCCGGCGGCGCGGTGCACCACCACCACGTCGTCGGGGCCGTCGCGGTCGACCCCCGCGCGCAGCGCCATGCGCGCGACCTCCGTGTACGACGGGCGGGCGCGCAGGCGCGTCCACCGCGCCCGCATCGACTCGGGGAGGCTCCAGGGGTGGGCGAGCGTGCAGAGCCCCACCACCTCGGGCGGGTGCTCGAGCGCCTGGTAGTGCGTGACGATGCTCGCCCCCAGGCTGTAGCCCACGAGCACCACCCGCTGGAATCCGATCTCGCGCGCCAGGTCGAGCGCGGCCGCGACGTCGAGCGGGGTGTCGTCGAACAGCCCGCCGCCGTACACCACGCCGAAGTTGGCCATGCGCGTGTTGATCGACAGTGCCGGGTACCCCTGATGGGCGAGCTCGAATGCCATGCGCCGCGGCACGCCGCCCATGTAGTTGCCCAGGGAGCCGTGGACGATGATCGCAAGGGTGCCCGCGCGCCCGTCGACGTCGCTGCGCGGACGCATCAGGAGCCCGTCCCAGTGCTTGTGGTCGGCCGTGCGCAGCACCACGAGCTCGGCCTCGGCATCGACGTCGTCGTGCCCGAACTCCGTGTGCGGGCGGGCACCCGTCATCATCGTGATGCGATCGGGGCGGGGCGGGATGTCGTCGGCAGGCGGGGTCATGGGGTGATTCTCCCCGCCCCGGCACCGCCGCGCCCCGCGCGCCCCGGCAGCCACCAGTTCCATCGCCCGCACAGGCTCAGCACGGCGGGCACGAGCATGAGCCGGATGATCGTGGCGTCCACGAGCACCGCCGTCGCGAGCCCGACGCCCAGCATCTTCACCACGACGTTGTCGTTGAGCACGAAGGCGAGGAAGACCGTGACCATCACCAGCGCCGCCGCGGTGATCACCCGCGCCGTGGATGCCAGGCCCAGGGCCACGGAGCGGTGTGGATCGCCCGTCTGCTCCCACCCCTCACGCACGCGGGAGAGCAGGAACACCTCGTAGTCCATCGAGAGGCCGAAGAGGATCGCGAACATGATCATGGGCACCCAGGCCTCGATGGCCACCGCCTCCGGCACCCCGATCTGCTCGCGCAGGATTCCCCACTGGAAGATGGCCACCACCACCCCGAACGCCGCGCCCACCGAGAGCAGGTTCATCACCGCCGCCTGCAGGGGCACGAGCAGCGACCGGAACTCGATCATCAGCAGCACGAACGAGATGAGGATGACCGCGCCGATGAACCACGGGAGGCGCGAGGCCACCCTGTCGGAGAGGTCCACCCCCACCGCCGTGAGGCCCGTGGCGTAGACGGCGGTGCCCGCCCCGGCCACGGGTTGCAACCGCTGGGCGAGCTTCTCCACCAACTCCGTGGTGCGGGGGCTCGCGGGTGCCGTGGCCGGCACCACCGTGATCAGCGCCACGTCGGCCACCGGCGAGCGCGTGGGCGGCGACACCTCCACCACCCCGGCCAGGTCGCGCGCGCGCTCGGCCACCGCGAGGGCGCTGCTCTTGGCCTGCGGGCCCTCGAGCACCACCTGCACCGGGCCGTTGAACCCCGGGCCGAACCCGGTGGCGATGAGGTGGTAGGCCTCGCGCGTGGTGGAGCCCGGCGGGTCGCTTCCGGCATCCACCTGCCCGAGCTCCATGCGCAGCACCGGGGCGGCCAGCAGAAGCAGCAGCGCAAGCCCCCCGACGAGGAACGGCCAGGGCTTGCGGGTGACCGTGAGCGACCACCGCGCCCATCCGTGCATGCGATCGGGCGGCGCGTCGAGGTCCACCGGGCGCGGGCCCGACACGAAGGGCAGCCGCCAGCGCCCCAGCCCGGTGCCGGCGATCGCCAGGGCGGCGGGAAGCAGGGTGATCGCGGCGAGCACCGCCACCACCACGGCGATCGCCGCGCTCTGCCCGAGGCGGGTGACGAACGGGATCCCGGCGGCCGCGAGCCCCAGCACCGCCACCGCCACGGTGCCACCGGCGATCACCACGGCCCGGCCGGCGGTGGCCGTGGCCCGCGCCACCGACTCGCGCACCGCCATGCCCTCGGCCATCTGCTCCGAGTGGCGGGTCACCACGAAGAGCGCGTAGTCCACCGACACCCCGAGGCCGATCATCACGGCGAGGGTGCGCCCGACGTCGCTCACGTCGGTGACGGCCTGCAGCACGGTGAGCACCGCGAGGGCCGTTCCCACCGCCACCAGGGCGCCGACCACCGGGATTGCCATGGTCACCACCGAGCCGAACGCCAGCAGCAGGATCACCACCGCAGCCAGGACCCCCACGACCGCCGACCAGTCGGTGCCGGCGGCCTCGGCCTGCTCGGCGGGCGACCCCGCGTAGGCCACCACCAGGCCGGCCCCCTCCAGCGGCTTCGCCGCGGCGCGCACGCGATCGAGCTGTCCCGGCCCCATGTCCTGGGGCGGCGTGGACCACTCCACCGCCATCAGCGCGGTGCGGCCATCCGGCGACACCGTGCCGGGGGCTCCCGGCGGGGTCACCGAGGCCACGCCGGGCACCGCGCGCAACTCGCGGGCGGCCTCGGCGATTGCCGCGCGCGGGGCGGGGCGCGCCAGCGAGCCGTCGCGGGAGCGAATCACCACCTGGCCATCGGTGAGGCCCTGCCCCGGGAACGCCCGCTGGAGCACGGCCGCGCCCTCGGCCGCGGGCAACCCGGGCACCGTGAGGTTGTCGGACGGCGTGCCGCCCAGGGCGGATCCCCCGAGGGTGAGCCCCACCAGGGCGACGAGCCACGCCCCGAGCACCCACCAGCGGCGGCGCGCGCACCATCCGCCGAGGCGGCCGAGGACGGTGGTGGGCGGTGCGCCGGAGGCCATGACGGGGCGGGACGGTAGCGGACGCACGGCGGCTGCCCGTGGCATGCTCGCGCCCGTGGTCGACCTCGGAACCTGGGCCCTCCTCTTCGCGCTGCTCGGCGGCATCGGCGGAGGGTTCGTCAACTCGGTGGCCGGCGGCGGGACGCTCGTGACCTTCCCCGTGCTCACGGCCATCGGCATCCCGGCGCTCGACGCCAACATCACCAACGCCGTCGCGCTGTCGCCCGGCTATGCGGGCGGCACGTACGCCCAGCGGCGCGACTTCATGGGGCGGCGCGACCTGGCGCGCACCCTGGCGCTCACCTCCATCGCGGGGGGCGTCACCGGCGCGGTGCTGCTCATCCTGTCGGGCGAGGAGGTGTTCGAGCAGCTCGTTCCGTGGCTGCTGTTCGCCGCGACCGCCCTCCTCGCCGCCCAGAAGCCGCTGCGGCGCCTCACGGTGGGCGCGCGGGGCGACACCGGCGAGATGAGCAGGCCCGTGCTCGTCGTGTCGATCTTCCTCGCCACCGTGTACGGCGGCTACTTCGGGGCCGGGCTCGGGATCATCACCATCTCGATCCTCGGCCTCATGCTCACCGACACCCTCAATCGCCTCAACGCACTCAAGCTGCTGATGTCGCTCTGCGCCAACGGCGCGGCGGCGATCTTCTTCGCGTTCACCGGCTATGTCTACTGGTGGGCGGCGGTGCTCATGGGCGTGGGCGCTTGGGCCGGCGGGTGGATCGGCGGCAAGACCGTGCAGCACCTCAACGAGGCGCTGTTCCGGGCGGGCGTCATCCTGCTGGGCCTGGCCGTCGGGTTCGCCTTCCTGCTCACCTGACCGCTTGCCGCTCGGGCGCCGCGCGAGCGCCTACGATCCGCCCATGCCGCTCGCCATCGCCACCATCGAGGCACCGCTCGTCGACGCGGGCCTGCGCGAGCAGGGCGTTGAGCCGCTCGTCATCGAGTGGACACCGCCGGCCCGCGGCGACCTGGCCGACGTCGCCCTGCTCACCCGTGCCTACGCCGACGACGGCGTGGAGGCCGGGAACCGCGAGGCGCTCGCGCGCCTCGATTCCGCCCGGCCGCACCTGGTGGGCGCGGGAATCGCGGCCGACCTGGTGCCCGGCATGGATGACCGGATCATCCTGCATGCGGGGCCGCCGTGCGACTGGGATCACCTCGGACCCGCCATGCGCGGCCAGATCGCCCGGGCCGCGATGCTCGAGGGCTGGGCGCCCGACCAGGGCGAGGCCGCCACGCTCATCGCGCACGGCGCCATCAGCCTGGCCCCCACCGACGCCCACGGCGTGGCCGCGACCATGTGCGGCGTGCTCTCGCCATCGATGGCCGTGTGGGCCGTGCGCGACGAGGAGACCGGTGCCGAGGCGTGGTCGCCGATCTCCGACGGCGCGGGTGACGGCCTGCCGCAGGGCGCCCGCACCCGCGACCTGATCGCCCGCCAGCGCATGCTGGCCGACCGCGTGGCCCCGGGGGCCGCGGCGGCCCTCGACGCGACGGGCCCGATCGACCTCACCGACATCACGCGCCGCGCATCGCAGGCCGGGGACGCACCCGTGTGCCACCCGCGCATCGCCGCGATGATGATCCTGCACGCCCTGCTGCCGGGGCTCGCCACCCGCGCGCTCGACGCCGTGCCCGCCGTCGCCGCCATCACGAGCGGCGACGGCCGCATGGCGCTCCCGGTGATGGCCGCCGCCGCGCGGGCCGCGCTGGAGTCGGCATCCGGCGCGCCACGGTCGAGCCTGGTCATCGGGATGTCCGGCAACGGCACCGACGTGGCGATCACGCTCGCCGGCATGCCGGGAGCCTGGTTCAGCGCTCCTGCGCCCATCGCCGAGGACGGCGACTTCGGCGAGGGCACCTCATCGCCCGATGCCGCGCCGTGGACCGGCGACCAGGGGGTGATCTCGTGCGCCGACATGGCCATCGACGCCCGCCTGTGCATCGACGCCGGCGAGGCACCCGGAATCGCCATGGGCATCGCGAGCCGTGCCGATGGCACGTGGATCGGCGAGGGAATCGCGCGCGTGCCGCTGACCGCCGTGCGTGACGCCCTCGACGCGCTCGTGCCCGCCCCCGCGATGGGGCCCGGGGCGCCATGAGCCCCGCGCGCATCATCGGTGTCGTGGTGGCGGGCCTCGTGGTGGCGGGAGTGGCCATCGCCGGCGCCATGGCCCTCGGGGGCACGAGCCAACTGGCACCGCCCGATGCCGCGCAGCCCATCGTGATCGGCGTGGTCGCCGCCCCGGGCGAGGAACTCACCGGACCCACGGAACTCCCGCCGCTGGCCATGGTGCTCGACGAGCCCGTGCCCGACGCCATCGCGCAGCTCTCGCCGTCGCAGCAGGTGGCCGCCTACCGGGCCGAGGCGGCAGGCGACGATGTCGGCGCCCTCATGCGCCTGGGCTCGGCGCAGCAGCGCGCGGGCGAGCAGGACGCCGCGGCGGGCACCTTCCGATCGGCCGCCGCGGCCGACCCGAACGCCATCGCGCCGGTCATCGGGCTGGCGATGGCCGATGCCGCCACCGGTGACGCCGGGATGAAGCGCGCCACCGCGGTGCTCGCGCGCGTGACGCGCGAGAACGCCGACAGCCAGCTCGCGTGGTTCAACCGCGGGTGGCTGGCCACCTACCGGCGCGATGCCCGCGATGTCATCGCATCGTGGAAGCGGGTGGTGACCATCGATGCCGAATCCCCCATCGGGCAGACGGCGGCCCAGTTGCTGAAGGGCATCGCGGAGCAGGCGCGCACGGGTGCCGGCACCCGCACATCCGGGGGCTGAACGCGTGTTCCGGCGGTGGGCCGGATGGTGACGAACCGGTAAGGACCCGCCCGTTCCCCCCTGATATGCCCCAGCAGGATGTTTACCCTGAGCCGAGAACCTCTTAACCGGCTCATAAGGGCCGCAGGGGACACTGCCGAGAGCACCATGCCGGACCTGCGTCCGGCGCGTTGGATCCCCGCCCATCCCGAGAGGGACGGCGGGTGAGCAGGCGAAGTGGCAGGCAGGTGCCGATTGGGCACCGCAACGTCCGGGGCGCGCCGCGCCCGGGATTGCTCGACGAAGAGCCCGGCAGGGACCGGGCCAAAGGGGACGGAAGAAGATGACGCTCAAGGAGATCGTGGGCCACGAGGAGATGCAGGTTCTCCTCACCCGTGGGCAGGAGCAGGGCTTCCTCGGCATCGAGGAGGTCGCCGAGGCGCTGCAGGGCATGGACATCGTCCAGGAGGACGCCGAGGCCCTCTACACCCACATCGACGAGATGGGCATCGAGCTGCTCGAGGAGCCCGACGCCCAGGAGCGCCGCGCCAAGCTCGCGGAGGAGTCCGAGCGCCCGCGCCGCGTCGCCGCCAAGGCCGAGAGCACCACCGACCTGCTGCAGCTCTTCCTCCGTGACATCGGCCGCATCCCGCTGCTCACCGCCCGGCAGGAGGTGGAGCTCGCCAAGCTGATCGAGGAGGGCGACCTCGCCGCCAAGCAGAAGATGGTCGAGAGCAACCTGCGCCTGGTCGTCTCGATCGCGAAGAACTACCGAAACCAGGGCCTGGCCTTCCTCGACCTGATCCAGGAGGGCACGCTCGGCCTGGTGCGCGCCGCCGAGAAGTTCGACTACCGCAAGGGCTACAAGTTCTCCACGTACGCCACGTGGTGGATCCGCCAGGCCGTGGCCCGCGCCATCGCCGACAAGGGCCGCACCATCCGCATGCCCGTGCACGTGGTGGAGAAGCTCAACAAGATCAACCGCACCGAGCGAAAGCTGCTCGCCGAGCTCGGCCGCGACCCGAGCAACGCCGAGATCGGCGCCTCGATCGGCCTCACCGAGGCCGAGGTGGAGTCCATCCGCCGCAGCGCCCAGACCCCGGTGTCGCTCGAGAAGCCGGTGGGCGACGAGGAGGAGTCGGAGTTCGGCCAGTTCATCGCCGACGAGAAGGCCATCTCGCCCGAGGCGGCCGCCGACGAGACCCTGCGCAACGAGGCCCTGCAGGAGGTCCTCAACTCGCTGTCGTACCGCGAGCGCCGGGTGCTCGAGCTGCGCTACGGCCTGGGCGGCGAGCAGCCCCGCACCCTCGACGAGGTGGGCCGCACGTTCAACGTCACGCGCGAGCGCATCCGCCAGATCGAGAACCAGGCGCTGCAGAAGCTCGCCGGCATGGTGGACGTCCGCGGCCTCGCCGAGGTCGCGTAGCCCCAGCCCCACCCGGCATCAGCAGTCCCCGAACGGCCCGCCACGCAGCGGGCCGTTCGCGTTCCGGGATGGGTCGTACCACGGGGTTGCGGC
>JAFMJQ010000034.1 GCA_017853415.1 Thermoleophilia bacterium | reverse complement strand
TGCGCTGCCGGCGATCAGCAGGCGTCGATCCCCCTGCCGTACTCCGAGTAGCGCCCGCGGCGCCGGCCGCCACATCGTGGTGCAGGTCGCGTTCCGGTGAGGGCGGCGATCGAGGTCCACCGGGCGACGGTCCACGGCTGGGTGCCGGCGGGGCGTGACGTCGCGGTGATCCGCCGCGGCCCACCCTGCCAGGCGCGCCGCCCCTACGAGATGATCAGTCGCAGGCCGCCGGTTGTGGGCCCGGGTGCCTGCGTGCCCGAGGCTGCGCGCTCGTGCGCGGCGGCGATGGCCTGCGCCAGGGCGCCGGCCTCGGCCACCAGCTCGCCCTCGGCCTGGCGGGCCATGGCCAGGCGCATGGAGGGATCGTCGCCCACGGCGGCCTCGTGCTCGAGCATGGTGACCTCGTCCACCAGCATGAGAAGCCGCTCCATGCGTGATGCCAGCGCGGGGTCGGCCGCGGTTGCCTGGCGGCGCAGCTCGTGGGTGAGGCGACGGTCGTCGGCGCGCAGGGCACCGATGCGCAGGCGCTCGTCGAATGCCTGGCTCGCCGAGAGCGCGCCGGTGGTGCGGGCCTGCGCCAGCGCGGCGTCGTCGCCCACCACCTGCGATCGCAGGGCGCGGAGTATGCGAATGCGGTCGGGCAGGTCGTCCATGGGCGGCAGCGTGCCCTCGCCACGTTGCGCTGGCGTTGCGGCGTGTGAGGAAATCGTGGGGGAAACGCAAGAACTGCGCGGCGCGTCGGGGCGCCGCGCAGGATCAGGGGGCGCCGCCCGCCGGACCCCCGAAGGCCAGCGGGCGGCGCGGCGTCATCGGCAAGTCCCCCCCGAGACTGGCCGACGACGTGCCACGGGCAGAGCCCGTGACAGCTCGGCGAGCGGTTGGCTCACCGGGAAACTGAAGGGAGTGTCCCGAAATGGGAGGTGGGACATAAAGGCAGCGTACCCCCCGGGCCATGTTCAGGCCCGGGGGGTACCCCCATGTGAAATGCGTGCCGCTCTAGCCGCGGCGGTTGAGCCAGCGGCGCACCTGGTTGCGCAGCGCCCGCTGGTCCCAGCCGTTCATGAAGTCGGCGTGCAGGCCGGCGGTGTTTCCGGACGACAGCGAGTAGGAATGTGCCTGCCCGTCGCTGGGCCAGAAGACCTCCTCGGTGATCTCCGGCACTGCCACCGGGTGGTCTGCCGGGCAGGCGCCCGCCACGCGGTAGGCCATGTGCGCCTGCGTGGTGCTGGTGGCGTTCACGCCGTCCCAGCAGTCGGGGAACCGCACCACGCCCACGATGTCCTCGTCGGCGTCGCACTGCGGCGGTGCGGCCTGCAGGGGCGTGCCCGGGGCGTCGTACTCGCAGCGCCAGCCCGCGTTGGCCTGCACCGCGGTGGCCGACTTGTCGCCCGCCACCAGGGTGAAGCCCACGGGAAATGGCCGCACGCGACTGCGGCGCGCGGCCGAGTAGCGCACGCGGATCTCGTCGGGCTCGATGGCCACCGGCTTGGCTGGGTCGTCGGCCAGCTGCAGGGCGGGCATCCAGTAGGCCGATCCGTCCGCGGCGCGCCTGCAACTGGTGGCGTCGCGGTTGAGGTTGGCCGCCACCAGGGTCGCCGGCGTGGAGTCCTTGGTGATGGTGGTGGCCCCGAAGAACTGGTGGTCGTGGCCGGCGGGCTCCTGGCCCGGGAACACGATGGGATCGAACATGCCGGACTTCACGTAGTCGCACGACACGCGGAAGCTGCGGCCGCGTCGCACGCCCTCGGGCATCCAGGGGTCTGCACCCGCCACCCGCGGGCTGGTGTCGTCCACGCCCCCCGGCAGGCCCTGGGTGCGCGGCCCCTGGGTGCGCGGGCCCTGCTGGCCGGGCTGGTCGGGCACGACCACGCCCATCACCGGGGCAGCACCCGGCTGGGCACCCGGCTGCGATCCGGGCTGCCCGCCCGGCTGGCCGAACTGCGGCGCGCGCGGGCCGGGCTGGCCGTGGTGGTGGCCGTCACGGCCCCCGCGGGCGCCGTCGTCCTGCGCCAGCAGCGGTGCGGCCGCCAGGGCGCCGGCCCCGGCGGTTACCGCGATGAGCGCGGCGGTGAGCTTGGTTGGCCTCGAAGACATGGTGGCTCCTTGTTGGGTGGTGACGGGAGCCAACGAGCCACCTGTAAGCGATCTGTGTGGCAGACCTTGCCGATTCGCAATGTTCGCGAAAGAGGTTTGGTGAGGTTTGGCCCCGGCCGGCGCACGGCGGGGGAGCGGGGCGATGAGCCCCGCAGGGGTGGCGGGGCGTCAGGGGCGCTGCGGGCGATCGTCGGTGATGCGCAGGTTGTAGTAGCGCCATTCCATGGCGATGTCGCTCACGCCGAAGTGCTCGGCGGCGGCATCGACGTCCATACCCCCGGCGGCGGCATCGCGCACGCGGCCCTCGGGCATGAGCAGCGACGCCGCGAAGTTGTTGGCCTCGCGCTCGAGGGCGGTGTCCACCTTGGCCGAGAGGTCTGCGGGGCGGCACATGATGGGCTCGGGGCTCTCGGCCCTGCCCTCGTCGCACTGGCACACCCAGTGACCGATCTCATGCGCCAGGGTGAAGCGCCGCCTGCCCTTGCTCTCGCGGGCCTCGCGGGCGTTGAGGTACACGTAGCGGGTGTCGGGGATGAGCAGGCCCGACACCTCGATGTCCTCGTGCTCCATCACGAAGAGCCCGAGCAGGTCGCAGGCCACGGCGTCCACGGGCACCGGGCCGTCGGTCGCGCCGAACCGCGCGGTGAAGCGCGCAAGCAGGGCCTCGGCGCGCGGATCCGACTCGCGGCGCCCGCCCGGGTTCATCCCGGCCCGCCCGTGAAGAGGTCGTCCACCTCGTCGGGCTCGCCGGGCAGCGCCGCCAGGGCGTGCAGGCTCACCTCGGCACCGGGCTCGGCCCGGGCGAACACCGCCTGGGGCCCGCTGGCGCCGCCGGGCTCGGGGCCCTGCAGCAGCAGCGACGACCGGGCAACGCCCATCACCTTGGCCACGGCCTCGAACACCCGGTCGCGTATTCCCGCCAGGGGCAGCTGGCCGGTCTCGAGCTCGTGGTAGTACACCGCCACGCGCTGTTCGTCGTCGGGCTGCAGGCCGAGTTCCTCGCGCAGGTCGGTCACCACCTGGTCGCGCGTCATGCCCTTGGCCGTGCGCAGCTCGAGCAGCGGCGGCTCGCCCCGCAGCATGGCCTGCACCATGAGCAGGGTCTCGGGCGCGGGGTCGGGCGGTGGCTCGTCGGCCAGCACCAGACGCATCATGCGGCCGAGCTCCTCGCGGTCGGCATCCTCGGCACGGTCGAGGTACGCCGCGGCGTCGGGGTGCTCGCCCGCCGCGTATGCCCGGCGGAACTCCTCGGCCAGGGCGTGGATGTCGCTCATGCGTCTCCCTCCACGAGCCACTCGTGGATGCGCTTCTTCGCCCGGTGATGGATCTGGTGCGCGTTGTTGGCCGTGATTCCCATGGCCTCTGCCACCTCCGACAGCTCCAGCCCCTGAAGGTAGTGCATCGTCATGAGCGTGCCCTCGCGGTCGCCCAGCCGTGCAAACAGGGCCTGCACCACCTCGTCCTGGCCCACCTGGTCGATCTCGGCCTCGGCGCCGGTGTCGAAGGGCTCGTCACCCGGGTGCTCCCCGAACGACTGCTCGTGCTCGCGGCGCCCCGCGGCCCCCGCCACGTACCCGCGGATCGTCCAGTTGGTGATCTGGAAGATCGCCGCGCCGATGGGAAGCCGGTAGCGCTTGCCGGCCCGGATCTCGCGGGTGACGCGCAGGAAGACGTCCTGGCGCACCTCGTCGGCCTCGCCGCCACGCACCTTGCCCGTGGACCGGATCCAGTGCAGCACGGGCTCCCAGTACGACGCCACAACGGTGTCGAGGTCGTAGTCATCACCCGATAGGCGTCGGGGGGAGGGCGCTTCCTTACGCATGGGGTCGTAACTTTACGCAACGCCTCGGTAAGAAGGACGTGCCGCTACGAGCGGTCATTTCTGCGCTCATGCATCGGAAATACCGCGCCCGGTGCGTGATCAGGCGGTTTGCGGGCGTAGGGTGCAGAAAAGCCCACCCACCCCTCAGGAGCCTCCCCCGATGTACCCATCCTGGAACCGCGTTGCCGACGAGATCGAGGCCATCGCCTCGGACCGCCTGCTCGCGGCATCGGTGGAACCCGACCCACGAGAGCGCGCCCTGCTGGCCCGTGAGGTGCTGCTGCTGCAGTCTGCCGCCGACGCCGCGCGTGAGGGGCCCGGTGATGCCTGGCTGCTGCAGGCCGCCTGCGATGGCGTGGTGGTGCAGTGCGACCTGCTCGTGCTCTGGGGGATGGCCTGCGCCGCGGAGCAGGCGCTTCGCCGACTGGCCATCGACGCCGCGTGGTGCTCCCCGCCCGATGGGCACGCGGTGCTGCGCGCGGTGCTGGGGCTGCCCCCGCAGGATTCCCCCGTGGCCCACGCCGGCGGACCCCGCCTGCTGCCCGCGGCGTAGGGGCACCGCGCCCCAGGGGCACCGCGCACGAGGGCTTCGGTTGCCGGACCGGCGTTCAGTCGTCGTCGTCGCGCTCGCCGGGCTCGCCGCGCTCACCGCGTTCACCGCGATCGTCGCGCGTGCCGGCCGTGGCCGGTGCGGCACCGGTGCCCTCGGCCTGCGTGCCCTCGCCCTCCGCGCCCTCGGCCCGGCCGCCCTCGTCCTGCCTGGGCTCCGGGGCCTTCGTGCCGCTGGCCAGCGCCAGCGATCCCGCGCTCATGGTGCCCAGGCGCGTGTCGTCGTTGCTGCTGCCCAGCACCGCCATGTTGGCGGCCACGCCGATGGCGGCCACGCCGAGCACCAGCACCGCAGCCAGCGCCCAGCGCGCCCACGACGGAACCATCACTCGGCCGCCTCGGCAGCGGGGGGCGCGGACGCCTGTGCGGTGCCCGCCCGCCTGCGCTTGAGGGGGGCGTTGGGCCCGGCGATCATCCGCCGGGCGGCCACGCCCGCCACCAGCGCGGTGGACACCACGTAGATGCCCAGCATCCAGGGCTGGTTGCTGTCGGTGCCGGCCATGAGGCCATGCACGGTAGCGGCAACGAACACCCCGTAGCTGGCCAGGTGGATGGCCTTCCAGGCCTTGGCACCCAGGTGCTTACGCCATGTGGCGGTGAGCGACACGATCACCATGAGCCACATCGCGAGCACGCCGAACGACACCCAGAGCGGTCGGTAGTCGGTGCCGCCGGGCACCAGCAGGTCGGTCCAGCTGATGGTGACGTAGCTGTCCATCACCAGGGCCACGCCGTGCAGCGCCACCAGCGCGAGGCCGAGCACGGCGAGGATCTTGTGCCATTCCATGCGGGCCACGGGCGATGCCAGCTTCTGCACAAGGCGCGTGTGCAGCACCACGCCCGACACCATGCTGCCCACGATGAGCAGGTAGCCCACGATGCCCGAGACCCGGGCGACCATCCACCAGAAGGGCACGTCGGCGATTCCGGCGAGCGCGCTCACGCCGGCTGCTCCCCGTGCACGTCGTCACCGGCTGACGCCAGGCCGCCGGTGACCGTCACATCTCCATCCGTGGCCACGAGAATCGCCGTGATGCCACGCGCCTCGGCCTCGTGCGCAGCGCCCTCACGCCCCGCCAGCAGCAGCGCGGTGGACCACGCCTCGGCCGTGGCGGCGTCGTCGGCCACGGTGGTCACCCGCAGCAGGTCGGTTGCGCTGGGACGACCCGTGACGGGGTCGATCACGTGGTGCATCTCGGCCCCGGCGCGCAGCCAGCGGCGGCGATCGGTGCCCGACGTCGCCATGCCGCCGCGCCGCAGGCCGATCACCCGCGGCTCGTCGCCGTGCATCACCTCCACGGGCCAGGGCTCGCCGTGCAGCGCACCGCGCACGGCGATGTCGCCGCCCATGCTCACGAGGCACGGGCCGTGCACGCCCAGCTCGTCGGCCACCCGGTCGGCGGTCCAGCCCTTCGTGATGCCGCCGAGGTCGAGGCAGGTTCCCGTGCCCAGCGCCACGCGGCCGGTGCGGGTGTCCACGTGCACGTGGCCCCCCGCCGGCATTGCGGGGCCGGGCGCGCCGGCATCGGCGGGCAGCTGGTCGAGCGGGCGGTCGTAGCCCGCGGCCACCACGGCCTCGTGCACCGTGGGGTCGAACCTGCCATCGGTGGCATCGCGCATGGCCAGGGCCAGGGTGATGAGGCGCAGCAGGTCGGCCGACACCTCGGCCTCTCCCGCGGCGTTGAGGCGGGCGAGTTCCGACTGCGGGTCGAACCGGCTGGCGATGTGCTCGATGCGGTTCACCTCGGCCCGGGCGGCGTCGAACGCCTGCTGCACCGCAGGGGCGTCGGGCGCGTCGCCCGTGCGCGAGGTGTCCAGCAGCAGGAGCACGTCGGTGCCCATGGCGCGGAATCCGCGCCGTGCCGGCGCCGGGGCGTGGGTGGCGGTGCTCATGACGAACCCGAGCTCGCCACGGGCGCCGACGGCACGTAGGTGGCCGCCGGTGCCGACGAGTACGAGCCGCCCCCCGACGAGCCGCCCGAGTACGACGACGTCGCGGCCGAGGCCGCGAGTGCCTGGGCATTGGCGGCCTTGACGGTGGCGATCTGCCTGGTCCTCTCGGCCAGCTTCACGCGGTACGACGCCCAGCGCTCGGCGTTGAGGGCGTTCACGCGCCGGGCCTCGGTGGCCAGGGCGCTCTCGCGCGTCTCGAGGGCCTGCACGGCGGCGTCCTTCGGACGGTCGCTGTGCGGGTAGGGGTTGGCGCCGATCGCCACCGCCGCGCCCACGCCCACCAGGGCGGTGCCGCCGATGGCCGTCCAGCGAACCCTGCGCCTGCTGCGGTCAGTCGTCATCGTGCTCACCCTCGTATTCGTGGCCTTCGTCGTCGTCCTCGTAGTAGGTGCCGCGGGCCTGTGCCGCGGGCGCCGGCGTGGCGGCCTGGGCCGGGGTGGCCATCACCGCGCCGCCGGTGGAGCCCGCGCCGGTGGAGGCCACCGCCTGCACCCGCTCGGGCACCGGCGGGAGCGCCGGCGGCACGTCGGCGCGTGCGGCCTGGATCTGCCGCTCGAGCTGGTTGGCCGCCACCGTGCGGGCGATCAACTGCGTCTCGGTGGGTTGTGCCGGGTCGGGGCCCAGCGTGAGCGCACGAACTCCGAGGACCCCGAACGACAGGGCGAAGAGTGCGAAGAGCGTGCTGAGGAGGATGATTCCGCGCTTGTTCATGCCGCCACCATAAGGGGGGCATGTGGGGCGACCTGTGAGGGGGTGGCCGGGGAGGGTCCTGCCTTTGGTAAGGAAATGTCAAAGGCGCCCGGGTGCGGGCCACGGGGGTCGTCGCGCGGCGATACTGCGGGCATGAGGCTGCTGCTGGTCGAGGACGAGGACTCCATCGCGGTGCCGCTGGCCGACGGCCTGCGACGCGAGGGCTTCGAGGTGGAGCGCGTGGCCAACGGCACCGATGCCCTGGCCGCACCCGAGCCCGACCTGGTGCTGCTCGACCTGCGCCTGCCCGACATCGACGGCTACGAGGTGGCGCGCCAGATGCGCGCGCGAAGCCGCGTGCCCATCATCATGGTCACGGCGCGCGGCGAGGAGGTCGATCGCGTGGTGGGGCTCGAGATCGGCGCCGACGACTACGTGGTGAAGCCCTTCGGGGTGCGCGAGCTCATCGCGCGCATCAACGCCGTCATGCGCCGCGTGGGCGACGGCGGGCCGGCGGCCGACGAGCCCGACGAGCTCTCGGCCGGCCCGCTGGTGGTGAGCCTGCGCACGCGCCGCGTGACCATGGGTGATGATGAGCTGCACCTCACCCCGCGCGAGTTCGACATCCTCGCCATGCTCATGCACGACCCCGGCGCGGTGGTGAGCCGCGACGACCTGCTCAGGCGCCTGTGGGGCACCACCTGGGCCGTGCAGACCAAGGCCATCGACGTCCACGTGTCGTCGCTGCGGCGCAAGCTGGGCGACCCGGCGTGGGTGGAGACCGTGCGCGGCGTGGGATTCCGCCTCGGGGTGCCGGGCACGTGACACGGCGCATCGTCGCCGGGTACATCATCCTCACGATCGTCGTGCTGGTGGTGCTCATGGTGCCGCTGGGCATCACGCACGAGCGCAACCTCGAGCAGGACCTGCTGCTGAGGATGGAGCGTGACGCCGGGGTGGTGGCGTCGCTGGTGGAGGACGACGTTCGCCGCCCCACGCCCGCGGGGCAGGTGCAGGTGGCGCGCGTGGCAGACGGCTACTCGGCCACCACCGGGGCGCGCGTGGCGGTGACCGACTCCGCGGGCACGGTGATCGCCGACAGCGATCCGCCCACGCCGGGCGACCGCACCCTGCGCACGCGGCCCGAGGTGCGCACGGCGCTGGGCGGCACCGTCGCCACGGGCAGCCGGTTCTCCGACACCCTCGGCACGCAGCTTCTCTACGTGGCGGTGCCGGTGGCCGCGGGCGGCACCGTGTACGGCGCGGTGCGCATCACGTATCCGGCGTCCGAGGTGGGCGACGGCGCCATGAAGTACTGGCTGCTGCTGGCCGCCGTGGGGGTGATCACCCTGCTGGCCGTGGCCGTGGTGGGGTGGCTCATCGCCCGATGGGTGTCGCGTCCGCTGGGGCAGCTGGAGCAGGCGGCCGACGCCGTGGGCGCGGGCGACCTCTCGGCCCGTGCGCCCGAGCAGCAGGGCCCGCCCGAGGTGCGTGCCCTCGCACATCGGTTCAACGCCATGGTGGCGCAGGTGGATGAGCTGGTGGGGTCGCAGGAGGCCTTCGTGGCCGACGCCTCGCACCAGCTGCGCACGCCGCTCACCGCCATGCGCCTGCGCATCGAGAACCTGGGTGCCGAGGCCGGCCCCGGCGGCGAGGTGGACGCCCAGGCGGCCATCGCCGAGGTCGACCGCCTCTCGCAGATGGTGGACAGCCTGCTGGCGCTCGCGCGTGCCGAGCGCGGCGAGGCGCCCACCGGGCGCGTGGACGTGTCGGCGCTGGTGGCCGACCGCGCAGATGCCTGGACCGACCTCGCCGCCGAGTCGGGCGTGCGGGTGGTGGCCCGGGTCGTGCCGGGTCTTCACGTGCGCGTGGCCGACGGCGTGATCGAGCAGGTGGTGGACAACCTCATCGACAACGCCGTGGCGGCCACCGCCGGTGATGGCACGGTCACCGTCGGGGTGGCCGAGGCCGGTGGCTTCGTGGAGATCTCGGTCAGCGACACCGGTCCGGGGCTCGATGCCCAGGGCAGGGCGCAGGCCTTCGATCGCTTCTGGCGGGCCCCGTCGTCGGTGCCCGGGGCGGGGTCGGGGCTTGGCCTGCCCATCGTGAAGCGCCTCGTGGAGGGCGCGGGCGGCACCGTGGTGCTGGACGACGCCCCGGGTGGCCGCGGCCTCAGGGCCGTCGTGAGGCTGCCCGTGGCCTGATGCTCGCGGGCGGCGCGATCGCGCCGGCCCCCGCGGCTACACGCAGAGGTTGGCGCCGTCGACGTCCACGCACATCTGGAAGGGCGAGATCTGCACGCTGCCGCCCACGTTGATGCCCCAGGTGTGCCAGCCACCCCAGCTCCACTTCCACGGCTCGTACCAGGGCGAGGCGTTCCAGGTCTGGATCTGCACGCTCACCCCGGCGCTGCCCGACAGCGCGCCGTAGGGCGCGTAGCTGCCCATGAACAGGTTGATGGCGTAGTCGAAGCACGCCTGCGCCCGGATGAACACCAGGTCGACGGTGCCCGAGCACTCGTTGCTGCTCATGCTGGCGGTGGTGGAGAAGTCGCCGGTCGACGACATGTCGACCACCGTGTTGAACGAGAAGCCCTGGGTGCCGATGCTGCCGGTGAGCTGGAAGTCCACCGGCGCGGGCTGGGTGCAGTTGTTGGCGCAGTCGCCGAACTGCACCGATCCGTTCACCGATGCCCCGAGCGCCGGCACCCCCATCGATCCGTCGAGCGACGCGAAGAAGAGCGGGGCGTTGGGCTTCTGGAAGTTCTCGACGAACGAGATGTTGCCCGCGGCCTGGATCTGGCCCCATGAGGGGTTGCCCACCTGCATGGCCACCGAGGCCTCCACGCCCATCTCGACGGGCGACTGCGTGAGCGTGACCGACGCGTTGCCCACGTCGAAGCCCCCCAGGGAGAGGCCCGAGAGCGATCCGGTGAGCGTGGTGCTGGGTGCGCCGTTGATCTCGCTGAACTGGCCGGCGATGCCCACCGTGGCCGTGCCGAGCGACAGCTGCGCGCTGCCGCTGACGGCCACGTTGCCGCCCTGGTTGGACGCGCTCACGGCCGTCTGCAGGTTGAAGCCCGCGAGGTCGAGCACCGCCGACCCGTTGAAGGCGAAGTTGCCGTTGCTCGCGAAGCTGCCCGACAGCGACACCTCGTCGTTGCTCGACTGCGGCGAGAGCTTGAGCGTGGTGGCCAGCTGGGCGTAGCCGACCCCGGCCACGTTGCCGATGCCCACCGACCCCTGGGCCGAGAACGGGCCGAGGGTGAGGCCCACGTTGTCGGCCGAGAACGAGAAGTCGCCCGGCCCCGGGGTGACCATCTGGCCCTGGGCGTTCTGCACCTTCTCGGCGCAGCCCGACTGGTAGGCGATGGTGCCCGACAGCGTGGCGGTGAACACCGGGGTGAAGGCCAGCTGGCCCGAGAACGCCGAGCACTGCGGCGAGATGTCGAGGGTGGCCGGGTTCTGGGGCGTGCCGATGGAGAAGCCCGCCGACGTGCTGAGCACCACCGAGGCGTTCAGGTCGAAGGCGCCCGACGACTCGGTGTACTGCATGTTGAACTGGCCGTTGGCGGTGGCGACGTCCTGGATGTTGATGGAGGTCGTGATGTCGAAGGCGACCTCCTCCACCACGCCGTTGTCCTCCTGCACCGTGAACTGCTGCACGTCCACGATCTGGCCCAGGATGTTCATCTTGCCGCTGGCCGACACGTCGACGTCGTCCACCCCGGGGCCGAAGGTGACCTGCGCGCTCACCTTCATGTCCTGCAGGCTGAATCCGGCCACGGTCCAGTTGCCGAGCTCCGACACCGTGAGCGAGGCCTTCGTGGTGGACCCGTTCTGGTCGAGGCTGCCGGCCACCGACACCCCGTTGCCGAAGATCGTGAAGCCGCCGGCGAACGAGACGTCGTTCACCTTCTGCGCCTCGTCGATGGTCACGCCGATCTTCGTCTGCTGGAACTGCAGGCCGCCAAGCCCGAAGGCCCCGATGTCCACGTTGGCCGTGAACGACGTGCTGGGGGCCAGGAACACCGCCGCCGAGACGTCCACGGTGGCGCCCAGCAGGCTGCCGTCGAAGGCCATCTGGAATCCGGCGGGAATCGGCGCGCTCTGCGGCGACAGCTGGCAGCCGTCGGGCGCGAGGATGAACTCGAAGTAGTTGGCGGTGGCCACGCCGCCGCCCACCTGCAGCACCTCCTGCGTGCCGTTGGTGTTGCCCACCTGGAACTCCACGCACGGGTTGGTGTCGCTGAGCTCGGCGCCCACCGTGATGGGGATCTGGCTCTGGTTGGGCACCGAGAACGGGCCGGTGATGCTCTCGGGCAGCGCGCCCGACGCCAGCAGGCTGAGCCCCGGGATCATGGTGTCGAGGTTGATGCTCAGGGTGAACGAGGCCTCGTTGACCGTGAGCCCCTGCACGTCGAAGGCGTTGTTCCACCCGGCCGGGTCGAGGAAGGTCATCGACGCCTGCACGGTCTGCGTGGTGACGTCGAAGCCCATGTCCAGGTCGAGCTGCGGGGCCGCCGTCATCGCGCCGCTGTTCATGCCCTTGACGCTCAGGTTCACGGTGGCGCCGGCGATCACCGTGAGCCCGGCCGAGTTGTTCTCGATCTCGAACGACAGCCCCACGGCGCCCATCTTCGACCCGCCGCCCGGGATGTTGAACACACCCGGCAGCGAGATGCTGGCGGTGAAGAACCCGTTGGACGGGTTGAACTGGATCGTGCCCAGGGCGTTGGGCGCGCTCTGCCCGGTGACCTTCGAGAACCACGACGGCGCCACGTAGCCACCGGTGACGGCGATGCTGCCCGGGGTGAGCTGCAGCGACTGCGGCCCGAAGCCCGGGATGTTGGCGTTCATGGTGGCGGCGAACGAGCTCCACCCGAAGTAGGAGTTGCTCTGGCTGCCGTTGCCGCTGGCCAGCGACACGCCGTTGGGGTCGAACCCGCCGAGGCTCCAGCCCTGCGACGTGATGTTGGCCATGATCTGGCTGAACGAGCCGAGGCCCGGCACCGTGAGGCCGCCGGTGGCGTTGATGGCGAAGCCGCCCTCGGTGGAGTTGCTGAAGCTCGGCATGCCGTTGCCGCTGGGCACGGTGCCCGCGGGCATGTTCCAGGCCACGTTGAGGGCCGGCGACTGCAGGCTCATGCCCGGTGCGATGTTGATCGTGCCCAGGCTTGCGCTCATCGAGAACCCGCCGGACGAGCCCAGCCCGATGATGGCGTCGGCCTGCGCCGTGATGGGCGAGATGAGCGGCGGGTCGAGCACGGCGCTGACGTCGATGCCGAAGAACATCGACCCGCTGGGGCACGGGGGCGAGTTGCCCGAGCACTGGTTGGTGAGGTCGAGCTGGATGTTGTTGAGCGTGAGCACGCTCGTCACGTTCCACTGGCTCACCTTGCCGGTGATGTTCCACTGCCAGGCGCTGTTGCTCATGCCGACGCTGCCCGAGAGGTCGCTCGGGGTGACGGTGAGTCCCGGCACGGGCTGCCACGAGGCCGTGCCCGACCCCGTGAGCGTGAGGTTCCAGTTGGCCGAGCTGTTGAAGGCCACGGCGGCGTTCACCTGGATGCTGGTGCCGCCGCTGATGATCTGCACGGCGCCGGTGCCCGCCACCACCGGCGCGCCCGTGGCCCCCGGCGACCACGTGGCCGAGAGCGACGGGATGTTCACGCCGGGCGCCAGCTCCACGGGCGCGGCCAGCGATCCGGTGATGGTCGACTGCACCGTGCCGCCGGCGTTGCTCAGCTGGCCGGCCACGTCGATGGTGGCCGACCCGATGTGCAGCAGGTTGTCGGCCTGCACCTGCACGGTGTAGGTGCCGCCCTGGCCGAGCGTGCCCGACATGCTCACCTTGCCGTTGCCGTCGCCCACGGCGCTGGCGTCGATGCTCCACGTGCTGCTGCCGAAGGTGATGGTGGTGCTGCCGGACCATCCGCCGGGCAGCGGCAGCAGGGCGAACGAATTGGGGTCGACCACCTGGCCCACGAGGGTTGCCGCCGTGCTGCCCACCGCGTAGGTGAGGATGAGCGGCGACGCCTGGCTCACCGGCAGCGGGCCGATGCCCAGGCTCGCGGGCAGCGTCACCTGGCCCGCGTTGATCTGCACGCCGGTCATGTTCATCAGTCCGCTGGCGCCGGTGATCTTCACCGCGCCGATCGAGAAGCTGCCGCCGCTGAAGGTGTACGAGCCCGACGCGCTCGACTGGTTCGGCGTGGACAGGTTCGGGCTCGACGGCGTCGCCGTCGACGCGCTGCCGGTCTTCACCCGGCCGAGCGTGCCGGTGATGCCGCTGCCCAGGTCCAGCGACATCGGCTTGCCGCTGAACGAGGCCTGGTTGGCCTTGGCCGAGACCGCGTTGAACTGCGGCGACGGCTGCACGTCGACCGCCACGGACACCTCGGCCGATGCGCTGAGCCCGCTGGGGTCGCGGGCGGTCACGCGGAATACCAGCACCTCGCTCACGTCGGGGGTGGTGATGCGGGCGTTCGCGCGCCCGGCGTCGGCGATGTCGGCCTTCGCGCCGGATACCTGGGTCCACTGGTAGGCGGCGTCCGATGTGATGCGGCCCTGGGGACGGGCGTCCAGCGCCACCGACTGGCCCTTGCCGGCGGTGATCACCGGCCCGCCCACCACGTTCACGCGCGGGGCGTCCTTGGCGTTCTCGTTCCGCGCGTTGGTGGCGTTGCTCGAGTAGGTCTTCCTGCGCGAGGCCTGCTGGTTGGCGTTGGTGCTGGCGCGCTGGGTGGCGGCGGCCTTCTGCTGGGCGGCCACCCTGGCCTTCTCGGCGGCGGCGTCCGGCGAGCTGCCCGACGCCTTGGGGGCGGCGCCCTTGACGTCCTGGGCGATGGCCTGCGTCACCGTGACCAGCTGCCTCTTGGTGGCGCTGCCGTCGGTGATCTGCAGCTCGAACACGAACCTGGTGCGCCTGGTCACCCGCGGCAGCACCGCGTGCGTGGACGCCACGTGCGGGCGCCCGATGGTGGCGCGGGGCGCCACCGCGCCCTTGCACGCGCCCAGCGCCGCGGCGTCTGCCGCGGTGGTGCAGCGCTGGCGCCAGTCGTAGTCGAGCGAGATTCCGCTGCCCACGCTCTTGCTGCCATCCAGGCCCACGCGGCGACGCGTGCTCGAGGTGTCACGCGACGCGCTGATCACGGTGGGCGACGCCTGGGCGTTGATCGAGATGGGGCCGCGGATGGGCACGGGGCCCTTTCGCATGCCCTTCTGGTGGATGCCCGCGGGCGACACCGCGGTGGCGTTCCACGTGACGTCCGGTCGCGTGGCCGTCCTGCCCCGGGCGGTCATGCGCATGCTGAGCGCCGCCGTGCGCTTGCCCGCGGCCACGGAGCCCGGGTAGGTGCACGACAGCCTGCGGCCGGCAATGGCGCAATTCCAGCCGCCGCCAGTGGCCCGGGTGATGGTGAGGTCGGCGGGCACGGTGCCCGTCACCTGCAGGCCGGTGGCCGCCTGGTCGGCCTCGTTGCCGACGGCCATCACCATGGCGCCCACGCCGCCCGAGGTGGGTGAGGTGGTCACCTTCATCGACGGGCGCAGCGAGTTGGGGTTGTCGCTGATGCGCAGCTTCATGGGCAGCCCGTTGACCCCGGGGATTCCCGCCACGCGGGTGTCCACATCGCCCATGGGCGCGCGCTCGGCCGTGGCCGTGGGCCGTATCGTCACCTGCACGGTGGCGAACGTGGTGCCGGGGTTCACGGGAGCCGACGGCGTGATGGTGCACTGCACGCCGCCGCCCTTGGCGCACGTCACGCCCGGGCCCGGGGTGATCTGCTCCACCGTGATGCCGCTGCCGATCTTCTGGGTGAGCGACACCGGGGTGCCGGCTGCCAGGGCGTCGCCGCCGTCGTTCACCACGGCGAGGCGGTACGTGAAGAGGTCACGCGCGGGGGTGCTGGTGTAGCCCCCGTGTTTCCACTGCACGAACTGCCCCGACTTGTCCTTGAACCAGATCTGCGGGGTGGCCTGCGGGTCGCCGGGGTCGAGCACGCGCAGGGGGATCTCGAACTCCTTGCCGCGCACCTGCTGCTGGCGCCCGAGCGGGGTGAGGTTGAGCTTGGAGCTCACGGCCTTCTCGGTGGCCGGTGCCGAGAGCGCGATGTCCACGTCGGCGCCCGCGCCGGGGTTCAGGTGAAGGGTCGACGACGTACAGGTAAAGGTGGGGCTCCTGCCCGTGCACGACCAGCCCTTGGTGGGGATGCTGGCGGTCACGCCCTGCGCGGTGCGGATGCGCAGGCCCACGTTGGGCGCGTAGGTGGGGCCCACGTTGTCAATGCGCGCGCGCACCGAACTCGCGGTGCGGCCGGCCAGCACCTCGATGCCCTTGGGGGCCGCGGCGTTGACGGCCATGCTGGTGAGCGTGGTGCTGTTGCGCACCAGGGCCGATGCCGTGAAGGGCACCGAACCGGTGGACAGCTGCTGCTGGCTGCTGGCGGGCGCGCCCGGCGGCGGCGCGGGAGCGGGCTGCGTGGAGAAGCCCGCCGTGCCGTTGATCTGCCAGTCCTTCGCCAGGCCCGACGCGTCGAGCCGCGACTTCCACCTCACCTGCAGCGGCTGCGCCCCGGCGCCCACGGCCACCGAGCCGCTGTAGGTGCAGGTGACGTCCAGCGGCGGCGTGCACTTCCACGAGCGGCCGGTGATGGTGAGCCCGCGCACCTGGATGTCCTTGAGCACCGACGTCATCTGGATCGCCGGCTGGGCGGACGACGTGGTGGCGTTGGTGCCACCCACGTTGAGCGCCAGGATGTCGAAGCCATCCTTGGTGGTGGGGGTGGCGGGCGTGGGGGTCTGGTAGGCGGCCTGCAGCAGCACGATCTTGGGCGGCAGGGGGCCGGCCACCGACTGGGCCGGGATGCTGGCACTGGTCTTCAGCTCACCCGCGGGGGTCTGGGTGGACAGCTCCACGGCCGCGGTGCCGGCATCGGCGGGCGCCTGCCCGGCGGCCACCGCGGGCATGGGCGCGGCGCCCTTCACCACCAGCAGCAGCTGGGCGGTCTGGGAGTCGGGCAGCGCGTAGGGGGCACCGGTTGATCGATCGATCAGCTCGCACCGCAGGGCGGGCACCTGGCCCGAGCACTGCCACCGGGCGGGCGGCGTGGGGCCCTGGGTGGCCATCACCGTGCGCGTGGACACCAGCGTGGCGCCGGGCGGGAGGTTGAGCGAGAGCACCGTGGGCCCGGTGGAGGTGCCCGCGTAGCTGTGGCGGGCCCCGATGGCGATGGTGGAAAGCCCACCGTTCACCAGCTGCACCACCGGCGGGGTGTCGCTGGCCCCCTGCGGCCCGGCGTAGAGGTATTGCACCGTGGCCGAGGGCGTTCCCGCGGTGGCCACGGCGGGCAGCACCAGGGCCGCAGCGGATGCCACGACGAGTCCCGCGAGGGCGGTGATGCGAGCCAGGGGGGTCACGGGCGACACACTACGACGCGCCCTGCCCCGCCGCCCCTCCCTGCTGCCCTGCCGCTCCCTGGCCCGGGGGCTGGCCGCCCGACGCCTCATCGCCCGGCCTGCCGCCACCCGCCACCCTGCGGCCCCGCACCGCTGGCTCGCCGGGTGCAGACCAGCCGCCATCGCAGGCACCGCTGGTGCGGCAGGGTGGGGAGGTGAGTGCCAGCGGCTCACATCTTGGGCGATATTTGCAGGCAATTCGCACATCGGACCGTTGTGGCTGGACAACGGGGGCGGGGT
>JAFMJQ010000116.1 GCA_017853415.1 Thermoleophilia bacterium | reverse complement strand
GACTCCACGCCGTGGCTGGATGGCCACCACACCAACTTCGGCCAGGTGGTCGCGGGCCAGGACGTGGTGGACGCCATCGGGACCACGGCGACGGGTGCCAACGACCGCCCGGTCGAGGAGCAGCGCATCAACGCCGTGCGCATCGAGGTCGCCTAGCACGAAATTCCGTCGCGCACCATCTTTCGCGACGCCCGCCGTCGCCTCTAGGATGGCGCACCAGACCACCCCCACCGGAGACCGATGACGACGTCACTCACGCAACTCGCGGAACTCATCGACCATGGTGAGTTCAGGACACTTCTGCAGCGCGGCCAGGAAGTCGGCTTCCTCTCGATCGAGGATGTCGCCGAGATGCTGGACCAACTCGGCGTTGATGCCGGGCTTGCAGAGGACATCTACCAGCAGCTCGACGAGGCCGGCATCGAGCTGGTCGAGCCGGCAGAGGCCGCGAGCCGCACGGCCGACCTGGCCGAGCAGGCCGACCGCCCGCGCCGACAGGCCACCGTCGAGCAGACGACCGACGCCCTCCAGCTGTTCCTGAAGGACATCGGAAGGGTGCCGCTGCTCACGGCGGCGCAGGAAGTGGACCTCGCCAAGCGCATCGAGGCCGGCGACCAGACCGCCAAGACCCAGATGGTGGAGGCCAACCTGCGCCTCGTGGTGTCGATCGCCAAGGGCTACCGCGGTCGCGGCCTGCCGTTCCTCGACCTCATCCAGGAGGGGACGCTCGGGCTCGTGCGCGCCGTCGAGAAGTTCGACTGGCGCCGTGGGTTCAAGTTCTCCACCTACGCCACGTGGTGGATCCGCCAGGCCGTCACCCGCGCGCTCGCCGACAAGGGTCGCACCATCCGCATCCCGGTGCACGTCGTCGAGAAGCTCAACCAGATCAGCCGCGCGGAGCGCACGCTCGTGGGCCAGCTGGGGCGCGAGCCCACCGCCGAGGAGATCGGGGCCGTGGCCGGCCTGCCCGCCGCGGAGGTGGAGGACATCCTCCGCAGCGCGCAGCCCATCGTGTCGCTCGAGAAGCCCGTGGGCGAGGACGAGGAGTCCGAGTTCGGGCGATTCCTCGCCGACGAGACGAGCGTGGCCCCCGAGATGGCCGCCGAGCAGGCGCTGCGCGACGAGGCGCTGCGCGACGTGCTCGACCAGCTCTCGTACCGCGAGCGCCGCGTGCTCGAGCTGCGCTACGGGCTGGGTGGCGAGAAGCCCCGCACGCTCGACGAGCTGGGTCGCATGTTCAACGTCACGCGCGAGCGCATCCGACAGGTGGAGCACCAGTCGCTGCAGAAGCTCGCGAGCATGGCGGAGGCCAACCGCCTCGGATAGCGCCGACGCGCCCCGGGGATCCGCCGCCTAGTTGAGCAGCGGATCCTCGGGTGCCGTCGCCATCAGGCGGTACGACGCCCCGGCGCGGCTGAGCACCTCGCGCCACAGGGTGGCCGGGTCGTCCGTGAACACGTCGGTGGCCAGGGGCTCCGCGTCGATCCAGGCGTCCTGGCGGATCTCCGACTCCAGCTGGCCGCCGGCCCACCCGGCATAGCCGCCGAACGCCCGCGCGCGCGACATCGCCGGAGCACTGCCCCCCTCCACCGACTCCGGATCGAGGATTCCCACCGACCCGAATACGATTCCACCCGCGGCGGCGGGATCGTGGAACTCGGCGAGCACGATCACCGTGCCGGGCTGCACGGGCCCGCCCTTGAACACCGGTGAGCCATCGGAGACCACCGACGCCAGCGGCTCGGGAAGGGCCTCGGCCGCCCTCACCTCCATCGGGTGGTTGAGCACGATGCCCAGCGCGCCCTCGTCGGCGTGCTCGAGCACAAGGACGACCGCCCGGCGGAAGTTCGGGTCGTCGTCCAGATGGGGAGCCGCGACCAGCAGTCGACCCCGCCGGAACGGAGGCGTGCTCACCGCGGCAGCCGGTGCGTCAGTGCGCCATCCGTCGACGGCGACCCTGCACGGTGTTCCAGATGCCGCCGGCGATGATGAGGATCAGCCCGACCAGCAGGCATCCCCAGAAGACGCCGTAGTGCGCCCAGAGCGAGCGCCCCATGTCGTGCACCGCGAACCCGAGCTGGAACCACACGAGGCCGACCACGATGATGAAGGCCGCGAGCGTGAACGGCCAGACCTGCGGGAGGCCTCCGTCGTCCTTCTGCTCAGCCATGCTCATCCTCCGGATCGGTTCGCCGACTCGACGACCGCAGGCTACCACCCGGCACGGCGCGCGACCGACTGCCGCAGGGGCGAAATGCCCCGCTACGCGGGCGGATCGTCACCGGACGAGATGGTGCGCGCCACGCGCCTCTCGCGTGCGTCCACGGCGAAGCGGCCACCGGCCGAGCGGTACAGGCGCGCGGGGCGGCCCCTGCCCTCCGCGCGCACCTCCCCGGATTCCTCCACCACCCCCGCGCGCAGCACGTCGCGGCGGAAGTTGCGGGCGTCGAGCGGACGGCCGAGCAGCACCTCGTACACCGCCTGCATCTCCCCGAGGGTGAAGAGGTCGGGCAGCAGGTTCACCGCCACCGGTGCGTAGGCGGTCTTCGCGCGCAGGCGCTGCAGGCCATAGGCCACCACGGCATCCTGCCCATCGGTGATGCTCGGCAGGTCGTCATGCGCGAACCAGCGGACCTCGGCCACATCGGGGCCCGGCGATATCGGGTGCCGCCCGGCGTCGATCAGCGCCATGTACGCCACGGCGACGTCCTCACCGTCGCGATCGAAGGTGTAGAGCTGCTCCATGGCGATGCCGCGCACCCCTGCCATGTGCTCCAGGGCAGTGGACCCGGCCTCGTCGAGCCCCCGCGAGCCATCCGGGCCCGCCGCGGGCAGTGACCATGTGCCACCGCCCACGCGCCCGAGCAGCACCTCGACGCCACCGTCGCGCACGGTGAACACCGCGACCTCGATGCGCACCCTCACGGGGCCGCCGCCTCGCGTTCCACCATGCCCTGCAGGCCCAGCAGGTTGTTGTCGAGCCAGTTGAAGGCCGTCCACCGCGTGAGCGCCTCGGGGGTGCGCAGGGCCTGGTCGGGTGGCCAGGCCTCGTCCACCGCACGCTGCAGCGCCTCGAGGTCGCCGGGGGCCCAGGCGTGGGCCTCCCGGGCGGCCTGCCCGATGGCGGCCTGGGCCCGACGCCCGAGGTCGATGGACTCCCCGACGTCCTCGACCGGGCCGAAGTGGCTCACGTACATGCGGCGCGCGTCGAGGGCCTCGAGCACGTCCAGCGTCGCGAGCCCCGCGTCCACGTCGAACTCCGGCGGGGGGATCGTGGGGTACAGCTCCCCCCCACCCATCTGCACGCCCACGGCGTCACCCGCGAACAGGATGCCCTCCGCCTCCTCGAGCACCGCCATGTGGTGCCGCGCGTGCCCCGGGGCCCACACCGCGCGCAGCGCGCGCCCGCCGCCCAGGGGGATGCGCTGGCCATCCTCGGCCTCGACCACCCGCTGCGCGTCGATGGGCTCGAGCCCGCCGATCGCCGGCGACAGTCGTCCGAAGAGCGCGTGCGTGCCGGCAACCAGCCGCGAGGGGTCCACCAGGTGGCGCGCGCCGCGCGGGTGCACCACCACGGTGGCACCCGGGAACGCCCCCGCGAGGTCCCCGGCGGCGCCGCAGTGGTCGAGGTGCACGTGCGTGAGCACGAGCCATGCGAGGTCGTCGGGGCCGAGTCCCGCGGCCGTGAGCGCATCGCGCACGGTGTCCGCGCTCGTCTGCGTGCCGCAATCGATCAGGGCGGGCTGCTCGGCGAGGATGAGGTGCGCGCCCGTCATCCCGGGCACGCCCGCGAGCATGGTGTCGATTTGCAGGACTTCGCCGGGGTGCACGTCCATCCCCCCGAGTGTCGCATACCCTTGCCCCATGGCGAATGACAGAGACGCTGCCTGGGCCGCCGCGGG
>JAFMJQ010000115.1 GCA_017853415.1 Thermoleophilia bacterium | reverse complement strand
CGTAACCCGCTACCCCTGTGATGCCCCCGGCAAGATTCGAACTTGCGACACCAGGATTAGGAATCCTGTGCTCTATCCCCTGAGCTACGGGGGCCTGCGTGCAGCACGCCGGGCCAATCTAGCGCCGTGGCCCCCGCCCGGCGCACGGGGGATGGATCAGGAGCGCTGGATCAGTCGCTGAGATCCCCGAGGCCCGGGCGGATGTCCACCACGCGAAGGCCGGGAATCCCCGCGAAGTCGTCGGGGTTCGAGGTGTGCACGCTGAGTCCGTTCGCCAGGGCCACCGCAGCGATCAATGCATCGAATCCACGGGCCCGCACCTTGCGACCGCGGGCCCGCATCGCCTGGGCCACGCGGGCGTAGGCACGGGCGGCAGCGGCATCGAGCGGGATGGGGTCGAAGTCGCTCTCCGCCTGCTGCAGGTGCGCCTGGCGCCGGGCCCGCTCGTCGGGGTCGTCGGTGAGCAACGGGCCCGCGGACAGCTCGGCGATCGTGACCGCCGAGATGCATCCGATCTGCGGCAGCACGGCGGCGTCCACCACCCGGCCGCGCAACAGCACCGCGCTGGTGTCGAGCAGGCCCATGCCTGACGTCATTCCGGCCAGTCGAGGTCGGGGTCGATGACGGCATCGAGGTCGGCCCGCAGGCCATCGGGGTCGACGGGCGGCAGGTTGCGCGCGCGGCTCACGAGGAGGTCGCGGGGCACGCCGCGTGCGCGCACCGGCCGCAGCTCGGCAACCGGACGGCCATCACGCGTGACCAGCAGCACCTCGCCCTGCTCCACGCGATCGATCACATCGCCGCCCTTGTTGCGCAATTGCCGGATGGTCACGCTGTCCATGCTGTCAACGTATCACGCGTGAGACACACGCAGATCGCGCCAACGAGGTGACGATGCGATGCCCTGCTGCCACGACCCGCACACCCCCGGCACGATTGGAGCGTGCGACCCCCGGGCCGGGGGAACCGTGCCGTCCATCCCCCTGGAATACGTGCGGGAAGCACCTCGTCACCACTGTCGGGCAGCGGTGGCGGCAGGTGGCCCGGTGGCGCCGCCGAAAAGCATCTCGCCATGGACCTGCCAAACCTCGTCTTCGACACCCCCCTCTGGCTGTCGCTGTTCACCACGGGCGTGGCGGCCATCGAGGGCGCGGTGATCGGGCGGCAGGGCAGGAACCCGCGCTACGACGTCGTGGGCATCTTCGTGCTCGCCGTCGTGCTCGGGCTTGCCGGCGGGACCTCGCCACCCCGGGTAGGGTGATGGCAATTCCCCAGGAGGCCAACGCCCATGCACCGCATCCCTCGCATCGCTGCCCTCGCCGCCATCGCCGCGGCGGCTGCCGGCGGTACCACCGCCGCGCAGGGCGCGTCGTGGAAGGGCCCGACGTACCCGGCGAAGGCGACGTCGAACAACCTCGCCCTGGCGGTGGCGCCGGCCGGCCGGGCCACGGTGCTGTTCCAGGGCCCCAAGCGCAGCATTGCGGCGATCTCACGCACGGGGCCCACCGCCCGGTGGTCGAAGACCGCGCAGCAGTGGCTGCCACCGGCGCAGGCGGGCGTGAAGGGGCCGCTGGCCGCCGCCTTCGCGGGTTCCCGCCTTGCCGCGGTGTGGTCGGGCACCGGGGGCACGTTGCGCTCGGTGGCAGGGTCTGGGGAGCGGCCGACATCACGGGTGCGCTCGGCCAAAGTGCGCCCGCCGGTCGGCGCGATCGAGCTTGTGGGCGGATCGACATCCACGCTGCAGTACGGGTTGTGGTCGCCCGCCGGTCAGGCCGTGGGGCCCATTGCACCCGGGGCCCTGCCCGCCGCGCTCCCCAGCGCCACCAACTCGCCGCCGACGGGCACCAACGTGCTGCACCAGGCCGTGGACGGCGCGGGCAACTGGACGGCGCTGGTACTGATGGCGCCGACGCAGCTCGGGGTGATGACACGCCCGGCGGGTGGCGCGTGGGGCTCCCCCGTGGCGCTTCCCACGCCGCTCAAGACGGGGTTCGGATCGTCGCTCATACCGGCCGTGGCCGCGGGCACTGTGACCGACCTCGCCGTCGACGCCAGTGGCAACGCCGCCATCGCCTTCGTCACCGGCGCCAACCCGACCACCGGAGCACTCGACCCCACGGGCACCGGCTTCACGCTGGCCGTGGTGCAGCGGCAGGGAGCAACCAGCACGTTCGGCGCAGCGCAGCCGGTGGGCAACACGCAGCCGGTGTACTTCGGCGGGTTCGGCACTGTGCCGCCGGTGGCGGTGGCCATCTCGCCCGCGGCAGTGGTGGCGGCGTGGGGAGCGGGCCTGGGCGACCCCTACGTGGGCGGCGGGGCGGGAATCCTCTCGTCCATCGCCGCCCCCGGGCAGCCATTCCCGCCGGCCACCCTCACGACCATCGGGTCGACGGAGAACTGGAACCCCGATGGCCTGCAGGCAGCCGTGACCCCCGGTGGCATGGGTGCCGTGATGATGTGGGGCGACGGCTCGCAGGGCGAATCCCAGGACCTGGGCGTGACCACATCACTGGGGCCCGGGCAGCCATGGAGCAAGGAGTTCAGCCTGGCAGGCCGCAACACCGGGGAGCAGGGCTACCCGGGAGCCACCATCGTGCCCTTCAACACGGGCTTCGTCGCCGCGTGGAGTGCCGGGATCCAAGCCGAGGCAGGTGGCTACGTCACCTACTACGTGGGCGTGGCCAGCTTCATGTGAGCCGCCCGCCCTGGCCCGCCGCCCAATCCTGCCCTAGCCGGTGACCGGCACCTTCCCCGTCCTGCGCACCGGGCGCTTGGGAAGCAGGCCGTTGGAGCTGGTGCCGGCCTTCGCGCCGGCCGTGTCGGTGATGGTGGTGACCAGGGTGTACTTGATCGCGCTGGAGCGAAGCTGGCTGGTGACCGAGCGCCCCATCACGCACGTGAGCGAGAAGGTGCCGGCCCCCTTGACCGTGCGCTTGCTGGTGCACAGCGTCTGCTTCTTGCCGCCGCGCCGCACGGCCCTCTGGGTGATCGTGCCGGCCTGGCTCACCGTGGCCGAGCTCGTGAGCGTGATCGCGGACGCCGCGACCGTGCGTGTGGCCTTGGTGAGCGTGATCGTCGGGGCGGCGGTCTGGGCCGCGGGCGGGGTGGCGGTGGAGGCGGAGGATCCGGCCACCGAGAACGCGGCGCTCACGCTGGTCGGCGCGCTTACCTGCAGCGTGCACGAGGGCGAGGCGCCTGCGCATGCGTCTCCCCATCCGGCGAATGCGGACCCTGCGGCCGGGGCGGCGCTCAGGGTGACGCTCGAGCCGATGGGGAAGTAGGCGGCGCAGGAGGTGCCACATGAGATACCGGCGGGCGAGGAGGTGACGGTGCCCGAGCCCGCTCCGGTGCGGGTGACGCTCAGGCGCGCGAGCGTCGGGGTGCCGGTGGAGGCCTGGACGATGTAGGAGGGCCCGACGCGGTACCACGTGACCGTCGGGGTGCCATCCGGGCCGACCGCCACCTGGGGCTCGTTGGAGCTCTGCCCCGTCGCCGAGAGGTCCGCCACGGTGCCGAAGTCCGTCGATCCCGCAGGGCGCGTTCGGGCCTGGATGATGTACGCGCTGCCGTCGGAGCGACTCCAGGTGACCGTCGTCGCGCCGTCGGGCCCGATCGCGACATCGGAGTCGTAGGCATCCCGCCCCGTCGCCGAGAGGTCGACCGGGGTGCCGAAGGTGGACGATCCCGCCGGTCGGGTGGCGGCCTGGATGATGTACTTGCTGCCGTCGGAGCGAGTCCAGGTGATCGTGGTCGCGCCATCGGAACCCACCGCCACCTGCGGAACGAACGCGCTCTGGCCCGTCACCGAGAGGTCGGCCGGGCTGCTGAAGGTCGGCGAGCCGGCGGGGCGGGTGGCGGCCTGGATGATGCTGTTGGTGCCGTTGTTGCGGCGCCAGGTAACCGTGGTCGCGCCGTCGGGGCCAACTGCCACCTGCGGTACATCGGCGTTCTGCCCCGTCGCCGAGAGGTCCACCGGGGTGCCGAAGGTCGATGACCCCGCGGGTCGGGTGGCGGCCTG
>JAFMJQ010000114.1 GCA_017853415.1 Thermoleophilia bacterium | reverse complement strand
TACCAGAACTGGTGCGGCACCTTCAAGACCTGCTCGTACACCGGCGTGGGCTCGAGCGCGGGCATTCGCGCGCTCACCGCCAAGACCGTCGACTTCGCGGGCAGTGACGCCACCCTCACCGACGCGCAGCTCGCCGCCATCGGTGGGTCGGTCAACTACTACCCGACGCTGCTCGGCGCCATCTCGGTGCCGGTGAACCTTCCCGGCGTGGTCGGCAACAAGCTGAAGTTCACCGGCTCGCAGCTGGGTGAGATCTTCCGCGGCGCCGTCCCCACCTGGAACAGCCCGGTGCTCGTGAAGAACAACCCGGGCCTCAAGGGCGCCTCGGGCCCCATCACGCTGTGCGTGCGCTCGGACGGCTCGGGCACCTCGTGGAACTTCACGCGCTACCTGAGCAAGACCAACAAGCAGTTCGCAACGCAGATCAGCTTCTCGCAGACGCCCAACTGGCCCACGACCGGCGTGTCGAAGTCGCCGGGCAACCCGGGTGTCGCCAACTGCGTGAAGAACACGCCGGGCTCCATCGGCTACGTCGACCTTGCCGACTCCATCCGTGCCGGCCTGCAGACCAACGTGGCCGCCATCGGCAAGAGCGAGGTCGTCAAGCAGGGCAAGAAGACCGTGCGCAAGGATGTCTTCATCCTGCCGAGCGCCAAGAGCATCGAGCTCGCCGGCAACATCCCGGTGTCGAAGATCAAGCCTGACCTGACGATCGACTTCACGGCCAGCCCGAACGCGGGTGCCTACCCGATCACCATCACCACGTGGGCCCTCGCCGTTCCCGGCCGTCCGAAGAACGCCGAGGTGAAGGCCGCCCTGGGGCAGTTCTACTCGCCCGAGGCGCAGGGTGCGCTCGCGGGGCTCGGCTACGCGCCGCTCCCGCGCAACGTGCGCATCGCCACCCAGGCTGCGCTCGCGAAGCTCTCCTGAGCATCGCACCGCGCTACACCTGAGCAACACCGACGGCCGTCCCGGGCATCAGCCCGGGGCGGCCGTCACTATTCTCGCCGCCGGCCTCTTTCCTTGCGACCAGGACCCACGTGACTCCACCGCCACCTCCACCGCCGCCTCCGCCCAGCACGGCCGCGTTGCCGCCTGATCCGGGCGGGCCCGCGGCAGTGGCCCGCCTGAGGCAGGGCCCGGGGGGCGTGGTGGCCGATCGCGGCTACGCGCTGGTGGCGGGCCTCGCGGCCTTCCTGGCGGTGATCGCCGTCGGCTACCTCATCTGGATGACGGTGGCCCAGACCGGCGAGGTGTGGAGCACCTTCGGGGTGTGGGGATTCGTCACCGGCACCGAGTGGATCCCCGCATCGGCGGTGGGCACCGCGGTGTACGGGGCGCTGCCCTTCATCTACGGCACGCTTATGACCTCGGCCATCGCCCTGGTGCTGGCCGTTCCGACGTCCATCGGCATCGCCCTCGCCACCACCGTGTTCCTGCCGCGTCGCCTGCGCGGTCCGGTGGGCGGCTTCATCAACCTCCTGGCCGCGGTGCCGTCGGTCATCTTCGGCCTCTGGGGCGTCACGGTGCTCGTGCCGTTCCTGCGCCCCGCCCTCGACTGGCTGGCCAACACCCTGGGCGGCTTCAGCCTCTTCGGCTGGCCGATCTTCGCGGGTCCGGTCACGTCGGGGTCGTTCCTGGTGTCCGGCCTGGTGCTGGCCATCATGATCGTCCCGATCATCACCGCCATCACCCGCGAGGTGCTGCTCACCGTGCCGCGCGACCAGCAGGAGGCCGCCTTCGCGCTCGGCGCCACGCGCTGGGAGATGGTGAAGCACGCGATGCTGCCGTGGTCGCGTTCGGGCATCGTCGGCGCGTCGGCCCTCGGGCTGGGACGCGCCGTGGGCGAGACCATCGCCATCGCCATGCTGCTCGGCAACTCGCCCGTCATCTTCGGGTCGCTGCTCGGCCCCGGTGCCACGCTGGCATCGGTCATCGCCCTGCAGACCGGCGAGGCGAGCGGGCTCCAGCTCTCGGCGCTCACGGCCCTCGCGGTGGTGCTCTTCCTCATGGCCTTCGCCATCAATGCGGTCGCGCGCATCCTCGTGCGCCGCGGTGAGAGCGCCGGCAGGGGCGGCGGCGGAATGTGGTCGCTGCTGGCATTCCGCCGAAGCGTTCCCGCACCCGCGCCCGCGCCGCAGGCCCCGTCCGGTCCGTCGGCCCCCGGGGATGCCGCCGAGGCGCAGTCGGGCGAGGCCCGGGACTGGACCCCGCGCCGCGAGCCCCTTCCCATCACCGGCCCCGATGCCGTGGCGCGCAAGCGCCGCGTGAGGTCGGGAATCGCCGAGGGCCTCATCTGGTTCAGCCTCGCGGTGGGCATCATCCCGCTCGTGGCGATCATGTGGGAGATGCTCTCGAAGGGGCTGCCCGCCATCTCGGCCTCGTTCTTCACCACGCTCCCACCGCTCGACCCCAACAGCTACGGGGGAGGCATCTCCAATGCGCTCGTGGGGACGCTCATCCTCATGGGCGTCGCGACGGTGATCGCCGCGCCGCTCGGCGTGCTCACCGCGCTCTTCATCTCGGACGTGTCCAAACCCACCGGCTGGCAGAAGCGGCTTGCGGACGGCATCGGGTTCTTCGTCGACGTGCTCCTCGGCGTGCCCTCGATCGTGGTGGGCCTCATCGTGTACCTGGGCATCGTGGTGGTGCAGGAGCAGTTCTCGGCGCTCGCCGGTGGCATCGCCCTGGCCATCATCATGTTCCCGATCGTGGTGCGATCCGCCGACGAGATGCTGCGGCTCGTGCCCGTGGCCCAGAAGGAGGCCGCCTCGGCCCTCGGCGCGCCCAAGTGGAGGGTCACGTGGTCGATCGTGCTGCCCGCGGCGGGCCCGGGAATCCTCACGGGGATCCTGCTCGGCCTCGCGCGCGCCAGCGGGGAGACCGCTCCCCTGCTGTTCACCTCGCTGGGCAACCAGTTCTTCTCGACGAGCCTCACCGAGCCCATCGCGTCGATCCCCCAGCTGATCTACCAGAACACCATCCAGGTGCAGACCCCGGCGTCGCTGCAGCTCGCGTGGGGTGCGGCGCTTGTGCTGGTGGCCATCATCCTGATACTCAACCTTGGAGCCGCGCTGCTGGCGCGGCGCACCCGCCCATTGGAGGCACGATGACCGACGACGTGGCAGCAGCCGAGGAGGAAATGGTCGTGGAGTCGCCCGATACCGTGCCCACGCCTGCGCCGGACCGCTCGTCGCCGTCGGATGACGACGTGCGCATCGCCCCGATCGAGGTGGCCACGCCCGCGGCATCGGCGTCCACCGGGCCGCTCCCGATGTACACGCGCGACCTGTCGGCGTACTTCGGCTCGCACAAGGCGGTCGAGGACATCACCCTGGACTTCCCCCGCAACACCGTGACGGCGCTCATCGGACCGTCCGGCTGCGGAAAGTCCACGTACATCCGATGCCTCAACCGCATGCATGAGCTCGTGCCCAACGCGCGGTGCACGGGCTCCGTGATGCTCCGCGACATCGACATCTACGGTCGCGACGCCGACCCGGTGGCGGTGCGCCGCGCGGTGGGCATGGTGTTCCAGCGCCCCAACCCGTTCCCCACGAAGTCGATCCGCGACAACATCCTCGCCGGCCCGAAGTTCACGGGGACGAAGCTCAACCGCAGCGACAAGGACGACCTGGTGGAGGAGACGCTCCGCGGCGCGGGCCTGTGGGACGAGGTGAAGAACCGCCTCAACGCCCACGCGGGCGGGCTCTCCGGCGGGCAGCAGCAGCGGCTCTGCATCGCGCGTGCCCTGGCCGAGGAGCCCGACGTGCTGCTCATGGATGAGCCGTGCTCGGCCCTCGACCCGCAGTCGACGCTGCGCATCGAGGATCTCATCCGCGCCATCAAGGAGCGCGTCACGATCGTCATCGTCACGCACAACATGCAGCAGGCCGCGCGCGTGTCCGACTACACCGCCTTCATCACCATCGAGAACGAGGGCGAGCCCGGCCGCCTCATCGAGACCGGCCCCACAAAGGACGTCTTCGGCAACCCGCAGAACGACCGCACCGAGGCGTACGTCTCGGGCCGCTTCGGGTAGCCCACCTTTTTCGGTACCCCTATCGGGGCG
>JAFMJQ010000113.1 GCA_017853415.1 Thermoleophilia bacterium | reverse complement strand
GAATCCCCCCGTCAGCCCCACGCAGGCCCTGGCGCTACTCGGCGCCTCGTCCGAGCAGACGAGCACCGGCAGGCGCAACAGGGCCCTCATCGCGCTGCTCTGGCGGGCGGGGCTCCGACCGGGCGAGGCACTGGCCCTGCAGCCGCAGGACGTGGACGTTCCGGCCCGCGTCCTGCGGGTGGCCGACCGCATCGTCGGGCTCGACGACCTCGCAGCACAGGAGGTGTCCATGTGGCTGGAGCGCCGCGTCGAGACAGACCTCCCCACCACCGGACCGTTCATCTCGACTCTGCAGGGCAAGCCCCTGAGCCAGGCATACGTGCGGGAACTCCTTCCGCGGCTGGCGTCGCGGGCCGGGCTGGATGGTCGCGTGCACGCCATGGGGCTGCGCTACGCCTGCGCCGCCGAGATGGCCGGCGAGGGGATTCCCACCGAGATCATCGAGTCGCAATTGGGCATCAGGCCCCAGTCATCCGTGGCCCGTTACCTGCCGATTCCCGACGACGCCGATGTGGTGGCCGCGGTATCGGGGCGGCCCATCCCCCGCGCCTGACCCAGCGGTGCGCGTCCGGATCGGCACCACCGGCCCCGACGCGCATGCAGCCGAGGCCCTGCTGCGCGCGCGCGGTGCCGGGATCGTCGATGATCCGGATGCGCCGGTGGACATGCTGGTGGTCGATGAGTGGACCGCCGAGACCGCCACGCATGTGATCGCCGCCCGCACCGCGGGCGCCGCGGTGTCAGTGCTCGCCGAGTTGATCCTCGCCGATGCCCCCAGGCCGCTCGTGGGCGTGACCGGCACCGCCGGGAAGACCTCCACCTGCCGGGCGCTCGAAGCGATACTGCGCGCCTGCGCGCGACCCGTGGCCATATCCACCACGGCGCGCTCCGCCAACGCCTGGCCGGACCATTCGCTGGCAGATCAGTTGGGCGCGGGGGTGCCTCATGGCTGCGTGGTGATCGCCGAGCTCACGTCCACCCACCTCTGCCACATGACCCACGTGCACCCCGACGTCGCGGTGGTCACCACCATTCGTCCCGATCACCTCGAGCTGCATGGCGGATACCGGGCCTATGTCGCCGCGAAGCGCCGGTTGGTGGCGGAGCTCACGGACGCCGACGCGGTGGTGCTGCCCACCGACGACCCGACCACCCTCGATGCCCTCGGCGCGGTGAACGGGCGGCTGTGGGGCTTCGGCGACGCGCCGACCGGCCTCGGTGCGTTCGCGGTGCCCGGCGGGGTACTGCTGCGGGCTCCGGATGGTCAATGCGATGCCCCCACCGACCTCGAGGGTCCCCCGCTACGGGCGCTGCTCGCCGCGGCCGCGGCTGCCCTGGCCCTCGGCCTCACCGCCGCAGAGTGTGCCGATGCCGTGGCGCATGTCCCCATCGTGGATCATCGGCAGGCGCAGCGACCCGGGCCACGGGGCATCACGATCGTGGACGACTCCATGGCGGCCACGCCGCTCAAGACCCATGCTGCGCTCGAGCGCTTCATCGGGCCCGGACTCGTGGTGGTGCTTGGCGGGGATGACGCGCTCGGGGGTGAGCCGGTGCATTCGGGGGCCGAGGAGCAGGCCGCACTGCGCGAGGCGCTCGCCCTGGTGCGCGAGAGTGCCGCCGTGGTGGTGGCCTTTGGCCCCGTGCGTGATCGCATCGCGACACACATCGCATGCGATTCATCATGTGCGGAGATCGACGAGGCCCTGACCCTGGCCATCCGCTCATGCCCGGACGGCGGAACGGTCCTCGTGAGCCCGATGTTCCCCCTCACGCCCGCGCAGCGCGAGCGAGCGGCCACGTTCGGCTAGGTCGGGGAGAGCCGCGTGCGGCCCGGCTGGCGCAGGCGCACCATGTGGCCGCCGTTCTCGCGGTACTGGCCCACCCATGCGAGTGGCGGCGAGTACGAGTGCACCGAGATCGCCGGCTCGCCCTCGCAGTGCTCCACCCTGTGGATGTACCCGAACGGGCCCTCCTGGGTCTCGCCGGGGCGGATCACGTGGTCGGTATCCGCCTCGTAGACGTGCATGTGGTGCTCGCGGATCGCCCCCTCCGCCACGCAGATGCCCACCTCGGAGATGTCGTGATCGTGGAATCCGGTCTCCTGCCCGGGAAGCCACGAGAGCACCCAGATGTCCACGTAGTCATTCTCGAACACCAGGCGGTAGTCGCGGTAGTCCTCGCACACCGCCACGTAGTCACGCCACGCGCCGCTCTCCACGATGCGGCGGCTGATGTCGGCGAGCTCGGGGGCATGCACCTGGCGCTCGATCTGCTCGAGGAACCGCAGCTCGTCGGGAAGCTCGGGGAAGGGCCAACGGGGCTCCGGGGTGGGCCACGACGGGCGCTGGCGGGCGGCGGGGGTCACTGTGCGCTCCTGGATTGCTGCCGTGGAACGACACTACGCCCCCGGTCAGGCGTCGCCTGCCTTCTGCGGTACGCCGCCTGCGTGAATGTGAGGACGGCTACTTTTCGGCCCCGTGAGCGCCGCGCCCATCGTCAATGCCCTCATCCCCTTCTCGACGCGACTCGGGGATGATGGCCTCGTGCACGTTCGCGCCTGGGACACACCTGCCGGACCGGTCGCCATCGTCGCGGAGATGGACTGGGCGGTACTCGTGGAAGACCCCGCCGACGCCTACTACGGCCCCGGCATCTACACGTACCCGGACTATGCCCTCGGGGCTGCTGCCGTGCCGCTCGAGGCCGCGGGGCTGTCCGGTGCCCGGGTGATCGTGCGCATGCCCGACCCGCCGGGTGAGCGGATGGTGCTGGTGACGGACACCGACGACCCCGGTGCGTGGCCGGACATCGGCCACGCCGAACTCGCCCGCATGCTCCCCGATGCGGATATCGAGGGCCCGCCCCCGGGGGCGTACATCAGGAGGGTCGTGGAGGCCTGGGTGCGCGACGGCGCGCTGCCCGGCTGATCGACCCCGGGCGGCGGCGGGTCACGATGCGCGGATGCGCCTGACCGCCTCGGCGTCATCGGCCTCGATGGCGCGCGCCGCATCGGCCACCTCGCCGCGTTCCGCCCAGGGCACCACGACCAGGCCGGCCTCATCGACGTAGACCCAGTCACCGGGGCTCACGGTGACGCCCCCGAACGTGAGCAGCCCCCCCACCTCGATCACCTGCAGTAGGTCCCCGCTGGCCCGGGGCGTCTCACCGAGCGCCCAGATGCCCGACCGATACCCCGCGGCCTCGTGACGGTCCCGAATGGCCCCCCAGGCGATCACCCCCGTGGCACCGAGTTCCTCGAGCGCGGCAAGCTTCTTGCCGCCGGCCACGGCCTCATGCGGCGCGTCGGGGGCCGCGATCACCACCACGGCGCCATCCGGGACATCGGCCATCGCGCGCTCCGCCGCCGCCGCGAGGTCGTGGTCGGGCAGGTCGTCACGGCGGGGGCCGAACCTGATCGTGGCGGCGGGGCCCGCCGTCACCTGCCCGGCCCGCGCAGGCATGAGACCCACGGCGTGGCAGCGATGCGCGTGCCGCCGCGCCATGGCATCGCACAGCGACGCACTGGTGACCCCCGCAGTCAGATCGTCTGTCGCCATGCCGACTCCCCTGGCGTGTGCGAGGATGCGCCGCCGAGCGACCCAGGAGTCCCGATGCAGCCCGAGACCCACATCCTCCTGATGTACGAGTACGTCGAGGACATCCTCGAACGGCGCGCACCTTACCGCGACGCCCACCTGGCCAACCTCACGCGGCTCAAGGAGGAGGGCCGGGTGCTCATGGCCGGGGCCCTCGGCGATCCCGTCACCGGCGCCGCGATCGTGTTCGCGCCCTGCTCCGCCGAGGAGGTTGGTGAGTACGTGCTGCGCGACCCCTATTACGTCGCGGGCCTCATCACCGACTGGCGTGCGGTGCCCTGGAACGTGGTGATCTAGGCCGCAGGACCGAGCCGCTCGCCGTAGGCCTCGCGGTATATCGGCCACGCCTCGAGCACGTCGGTGACGTACTTGCGGGTCTCGGGGAACGGGATGTCCTCCGGCACGCGGAGCTCCGCGCCCTTGCTGGTGGCGTCCACGCGCCACTTGCGCAGGTTGTCGGGGCCGGCGTTGTAGGCCGC
>JAFMJQ010000112.1 GCA_017853415.1 Thermoleophilia bacterium | reverse complement strand
CACCACTACGTCCGACCCCGCCGGGTCTGCGCCCGACTCCGCCCCGAAGGCTCCGCCCCGCGCCGCGCAGCGGCCTGCGGACACTTCGGGGGCGGGGTCGTCCACACCGGCGAGGGGCCCCCGGCACATCGCCCTCATCGACTCCGCCGTTGACGTGTCGCATCCCTGGCTGGGTGGTGGCATCGGCCCGTCGAACCTGATCATCGGCGGGGCCGACCTGGTGGAGGGCGATGCCGACCCGTCGCCCGATCCCTCCGACCCGGCGGCCGAGAGCCACGGCACGCAGATGGCATCGATCGTCCTGCGCTCGCCGGCCCTTGCGGGTCTGCCGGCGGCCGCCGCACCGCGAATGCTGGTGTACCGGGTGACGGCCCGCGAGATGGTCGATGGTCGCGTGCGCACCCTGGCGCGCACCGATCGGGTGCTCGCCGCGCTCGAGATCGCCATGGATCCCAACCGTGACGGGTCCCTCGGGGATGCCGCCGACGTGCTGCTGCTCGGCGTGGCCCGGGGCTTCGGTGCCGGGGGCGTTGACCCCGTCGCGCGCTCCCTGGCCGCCGCCAACCGCGCCGGCGCGGTGGTGGTGGCCCCGGCCGGCAACGATGGCCCCACGGGGGGCACGCCCGGCACGCTCGGCAATGCCGCGGCGATGAAGGACGTTCTCGTGGTGGGCGGCATGGCAGGGGGGGCGGCCCCGCGCACGGCCGACCTCACGATGTCCATCGGACCCGCCGCCGCGCGCCTGGGGCCGCTGCCGTTGATGGGCGCCGAGCCCTCCGACTCGCTGCGTGCCGGCCTGCGCCTGGTGGCCGCCAGCGGCGACGCCGGGGTGGGCACCGGCACGGACATCCGCGACTTCGCCGGCGAGGGCGGGCGCAGCACCGTGGCGGGCGCCGTGGCGCTGGTCACCCGCAGCGGTGCCCCCATCGCCGAGGTCGCCCGCCGCGCGGCCGGTGCCGGCGCCCTGGCGCTTGTGGTGTGGGACGAGGACGGCACCGGGGCGTTCCCGGGCATCGTGGGCGGCGCCGACGTGCCGATCCCCATCATCGGCCTGGGTCCCCGCCAGGGCACCGCCGTGCTCGAGATGCTCACCCGCGACCCCGCGGCGTCGGTGAGCGTGGTGCCGCGAGGCGATCAGGGGGCATCGGCGGCCGTGGCGTCGTTCTCGTCGCGAGGACCCTCTGCCGACGGTCGCCTGAAGCCCGACGTCGTTGCCCCCGCCATCGCGGTGGAGGCCGCCTACCCCGGCAGGGACGAGGCCGGGAACCCCCGCCAGGCACCGCTCAGCGGAACCTCCGGCGCCGCAGCCTCCGTGGCCGCCACCGCGCTGCGGCTGCGGGTGGACCACCCGAGCTGGCGACCGGCCGATATCCGCAGCGTCATCGTGCAGTCGGCGGGCCCCGTGCCTTCCGCCGCACTCGCCGATGCCGGCGCCGGCAGCGCCCCCGACCCGGGGTCGATATCCACGCGCGCCCTTCCGGGCATCGCCATCGACCCGCCGATCCTCAGCGGAATTCGCCGCCGTGACGACGACACCACCCTGAAGTTCTCGGTGCGCGACCTCACGGGCACGGGGGGTCCGTACCGCATGCTGCTGCAGGGGCCCGACGGTGACTTCCGGCCGGTGGGCGAGCCCATCGTCCTCGCCCCGGGTGGGCGCGCGTCGGCGTCAATCGCGGTGCCGCGCGCGCCGCGGAGCGGGTATGAGGCCTGGCGCGGGCGACTCGTCATCGCGCCGCAGGGCGGGGACATCGCCGCGGGAACGGCCGTCGTGTGGGCGGCGCCGCGGGTGGCCGTGCCCAAGGGTGCGCTCGGCACCCCCGAGGTGCAGCGCACGGGGTCGGGCCTCGGCCAGGTGGTGGTGCGCGTGGGCATGCGCGACGTCACCAGCGAGGGCCTCACCGTCGCCACCCTGCGCGACGTGCGCATCGACCTCGCGCCGGTGGGCGGGGGAGAGCCCATCCGCATGACCCAGGGCGAGCCCTCGGGCGACTGGCCCGCGTCCACCTACCGCATCCTGCTGTCGCGCCGCTCGGCCACGGGGCCCGAGGTGCCCGCGGGGCGCTACCGGGCGGTCGTCACGGCGACCGATGCCAACGGCGCCCAGCACCGCAGCCGCAGCGCGCCCTTCGACGTCGGGGGCTGATCACCGGGCCTGCTACTTTGTGCGGCGCTGATACAAGCGCCTGATCGGACAAAAGTGCCCGAACAACTCACCCTCGGCGTGGCCGCACGTCTTTCCCGCTACCTGCAGGTGCTCACGCAGGCCAAGCGCATGGGCAAGACGAGCATCTCGAGCCAGGCAATCTCCGAGTACACCAACGTGAACCCCACGCAGATCAGGCGCGACCTCTCGGGCTTCGGGAAGTTCGGCAAGCGGGGGGTGGGCTACGACATCGACACCCTCATCGGGCAGATCCGCAAGATCCTGCGCACGTCCGGCCAGCACAACATCGCGCTGTTCGGGGCGGGGAACCTGGGACAGGCGATCGCCGGTTCGGGCGCCTTCGCCGACCATGGCTTCCGCATCTCGGCCATCTTCGACACCGACCCCGACAAGATCGGCATGCGCATCGGCGACCTCACGGTGCGCCACTACAGCGAGCTGCCGCTGGTGGTCGAGAACGAGGGCATCGAGGTGGGGGTGATGGCGATTCCCGCCGTGGCCGCCCAGCAGGTGGCCGACGACCTCGTGGCATCGGGAGTGAAGATCATCTTCAACTACTCCGACGCCCTGCTGTCGGTGCCATCCGACGTCACCGTGCACACCTCGAGCCCGGCCGTCGAATTGCTCTACGCCCTCTACTTCTACCTCACCTAGAGGGCGGGCCGGGCGCCGGCGCCGCGTGCCCCGTGCCTAGAAGGGCCCGAAGAGGATGGCCAGCACGATTCCGATGAGCAGCAGCACCAGGTTGGTCCACCTGAGCGCCCGCCGGTAGCCGCCACCGTCCATGTTCATCGCGTCGGGGGGATCTCCCGGGGCGCGCCGTCGGCATCGACGCACACCATCACGAAGTGCCCCGTGGTGCAGAGCTCCCGCGTCCCGTCGCCCGGGTCCTCGCGGTGAACCTCCACCACCACGCGCATGCTCGTGCGTCCCTCGGACTCCACCGTGGCCGCGAGCTCCACGAAGTCGCCCACGTGGATCGGCACCCGGAATTCGAGCTCGTCCACCTTGCGGGTGACCACCGTGCCGCGTGCGCGCCGCGAGGCCGCGAAGTAGGCCACCCGGTCCATCCATGCCATGAGGGTGCCCCCGAAGAGGGTGCCCATGTGGTTGGTGTCGCCGGGGAAGACGACCTCGAGTGATCGTGCTTCGGCCATGGCGTCAGCCTAGCGCCGTGCCGCACGGGCAGCGCATCCTTCGCGCGCCGCCTGCTGTTCTTTGTACCCGGGTGGCGCAACCGGCGTGCCTGACCCCCCCGGTCGACCCCCTAGGTGCCCGTGCAGGCGGGCAGCGTGCGGCTGGGGTCGGCCTCCTCGCAGGCGGCGTCGAGGGCACCGCGCGCCAGGGCGTCTGGCTCACCGTCGTCGCTCCAGGCGCGCGCCATGTCCAGGATGTCGTCGTACACCACGAGGAACGCCGCGCGCCATGCCCTGTCGGTTCCGCATGCCGCGAGGCTGTCGCGTGTCGCCGCGACGTAGGCGGGTCCACCCTCGCTGTTCGAGGCATTCCACACCTCCCGCGCTCGGCGCGACTCGGAGAGGCACTCGCGTGTCGGCTTGCTGTCGCTGACGGTCACGGTCTCGACGGCCGCTGTGTCGGAGCCGCCACCACAGCCGGCGAGGGGAAGCAGTAGGAGCGCGGAAGCAATGAGAACGAGCCTCATGCCGCTGACAGTACCGGCACGGGGGTCGGGGTGGGGGTGCCCCCGAAGAGGGTGCCCATGTGGTTGGTGTCGCCGGGGAAGACGACCTCGAGTGATCGTGCTTCGGCCATGGCGCCAGCCTAGCGCCGTGCCGCACGGGCAGCGCATCCTTCGCGCGCCGCCTGCTCGTGGGGCCGGTTTCAGTAGCGGAGGAGGGACTCGAACCCCCGACACGCGGATTATGATTCCGCTGCTCTAACCAGCTGAGCTACTCCGCC
>JAFMJQ010000169.1 GCA_017853415.1 Thermoleophilia bacterium | reverse complement strand
TCTTTCGCCAATCGATAAAATGCAAATCTATCGCGACGAGAAAGAAAAGCCTTCTCCGAAATCTTCACTCTACTCTTAAAGAAGTCAAATGACTGACGAGTAAAGTGAAGCTTGATCGAATGAAATAGCTTGTATGCTTCCAGAGCAACAATTTTCATACTGGCAATGTATTGCTTTTGGGTAAAAGATTGAGCTGTGACGCATCATATGCAATCTTGGCCTTCAATGAATGATTGATCAGATTTGTAACTGACTCAATCTCCAATGAATTGATCTCGCAAAAATGCGTCACAGCATCAATATAGTTTAGATCCTTTTCCTTGACTATCTGCTCAATAGTCTTGGCAAAGGATAGCATTTCATCTTTTGTTGGCATTACATGGACCTCAAACGATAGAATATATGATCATCAATACGAACGGTGCGTTCAACTTTCTTCCACTTTGACCAATCAGGTCTCACATAATGAGCATGAAAGAAGACTGCGCCCTTCGTTATATCTTCAATGTCATTATACTCTATGAGAAGTTCATTTGCAAGAGCAATCGCCTCAGCCCATGCAATTTTTTCGTTCTCGTTCGTTAGCTTGTAGAGGTTTCTTTTTCCCTTACCTTCACATACCCAAGAAAATTGACAACCCTGATAGACAACGCCGCAGATTGAGTCCTTCCATAGACCTGCATTGACACGATTGATTACAACGTATCCTACAGCGACTTTTCCATCAAGAGATTGATTGCGAGCCTCCCAATATATGGCTTTGGCTAGACACTCTCTCTCTTTAGGATCGACGTTGACTACTTTTGTCTCCTGCTCATCGGGCAATGGTTCATCTGGAACAAATGATAGCAACAAATGCTCGTATTCGTAAATCCTTTCATATCCAGGAATTTGCGCTACAGCATTTGTTGTTGTATCATATGGATACAGTCTTGCACCAAAGAACCCGATGAGTAGGAATATTCCTACCATCAGAGTTTTATACATCAGTCGAAATCTCGTGTTGCCACATAAGAAACATGGTTGGAACTTCCGTATTGTCCATACGAAAGCTTATATACGCCGCGATGCTTCTTTGCTCGTTTCAAATCAACCGAACGCAGATTCTTGAACGTGCATTCGTTATCGGTTGCATAAGAAAGGGGTTTCATAACATAACAAGATACTTCACTCATCGATACCTCCTACGATTGATGAAAGTGGTGGGATTCTGTTGCCAGGTCCCCACCGAACCCCGTTCAGGCAGCTAGTGCCATCTCAGATGCGTAATTATCGTTTGCATCTATTGTTTTGGACTAATTGTCGGTCGTTCCTTACCGATTACCTCCGCAACCTTTACACTTCTGTCGAATCCCTTTCACCCCCATTAGCCAACACACTTAATCCCTCACTTTTGGGGTTTCTCAAGCAGCTGCTTGGGTTACGGCCCTAGTGTGTTGACTGGTGGAGGTGGCGGCATTGAAGCCGCGTCCAGACAGCTTATTACGTTGTTATCAACAGTAATATCGTATTATAGTATATTATTTAGGGCTTGTCAACAAAGAAATGAATTGAGTCTTGTACTTAGTCAAATTTGCAGGAATGCAGCTAGATTCAGTTTCTGCCGATGCAAATAACAATACCCCCAAATCAATTTTTACGCCAGTTCTTTCTTCATATGCCAAAGAATATGCGGACAACTGCATGAAATATTTCTTGACCTTATCCATGCTGGAATCAGCTTCCGACTTGGTCGTCTTGAAATCAATGATCGCTGGATATCCATCAAATGTACCTATTGCATCACATCTTCCTGCAAACTTATATTGATCAGAATATAAAGGCGCTTCAACGGCGTATACTTCATCAATTCGATCAATATGTTTTCTTAATTCAAAAAACATAAATGAAACATCTGGCATATGACCGCGCGTAGGCTTTTCTTCATTGAGCAAATATCGCTCACAGACTTGATGAAGATTTTTTCCGCGTCGGGCTGATACGCCAGATACTCGCTTGGCTTCTTCTTCTCCAACTCTATTTTGCCATTCTTTCAAACTCTCGTTTGGCAATCGTGACAAAATAGTAGTGACGGAAGGATACACATTTCCCTCTGGAGTTCTATAGTGTCTCCTTCCGTCAATATACTCTTCCTCAAGATTTGGAAGATTCACAAATGAATGATGAAACTTTTTCATTAACTTATAAGCTTTACCAGAAAATTAAAAATGATCCCGCCCATGACGATTGTGGTGATCACACACATCCATGCATTGAATGCATTGGGCCAAGTAAGTATGATCTTTCTCATTAGACTCATGATCATCCAAATGATCGCAGGTGCAGCATAAATCAACATATCAAACGTATCCTAACTCCAGTTTAGAGATGATATAGGATTTTACCAATGCACTACGCACGATATCTTCCTTACCAAACTCAATTTTTTCAAAGCAAGACATTTTATCAAGAATATTCATGAATGTCAAGAGTCCTCTGCGTTCTTCATGCTTTGCCAAATCGGTCTGACGAAAATCTCCGCAGAACACGATACGACAATTGTTACCAACACGAGTCATGACAGTATCCAACTCTTGTTGAATCATGTTTTGACATTCATCGACAATGATGATTGCATCATTGAATGTAACTCCGCGCAAGAATGAAGTCGTAGTGAAATCCAACATACGCTTCATCTTGAGTATATCATAGCCATCGCCACGACCAAATAAATCATCGCAAATCATCTTGTATGGCTCTTCATACACTCTTGCTTTTTCCTTTGCTGAGCCTGGCAGAAATCCCATATCGCGAGAGGGAACTACGCTGCGTATGACGACAATGTGTTTGTATCTAGATTTGTTTAGAACTTCATTTAGTGCCAGATATAGAGAGATGTATGTTTTACCTGTTCCGGCAACGCCGTGTAGAAGAAGATGTTTGCCTTGCTCAAAGGCCTTGAATGTTGATGATTGATTTAGTGTTAGTGGTGATATTGTTCGTAGAGAGAAATGATTTTGTTGCTGTTGTTGATTTAACTTCTTCTTTTTCTTTGACATGTACGCCTCTCTGAAATGACAAAGAGGACCTTGCGTTTTCGCGAGATCCTCTTTGCGTGTTGAATACTGTTTTATACACGGGAGAAATGGGACTAATCACTCACCACTCTCTTGGAATGTTGAATTTCGAAGTCTTCAGATTATTGCCATGAACTTTTTCCTTCATGCGACCAATAACTCCTTTTTGAAAATCTGCTGGCGGCTTGGTGATTCCTAGACGAACCGAATCACCTAAAGTCATTCTGGTGACAGCCTGCTTGATATGTTTGTTCTTCTTGAGATACTTTTCCATGTCTGCAATAGACATCTGCATCTCAAATGTTTCACCAGTTTCTTCATTGATAAAATCATACGTTGGGCACATAATATAATCCTGGTTTGAGGTTGAACATACTCTTATTTAGTAAACCAAGACGGCACATCACGATTCTTCCATGATGCCATACGAGCCTTAGCACCACGGTAATAATTGTGATATGACGCAATGCTGTCGCCAGTAACCTTGTACTCATCTGGCATTGCAGGTGTCGGCTCCGAGAATCCCTTATGAGGAAAATCCTTCATGGGAGGAGTCGCAAGATGACGAGCAACAATTTCGCACTTGTGATCCTTACCATAACGATACTTGTATTCGTTGATAAGAGCAAACGTTAGATCCGACAGCCAAACATAGTTCTCCAATGACTGACGAACCCACACGGCCGACGGATGATTTACATGCGTAGCCTGATAGATGATCTTGTCAGCTTCTGGATGATCTTCCAGCACCCATCGCTTGATATTACGAAAACGTGCCGGATGCAATGATCCTGCAACATATCGTTTTTCAATTGTTGGAACACCGTCAATCAAACGACGAGCCGTAGAAAGCAACTGACAGCTTTCCAGAATCATCTTGACTACATGTTTGTCCACATGCCATTGGGCACACTGAGCATGATCGTGAGAAAGATAAAAGATATTCATGATTATAAATATATCATACCTCTAGAGGATTGTCAACTATGTCCGAAGAAATGATTACAGAAAATACAGAGCTACTTGAAGAACAGTTGGGCAAACCAGATCTTGTGCGTACAATGCACAT
>JAFMJQ010000173.1 GCA_017853415.1 Thermoleophilia bacterium | reverse complement strand
TATCAATGATTATGTCGATATGTCGTTTTTTATCTTAGAGTATAGAAAAAAAAAATAAGAGAGAGAGAGAATAGAGAATATATATAAGAGTAGTAAGGAGAAAAAAATCGGTTTTTTGTCATGGAGTATATTTGTGCATGGTTCCATTTTGGTTTTCAAAGGATGATCCGGGTGTAGTGATACACGTTCATGGCACGATTTTTGTGGTGATCAATGAGGATTGGATAGACGAGGATGACGCTCCGATGGACAGTCCGAGAAAAAAATACCCCACAGACGGTGATTTGTGGGTTTTACCAATTAACTTTGAGCCGATATGCATAAAGAATTGAATTTTGGAGCTGAAGCGAGACAAGGTCTGACTTCAGGAATCAAGAAAATGGCCGCAGCTGTCAAGAGTACGCTCGGTCCAGGCGGAAATACCGTCATTTTGGAGTCTAATCAGCATACGAGGGGCCTGACGGTCACCAAGGATGGCGTAACGGTAGCAAAATCGATCGTTTTGAAGGATCCTGTCGAGAATATGGCCGTTCGGATCATGCGTGAGGCTGCCGAGAAGACCGCGTCGACGGCCGGTGATGGTACAACGACGGCGATCGTGATCGCTGAGGAGATGACGCTGGTTGGTATCGAGAAGGATGTGACTCTTTCGCAGTCAAAAGTGCTGAACCACTACGCCGAGGAGGCCTGTGAGATCCTCACCGGTATCAGTCGGCCGGTGACCGGCGATGAGATCGACCATGTCGCGACGATTTCGGCCAACGGAGACCAAGTCATTGGTGGTCTCATTGCGTCGGCCTACAAAGAGGTCGGTGAGAATGGGATCGTCTCGGTGGAGAAAAGCCAAACATCGTCGACATACGTCGACACGACCAAGGGAGTCCGGTTCAAGAGGGGCTACAAGAGCAAGTCATTCGTGAATGATCAGCGCCGAGACGAGTGTATCATCGAAAACGCGCGTGTTTTGGTCTCCGATGTGGAGATCACCAATATTTTACAGATTGAGTCGGTGCTCAAGCCTGTCGTGAACAGTCACCAGCCTCTGGTGATTATCGCTGACTGCTCGGATGCCGTCGTGATGACATTGGCGATCAACGTCGTCAAGAATGGGCTAAAGTTCTGCGTCGTCCCCCCTCCGTCGTTTGGTTATCGAAGGGGCGAATTGATGAGTGATCTTGCTTTGTTGTTAGGGTCGAAGTATTTCAGTCAATCAACGGGGGACGACCTGAACTTAGCCACCATTGACGATCTTGGCTTCGCAAGCAAGATTGTGGTCGGTCGTGACGAGACGACGATCGGCCGTGGTGATGAGAGGAACAAGGAGGCGATCGAAAAGCTGATCTCGGAGCTTCATGTGCAGATCGAGACCCTTCAGCGTGACGACGAGCGCAGCTTCGTCCTAGAGCGCATCGCTGGCCTGGCAGGGTCTATGTCGGTGATCTATGTGGGCGGTGAGACGGACATGGAGCAAAAGGAGTTGTACGATCGGGTCGATGACGCGGTCTGTGCGGTACGTAGCGCGTTGTCCGAAGGCGTGCTGCCAGGCGGCGGCGTGGCATTGATGTATGTGTCCGAGGAGATGAAGAAGAAGCATAAGGGCCCTGCGTTCGATGCGTTCTACTCAGCGATCCGGGCTCCATACGAGACCATTCAGAAGAATGCCGGCGTTTCGCACAAGTACGACCCGAAGACCCCAATGGAAGGCCTGAACATCCGGACCATGGAGAAGGGTAACATGGTCGACATGGGCGTCATTGACCCTACCAAAGTGACCAAAAATGCCCTCATCAGCGCAACGAGTGTCGCTGCCACACTCCTAGGAACCAACGTAACGATCCATGAAAGCGATAAATAAGTTCATCGTCTGCGAGCCGATCAATGAGGAGATCCGCACGGACTCTGGTCTCATGCTGTCCGAGAAGGACGCCGACAATATTCGGTACCGGATGGCCAAGGTCGTCTCCCCTGGGAGCGAAGTCTCCGTCATTAAGGAGGGCGACGTGGTGTACTACGATCGGAGCGCCGGGTTCAAGATCATGATTCAGGATCTTCCGTACCTAGTGATCTCCGAGAGAGATGTCGTTGTCGTACTCTGACATTCATATTCTCGATCATTCGCCGGTAGACCTTGTGTGAATAGGGTACCTTCCGGGCAAAGATCTCGTTACTGTCGGGGTTTTCTGATATCTCTTCGCCTTCGAGCTTTTTGTAGATAAGGGTGACCATAGCCTTGGCCGAAGGCGTTATGGCGAAGAGCTTTTTGGGCTTCTCCTGGACGACGCCGATAAAACCATTCTGGATGAGTCGTTCCATCCTGTTCCTGTCCCACTTAACGCAGGACTCGATCCCATCGAACATTTCCCTGGAGAAGTACTTCTCAGAGTAGATGAGCAGCAGGATATCCAGGTCTTGTTCTTGGATGTTCCATTTAACTTTGGCCCAGTAGCGTACTACGCGCCAGTACTTTAGGTAGTCTTTCATTGTATCGCAAAATTATGCTATTTTTGCCGTGTGAAAGACGCCTGTTACAAAAAGGTCAAAGCCCAGTACGATGTATTCCCATCCGCCAGGGCTAGCCAGGCCATTGCCAAGTGCCGGAAGGCATCTGGGTCTGTTCGCAAGACTGAGAAGGGAACTGAATTAAAACGATGGGAGAAAGAGAAGTGGGTCGATCAAAAGACCGGCCGAGCCTGTGGAGCTGGTGGGAAGAACGAGTACTGCCGTCCGAGCAAGAGGGTATCAGAGAAAACCCCCAAGACGAGCTCCGAGATAGGCCGCTCTACCCTCCGGAAAAAGATCCAGGAGAAAGAGCGCGTGGGAATGGGTAAACGCGTAAAACCGGTATGATGAAAAAAAAATACCAAAAAGGAGGAAATCTAAGCTGCGTAACAGCGGGTGGGTGTAGTAAGCCAAAGCCACCCAAGCTTAAGCCAGAAGTAGAAAGGTCAGTTGCTGCGTCGATTGACCGGTCGGCGAGAAGCGAATCTGAGCGAAGGAATATGTACGAAAGAGCCGGAATACAGTATCAATCTGTATCAGCATCAACGAGACCGGCAAGGACATTTGGTATTCCGGGAAATCAGCAACCCGAAATAAAAAAAGAACTCAAAACGCATTCACGCAAGGTAATTAAAAAAAGGCCACAGGAAGAAACAATATCAAAGCCAGACACGACCTATAAGTATTACAAAAGGTCGAGTGGAGAAGAGCCTTTTCAAGAAAAAAACCTTAAAGCGACGTCAAGAACCCCGTTATCGTCGTTTAACAAAGGAGGAAAAATGCCATTGAAGAAAGCATCTGGCAAGGGCAAGGCCGCCGTTCAGAAGGCGGTATCTGCCAACATCGCCGAGTTGACCCGGGCGAACCGGGAGAAGCCAGCCGGCAAGAAGCGCAGTAAGGAGCAGATTGCTGCCATTGCCTATTCAGCAGCGAAGAAAAAATAATGCTACCTTTGAGCCAATGAAAAGAGTCGACAAAGAGTCTATGCCATGCAACAAGCCCCGGCCATCAACAAGCCCTGGGAAGAAGCGAATGGTAAAGGGCTGCGAGGGAGGACAAGAGAAAATTGTCCATTACGGCGCCGAGGGCTATGGCCACAATTACAGCGCTGCTGCCCGGAAGTCATTCAAGGCTCGCCATAAATGTGACTCGGCTACTAGCAAACTAACGGCAAGATACTGGGCCTGCAAGGACTTGTGGGCCGGTAAGGGCGGAAGCACGAAGTCGTCTCCAAAAGGAAGGAAGGGGAAATACTGATGGGTAGTTGTTCAAAAGGGTGCAAGTGCACCTCATGTAAAGGCGGAAAGTCACGCACCGCAAAGTATTATGCAGCCAACCCAGAGGCACGCAAGAAAAAAACCGAGTATGATACCAAGTATCATTCCACTCCAGAACGACGTAAGTACCGCGCGGAGCTCGTCCAGAAGAACAGAGAGATGGGTAAGAAGGGCGATGGGCTTGATGTGTCTCATCAGAAGGGCGGAAAGTTTATCTTAGAAAAAGCATCCAAAAATAGAGCAAGAAAATGAAAGAGTTCTTAATGGACCTCGGGTTCAATATTGGCCTGGCCCTATCGGGTCTATTAGGCAGCCTGGTAACGATTTGGCGTTCGAAGAAAAAGATGAACGTCAAGGAGCAGG
>JAFMJQ010000171.1 GCA_017853415.1 Thermoleophilia bacterium | reverse complement strand
CTGCTGGCCGCCCTGCTGGCCGCCCTGCTGGCCGCCCTGCTGGCCGCCCTGCTGGCCCTGCTGCTGGCCCTGCTGGCCCTGCTGGCCCTGCTGCTGCTGGCCCTGCTGCTGCTGGCCCTGCTGCTGCTGGCCCTGCTGCTGCTGTTGTTGCGGCTGCTGCTGGCGCTCGCGCAGGATGGCGTAGGCCGCCTCCGCGACGATACCCTCAGGCAGTTGCAGGCCCTTGGCAGTCACCGCGCCATCGGGCAGGGACAGGCCCATGCCCAGCACGATGCGGTTGCACTCAACGTCGGCGGCGACGTTCCACAGGTGGCGGTCGAGGCTGGCGTCGAAGGCCGCCGCACGCTGCGAGTGGCGCAGGGCGTGGTGCAGCACCTCATGCAGGAACGCTCCCGGGATCTGCGCCTGCGTCCACTGGCCAGTGATCACCTCAGGGTCGAACAGCAGCACCATGTCATCGGTCGTCGCCACCGTGCCCAGACCGGGCGAAGGCACGGCACGCAGGCCCAGCGTCCACTGGCTGTAGTAAGGCATGCGCGTGGTGACAACGTGGCGGGCGATCGAGATACGCTTGAGGGCTTCGCTCATGGGACACCTCACAGTGCAGGTTGGCATACTAGCGCGGGGCTGACACAGCGTCAACCCCGCGCCAGCAGCGGGAGAGTGTGGGCTAGCTGCGGAGGCCCGCAGTGCCCGTGGCGCGCAGCACCTCCAGCCGCGCCTGCCGCGCCACGCTGCCCTCTGGGAGCATGGCCACGGCAGTGTCGAGCGACAGTACCTTGATGGCGCTCAGGCCCAAGTCGGGGGTGCCTGCGTTGCAGAGGTCGCTCAGAAGCTTCCACAGCACGCGGGCGCGGGACACCTTGGCCCCGGCGTCACCCTTGGCGATCTCGCCCGCGCACAGGTCGAGGATGCACTGGGTGCGATCGGGACGGTACGGGCTGGGTGCCCACTGCACCTTGCCGTCGAGCAGGTCGGCGGCGTCGGGCAGGTCGGCATCGCGCAGCCACGCCGCAAACGCGGTGGCCTTGTCGATGCCGACGAAGGCGGCGACCAGCGCGTCACGGTCGTCGTCGCACAGCCCATGGATGGTCGCGCCAGCGACGGCGCGCACCACCATCTCCCAAGTGCGGTGCGAGGCCCACGCACCCTCGCTGGCAGGCGTGCCCGCCTTGGGTGTCTGCTGCGCGAGGGCGGGGAACTTCCTGAGGAACCCGCCGACGACCAGCGTCAGGGCGCGAGCGTACTCGCGATCCCAGCGGGCCAGCACCTCTGCCTCGATCGCGTCGGCGTTGAGCGGCGTGTCGGTGTCGTCGCTGGTGCCCGCGAGGATGGCGTACCAGTCCTCGACGTCGGGCGCGCTCACCGTCAGGTGGCCAAAGCGGTTGGCGGTGGGCATGGCCAGCGGCTGGCCGCCCGCTGCCTGATCGACCGGGTTGGCTGCGGCGATGAAGCGCACGCGGGGCGAGATGCGGTAGTCACCCACCGCGCCGTCCAGCACCAGCCCAAGCATGGCCGACTGCACAGCCTGCGGCACGCCCGTCAGTTCGTCCAGAAACAGCACCCCCGCCGTGCCCTTGCGCTCGTCGATCTTGCGGAGCCAGTTGGGCAGCAGTGCGTCGGCGAACGGCGAGCCGTTGGCGGCGGGCGACGGCACGCCGCCGAAGTCCGTGGGGTCGCACACACTGCCGATCAGCTGGTCGAGCCACAGGCCCGACGCCGTGGCGCGGGCACGGCAGGCCGACGTCTTGCCAGTGCCGGGGTCGCCCCACAGGACGACGGGCAGGCCCCAGCGGCCATTGAGGCCGGGCGTGTACCAGATAGCGCGCAGGATGGTCTTGAGTTGAGCGTGGCTGATGGTGTAAGCGTTCATGGTTCCTCCGTTGTTCAGGTGTTGGGGTGTCCGTTGTTCAGGTGTCCATGCGGCGGCGGGCTACTTGCCCGCTGCCTCCTCCTCTGCTGCCTCGACACGCAGGGCTGCGACCACCGCCAACTCCTGCGCGGTCAGCACCGACTGCCGCACGGTGTCGAGCGCACCGCCCAGCAGCGCATCGTACTGGGTGAGCCGTTCGAGCAGGGTGTCGCAGTCGCGCACCCGTGCCCGCAGGGCTCGCGGGCCTTGGTTGCCCGACAGGATCTGGTCGGTGTACTGCTGGACGTCGTCCGCGACGTCGCGGGCCAGCGCGTCCAGCACTGCGCGGGTGGCGTCCTCTCCCGCCAGCGTCGGCAGCGTGTAGGTGCTGCCTGCGCCTGCCGCCTCCACGCAGGAGGTGATCGCACGCCACCGTTCGACCTGCGCGGGCAGGACGTAGTACAGGCCGCCACGCGAGCGCAGCGGGGTGCCGTAGACGCGGGTGATCAGCTTGGACAGCCACAGTGCGACGTCGTCGCGGTGCAGCAGGCCCTCTTGCGCGTCCCATACACTGCGGATCTGTGCCGACAGCAGGATCGACTGCGAGGTCAGGCCAAAATCAGTGAAGTGCGGCTCGCCCGCCTCAAGCCGCACCGACAGCACCTGTGCGTGGCGCAGCGTGGCGGCGTCGCCGTCACCCTCGAACACCTCCGCGACGATCGCCCAGTGCCCGCGCCGCTCGACGGGGCGCGCCAGTTTGCGAAGCTCCGACACGCTGGTCACTGCGCGGCCCAGTCGCTTGTCGGCGGTGGGCAGGTCGGGCAGCCAGTCGGCGGGCAGGCCCGCCTGCTGCCAGTGCTGCGCCAGTGTGTCGAGCCGTACATCGCCGCGTAGCGTCCACCACACTGTCGCGCCTGCCGTACCCGAAAATCCCTGCACTGCGGTGAGGTTGTTCTGGTTCATGGTTCCTCCGTTGGTTGTCCGTTGTTGTCCGTTGTTGTCCGTTGGTCTTATGCCGCCACCTCATCGCTGGGTGGCTCGCCACAGTGCGTTCACACCGCGCTCCTGTCGGAGTTCTTCGATGCGCCTTTGCTGGTACTCCATGATGCTCTTCGACCACTCCACAACGAGCGTCACGTTCGATACGTCCTCCGGGACTGGGAACTTCGCGGCCGCCTCCAAGTTCACGTCCGCGGCGATCTGCGCCTCTCGCCTGCGTGCCTCTGCCCACTGAGGGTTCTGCCGCTCTCTCGCGCTCCACGCCATCTCTTCCCTGATCAGCCTCGGTACATATGCCATCTCGTCCTCCTCCGTGTCCTTGTCCGTTGGTCTTATGCCGCCGCGCTGAGCAGCACCACTGCTGCCAGCGCGAGCCCGATCCCGATCCATCCGATCGCGTCGTCCAGTGTCATTGTGCCTCCTCCCCGCTCAGTCGAACATGCAGCGGTAGTACCGTTCCATCCTGTCTCGCAGTGCCCGCGCCTTCTCCCCGCTCACCAGCGTCTTCTCGTCCACCACCAGCGTGACCTTGACTCCCGCTCCCACTCGCGTCCCCTCTTTCAGTGCCTCCTCGCGGCTCGCCGCCATGCAGGAGTTGTATCCGCCGCTCGTCCACTCCCACGCCCACAGCACCGTGTTCGTCTTGCTCGTCGTCTCCATCGTGTCCCCCTTGGTGTTTCGGTACCCTATCGGGGAGGCCCTCTCCCCCCCGTGGCCAGCGGCCCTGCGTCTGAGGCAGGTCGCAGGGTCGCGCCCTCAGGCACGGCCCCGCCGCTGGTCTCGTCTTTTCCACCCTGCACGCCTTGCGGTCTCGCGGTTCCTCCCTCAGCCGTCCCCCCCTACTCTACGGCGCTGTCGCAGCGCGGTTTTCGAGGGGCGTGCAGGGGACTCCGCCACGGGATGGCGTTGCTCGCCAACCGTGCAGGGTCACCCAGTTGTCACCCCCTCCGGGGGTAGCTGGTCGGGCCCCGCTCGCAGCGGCGACCTGACGAGAGCAAGTAAGCCATAATGCACAGCAGAGTTCAAATTCTTGGAAGTTCTCAAACCCCTGATCCTAAGGGTTTCAAGCACTTACGGGCTGCGGGAAGCTTCCCCCACGGTCGGGGCGGGCAGAAACTCGGAGCCCAACCCCTTGAAACCATTGCTGTATTGGCTGCGGGTCTGCATACCCCCCGGGGGCCCCCAGACCCGGGCAGGGGCCCCCGCCTCTGGGCGGCCCGCACCCTCCCGGGGCCTGCCCGCGCCCTCCCGGAGCCGTGGCCAGAATAGCCCCGGGACAGCCCCGGATGCTCTGTAACCTGTTGATATTATTGAGGAAAACGAGGCACCCCCACCTATTCTGGGGGCCCCCCGTCCAGCC
>JAFMJQ010000111.1 GCA_017853415.1 Thermoleophilia bacterium | reverse complement strand
TCGGAGGTCGTCAGCCGACGATGAAGAACTGGCGGAACTGCTTGCCGTAGACCTCGGCCTCGGTGCCCGTCACCTTGAAGGCGGCGGGGCCGTTGCTGAGGATCCGCAGGTTCACGTCGCCCGTCTGCGCGCGCTGCCACTGGCAGGTCATCCCCGATGCCGTTGGCGTGATGACGGAGATGTTCATGATGCCGCGGATCATCGTCTGGAAGATCGAGTTCCACGCGATTCTCTGGACTCCGGGCACCTGCTGCCGGTTCGGGTCGACGGCCGGTCGGAATCGTGCTCCGAGGAGCGGCGGCATCCCCCGGGATGTCGAGGCCAGCGTCGGACACGCCGGGGGCGTCGGCGGGCACATGGGCAGGTTGATGAGGGTGACGAGCAAGTTGTCGGGGTTGACGGAATTCGACACCGCGTTCGGCCCCGCCCCACCGGCGGCCTGGGCTCGGCACGACGGGCCCGGGGGCTCATCCCCTCCCCTGGTCTCGGTCATCACGAAGTGCAGGTAGTTGAGCGGGTTGCGGGCGGAGGGTGACTTCTGCTGGAGGAAGGCGGCGAACCTCGACGGCACGTCCCGCCACTCGGCCGCCGTGAACGGGGTTCGGGCGCTTCCGGCCTTGGGGTAGTGATACATCTCGAGCCACACCCCGCCGGCCCGCGACATCGCCGCCATCACCTGCGAGTAGTCGCGCCGCATGTCCACGCCGTTCCGACCGAGGTTGCGCTGCAGGCCGAAGCCCTCCGAGATCGACGTGCTCACCCCGGGTGCGACGTAGAAGTGAATGCGGCTGGCGTATGACTCACCCGGCTGGAACTCCTTCTTCGCCAGCGAGATCATCGCCGCCTTGAGGCGTGCTCCGGGAGTGCCGGCGTCGTCGTCGCCGGGCGCGGTGCCGAACGCCGCGCCGATCTCGTCCACGCCCACCCGGCGTGCCCCGCAGGTGTTGACCCCCGCGGGAGTGGTGCAGCTGCGGTCGACCGCAGCCTTCAGCATTGCCGCCATGGCATCGCCGCTGGGCTGCTTCGCGAGGTTGGCGCCGCTGACCTTCCACATCCTCTGGCTGCCGCCGCCGGCCAGGGCGGCCTCGCCCCCGGAGTTCGACGGCTCCTGGCGGAAGAGCCACGGCAGCTCCCGCATTCCCGTGGAGGTGCCGAGGATCGCCTTGGCGGCGGGGTCGGTGACGTAGAGGATCGACATGCGCTGCTGGACGTCCGTCATCACGATCTCCGGCGGTTCCGACGGCGGGCTGGCGAGGATCGGCAGGAGCCCACTCACCGAGTCCCAGAAATCGGACGGCGGGGTGGGCGGCACGCCGGTCGGGGGATTGATGGGGCCGAGCGCGCCGCTGGCGAAGGCGTCGCTCACGACGACCGGGTTCACGAGTTCGGGGTTGACGGCAAGCTTGACCGAGCCGAGCCCCGTCGAGCATGCGACGCCGAGGATCGCGGCGGCGGTGAGGGCGATGAGGGAGCGACGCATGCGGAGCCTCCGGGAGGGGTGGGGTACCAACGCTATACCACGCGTAGATTGATCGCGTGACGCCGGGTTCAACCTCCCGCCCGCCGGGAATTCCCCGCATGCCCGCCCTGGACGGCGTGCGTGCGCTCGCGGTGGGGGCGGTCGTGATGTTCCACCTTCCGGCCACGGCGCTCGGCGGGGGGTACCTCGGGGTGGACATCTTCCTCGTGCTCTCGGGGTACCTCATCACCGCATTGCTCATGGCCGAGGCCGAGGGCACCGGAACCATCCGCCTGGGGCGCTTCTGGATGCGCCGCATCCGGCGGCTCATCCCGGCGCTGGTGGTGATGCTGGCGGTGACGGCCGCATGGATGGCCATCGCCGACTGGGCGCTGCTGGCCCGTACCCGCACGATGCTGCTGGCCGGCCTGGGTTACGTGACCAACTGGTACGTCGTCGCGGTGCCGTGGATTCCGTGGAGCCCCGATGCGCGCAGCGGGGCGTATGAGCACCTGTGGTCGCTCGCGGTGGAGGAGCAGTTCTACCTGGTGTGGCCGCTGGTGATGGGCGCCGTGATGGTGCTCTTCGGGCTCGGCCGGCGCACGCTGCTGGCGGGGGCCGTGGCGGGCGCCGCGGCGTCGGTGGCGCTGTCGTTCCTCATCTTCGATGAGTCGTGGGCGTCGGAGGCGCGTATCTACCTGGGCACCGACACCCGGGCCATCGCGTTGCTCATCGGCATCATCGCCGCCCTGGCGCTGCCACCGGCGCGATTCACCGCCTGGCGCCCCACCGGGCTGCGGGCCGGCCTGCTCGAGATGGCCGGCGTGGTGGGCCTGCTGGGGTCGCTCGGGCTGGTGATCGGTTTTCCGCAGGGGCGCGAGCTGCTCTACCGCGGTGGGTTCGCCATCATCGCCGTGCTGGCGGGGCTGCTGGTGATCGCCGCGGCGCACCCCGCCACCGCAATCAGTCGCCTGTTCTCGCTTGAGCCGCTCATGTGGATCGGCGCCCGGTCGTACGGCATCTACCTGTGGCACCTGCCCGTGATCACGCTGTTCGCGCCGGAGTTCGGCGTCGACCTCTCGGTGGGGTGGCTGTCGCTCTGCCAGGTGCTGCTGACGGTGGGGATCGCCGCGCTGTCGTACCGCTTCGTGGAGGTTCCCATTCGCACGCGGGGCTTCCGCGCATACATGGGGCTGGGCGACCGGGCTGTGCGGGGGGCGTGAGGTACCCGAACATCGCGCCCCGCCGACTGGGGCCGGTGAGATAGTTCACGCATGCGCTGCCCAGCCACCGCCCTCACCGCCGCAGTGCTCGCCGGTGCAATGGCCATCGCCGTCGCGGGATGCGGGGGGTCCGATGCCCCCGTGGTATCCACCGCCGCGGGCGGCTCCGGCGGCGGCCCGACATCGGTATCTGCCACATCCGGGCGCATCGCACCCGACGCGCAGAAGGTGATCGACAGCACGCCGCAGCCCCCGGCGTGCGCACCCGGCGGCCTGCCCGCCGACACCGCGCAGGCCACCTGCCAGGTGTTCTGGAACCACATCCTCATGTGGCACAGGGGGCCCGACGTGGCGACGGGCCCCGTGCTGGTGGGCGCAGACCCCGGCTCGATGGAGTACCTGGGCTACAGGGGTAGCGGCAGCGCCCAGCCGTGGTGGGGACCGAACCTCCCAACAGGGTGCGAGGGAACCGGCAGCATCGAGCGCAACGGCAATTACTGCGGCTATCGGAAGCCCGGCCTCGAGTTCGGGAAGTCCACCCTGATCGAAGCCCGGTCCACTGCCCCCGAGGCCAAGTCGACCGTGACGTGGTACTTCGAACCGGGAGGCACGAGGCTCGGGTCGGTCGACTTCATGGCGAGCAGCACCGGCGGCGAGGGCGGGACCCAGTACGCCTTCTGCGGCGAGCGCGCCGCCGCCCGGGACAACCCGTCGCTCCATGACTGGGTCTCGTGCAGCCGCGCGAACCCCGAGCATGATGGCGCGATCATCAATGCCCAGAAGGCATCCCCCGATGCGCGCCCCGCCGCCTCGTTCGGGTGGGTAATCGAGTCCTACCCGGTACTGGTGCGGGTGACCAACCAGGTTCCGGACACGGCGCTGGTGAGACCGAGGACGGGCAGGAGCGACGGCGTGCGCTACAGCAACGCGGCGACGATGTGGGGGGCCAATCCACGCCCGGTGCATCGCCTCGACGGGCCTCGCGCCACTGCGGGCGGCCAGGGGCCGTCGGGGGCGGAGGCCTCGTGGTGGCTGGCCGGATATCGCACGCGCACCGGCACGGGTGCCACGGTCTCCGTCATGGGTCGGCTGGTGGCGGTGCCGCCGTCAGGGCGGGTGCCGCGGGTCGGGCGCTCGAGGTCGATCGGCAGGCCGTTCACGTACTCCGCCGACCTCACCGACCTTGCGAAGGCGGGTGGGGCGCCGCGCACCGTTGAGTGCGTGGGCAGCGGCCGGACCCCCCGCACCGGTGGCAGGTGCCTCGTGAGGTTCAGCCCCGGGGGGGCCAGCGTGCCCGCGGTGGTGGAGGTGACCCTCGTGCCGTCGGCGGCGGCATGACCATGGGAAGACCGCACCGGTTCGGTCCGGGTGGGCTCCGCATCGTGCATGCTCCCGGGGAGTCCCCATGACCACCCCGCCGCCACTTCGCCCGTTCCGCCCCCGCCCCCCCGGGCCGGGCCTGCTGCGTCGCCTGGCCGCCCCCGTCGTGGCCGCGGGCCTTGTGGCGGGTGCGATCGCGGTGGGCATCGGCTGCGGTGGATCGTCGGTGGAGATCACCCCGTCTGAGGCAGCCCCGGGAAGCCCCTCATCGCTGCAGGTGCCCGAT
>JAFMJQ010000110.1 GCA_017853415.1 Thermoleophilia bacterium | reverse complement strand
GACGTGTCGGCGTACATCCCGACCAACGTCATCTCGATCACCGACGGCCAGATCTTCCTCGAGTCGAAGCTCTTCTACTCGGGAATCCGCCCGGCCGTGAACGTGGGTATCTCGGTGTCGCGAGTCGGTGGTAACGCCCAGATCAAGGCCATGCGCAAGGTGGCCGGTCGCCTGAAGATCGAGCTGTCGCAGTACCGCGACCTCGAGGCCTTCGCGCAGTTCGGGTCGGAGCTCGACGCCGCCACCCAGCAGACGCTGGCCCGTGGCGCGCGCCTGGTGGCCAGCCTCAACCAGCCGGCGTTCCAGCCGTGGCCGGTCGAGGAGCAGGTGGCCATCATCTTCGCCGCCGGCCGCGGCTACCTCGACGTGGTCGAGCCCGCCGAGATCCCGCGTGTGAACGAGGAGATCCGCTCTGCGCTTCGCGACGAGGGCTCGATCCTCGCGGAGATCCGCGACACCCAGGACCTGCCCGACGCCCTGCAGGACAAGCTCGGGTCGTTCCTCGAGAACCTCATGAGGCGCCTCGTGGGCACCCCGGCCGGCACGGGGGCCGCCGCCTAGTGCCGAGCCAGCAGGACATCAAGCAGCGCATCACCTCGGTCACCGGCACGAGCAAGATCACGCGCGCAATGGAGCTCGTGGCATCGGCCAAGCTCCGCCGCGCGCAGGGCCGAATCGAGGCGCTGCGTCCCTACGCCAAGGGCATGCGCCGCCTCATGGCCGGCGCCGCCCGCCGCGCGGGCAACCTCAACGGCGTGCCCCTGCTGGAGGATCGCGAGGACACCCGCCGCGCGGCGGTGCTGGTGATCACCGGCGACCGCGGCCTGGCGGGCGCCTTCAACGTCAACGTGGTGCGGCGCGCGCTGCACGAGGCCGACGCCCTCATCGACGAGGGGTTCGACGAGGTCGTGTTCACCGCCGTGGGCAAGAAGGGCGGGGGAACCCTGCGCTTCCGCGGCAAGGTGCTCGACGAGCACTTCCAGGGCTTCTCGTCCGAGCCCACGTTCGCCGACGCCGCCGCCGTGGCGGCCTTCGTGAGCGGGCGCTTCCTCGAGGGCGAGACCGACCGTGTCGTGCTGGTGTTCAACGAGTTCAAGTCGCTCGTGGAGCAGCGCGTCACGGCCGAGCAGCTGCTGCCGGTCCCGCGTGACGTGGTGGAGGATGACGACGACAACCCGGACACCGAGCCGGTGTTCTCGAAGGCCCTCGCCGAGTTCGAGCCGGAGCCCCTGGCCCTGCTCTCCGACCTGCTTCCGACCTTCGTGGACACCACGATCTACCGGGCGCTCCTCGAGAGCGCCGCGGCCGAGCACGCCGCCAGGCGCACGGCCATGAGCAACGCAAGCGACAACGCCGAACAGCTCATCGCGGACCTCACCCTCGCGATGAACCGGGCCCGCCAGGCCGCGATCACCCAGGAGATCCTCGAGGTGGTCGCGGGAGCGGACGCCCTCAGCTAGACCCAACGACGAACGGATCCTCAGCCAGATGAGCACCAACGGGAAGAACACCGGGACGATCCTCGAGATCAAGGGCGTCGTCCTCGACGTCCGATTCACCGATGACCTCCCGGGCATCTACAACGCCCTCGAGATCACCCGCCCCGACGGCACCACCCTCGTGGCCGAGGTGCAGCAGCTCCTCGGCGACGACAAGGTGCGCGCCGTGGCGCTCGACACCACGGACGGCCTGTCGCGCGGAACCGACGTGATCGACACCGGCGCGCCGATCTCGGTGCCCGTGGGCGAGCCCACCCTGGGCCGCATCTTCAACGTGCTGGGCGAGGCCATCGACGAGGGCGGCCCCGTGGACGCCACCGAGAAGTGGCCGATCCACCGCGACCCGCCGGCGTTCGACCAGCTCAGCCCGACGTCCGAGATCTTCGAGACCGGCATCAAGGTCATCGACCTGCTGGCCCCCTACGTGAAGGGCGGCAAGGTGGGACTCTTCGGCGGTGCCGGCGTGGGCAAGACCGTGCTCATCCAGGAGCTCATCCACAACATCGCCCAGGAGCACGGTGGCCTCTCGGTGTTCGCCGGCGTGGGCGAGCGCACCCGCGAGGGCAACGACCTCTGGCTCGAGATGAAGGAGTCCGGCGTCATCTCGAAGACCGCCCTGGTGTACGGCCAGATGAACGAGCCGCCGGGCGCCCGTCTTCGCGTGGCGCTGTCCGGCCTCACCATGGCCGAGTACTTCCGTGACGTCGGCGGCCAGGACGTGCTGCTGTTCGTGGACAACATCTTCCGGTTCGTGCAGGCGGGGTCCGAGGTGTCGGCCCTCCTCGGCCGCATGCCGTCGGCCGTGGGCTACCAGCCCACCCTGCAGACCGAGATGGGCGACCTGCAGGAGCGCATCACCTCCACCCGCAATGGGTCGGTCACCTCGGTGCAGGCCATCTACGTGCCCGCCGACGACCTCACCGACCCGGCGCCGGCCGCGTCGTTCGCCCACCTCGACGCCACCACGGTGCTCAACCGCGCCATCGCCGAGAAGGGCATCTACCCGGCCGTCGACCCGCTCGACTCCACCAGCACCGCGCTGGAGCCCAGCGTGGTGGGCGAGGAGCACTACCAGGTGGCCACGCGCGTGCAGGAGATCCTGCAGGAGTACAAGGACCTCCAGGACATCATCGCCATCCTCGGCGTGGACGAGCTCACCGACGAGCAGAAGCTCGTGGTGGGCCGCGCCCGCCGCATCGAGCGCTTCCTGTCGCAGCCGTTCCACGTGGCCGAGGCCTTCACCGGCACCCCGGGTGCCTACGTGACCCTCCGCGACACCGTGCGCGGCTTCAAGGAGATCATCGAGGGCAAGCACGACGACCTCCCCGAGGGCGCCTTCCTGCTGGTGGGCACCATCGAGGACGCCGTCGCCAAGGGCGCCGAGATGGCCAAGGCCGCCGCGTGAGCACGGCCTCTCCCGAGAAGAAGCGCCTCGGGGTGCAGATCCTCACGCCCGAGGGCGTGGTGCACCACGGCGTGGCCGCGATGGTCATCGCCCCGAGCGTGGGTGGCGAGGTGGGAATCCTGCCCCGCCACGTGCCGCTCATCGCGGCGCTTCAGCCCGGGCGCACCCGCATCAAGATGCTCGACGACACCGAGGTGGTCATGGCCACCACGGAGGGCTACATCGCCGTCGAGGAGGACCAGGTGCTGATCATGGTCGAGCAGGCCGAGGTGGCCGGCGAGATCGATCGTGCCCGCGCCGAGCTCGCGCTCAGCACCGCCCAGGAGGCCCTCGCGGCCGCGGGCGATGACACCGCGGCCCAGGAGGCCGCCAAGGCCGCGATCCGTCGCGCCGAGAACCGTCTCAAGGTGGTCGACAAGGCCGCCTCCTAGACCGGAGGAATCCATTGGCAAGTCCCGTCCGCGTCGTCGTCACCGGTGCCGCCGGCCAGATCGGCTACGCGCTTCTTTTCCGCATCGCCAGCGGCCAGTTGCTGGGCCCCGACACGCCCGTCGAGCTCAGCATGCTGGAGATCCCGCAGGCCCGCGGCGCCCTCGACGGCGTCGGCATGGAGCTCGACGACTGCGCGTTCCCGCTGCTGTCGGGCTACGTGGCCACCGACGACCCCGACGAGGCGTTCGACGGCGCGAACATCTGCCTGCTCGTGGGCGCCCGCCCGCGCACCAAGGGCATGGAGCGCGGTGACCTCCTCGAGGCCAATGGCGCCATCTTCACGGTGCAGGGCAAGGCCATCAACGATCGTGCCGCCGACGACGTGCGCGTGCTGGTGGTGGGCAACCCGGCCAACACCAACGCGCTCATCGCCATGCACAGCGCGCCCGACGTGCCGAACGACCGCTTCACCGCGATGATGCGGCTCGACCACAACCGCGCCATGACGCAGGTGGCCCAGAAGACCGGCGTGCAGGTGGCCGAGGTCACCAACATGACCATCTGGGGCAACCACTCGGCCACGCAGTACCCCGACGTGGTGCACGCCAAGGTGTCTGGCGCCAGCGCCTGGGACGCCATCTCGGACGAGGCGTGGGTGGCCGACACCTTCATCCCGACCGTGCAGACCCGCGGTGCGGCCATCATCGAGGCCCGCGGCGGGTCGTCGGTGGCCTCGGCCGCCAACGCCGCCATCGACCACATGCGCGACTGGGTGCTGGGCACCCCGGCGGGCGACTGGGTGTCGATGGGCGTGCCGTCGAAGGGCGAGTACGGCACCCCCGAGGGCCTGATCGTGGGCCTCCCGTGCACCTGCTCGGGCGGGGAGTGGAGCGTCGTCGAGGGCATCGACATCGACGAGTTCAGCAAGCCCCGCATCGAGCGCTCGGTCGCCGAGCTCGAGGAGGAGCGCCAGGCCGTGAAGGACCTCGGCCTGATCTAGCCGCACCGAGCAG
>JAFMJQ010000033.1 GCA_017853415.1 Thermoleophilia bacterium | reverse complement strand
CGCGCCTCCTCCACGATCGCCCGACCCGCCTGCCGGCCGTTCACCACGGTGGTGTCCACCGTGGCGCCGTACTCCTCGGCGATCTGCCGGGCATGGGCCAGCAGTTGCTCGGCGCCGCGCTGCTCGCGCGGCATCTCGGCGTCGAGCGGCAGCTCCACCGGCACCTCCACCACGGTGATCGCGTGGATCGTCACGCCGCGGTCGGCCGCCAGCTTGCCCGCGGTGGCCATCATCTCCTCGGACGACTCGGTGGCCACCACCGGCACGAGGATGTTGGTGTACGCCACGTCCACCTCGAGGGCGAGTTCCTGGCGTTCCATGGTGGCCGTCTGGGTCCAGGGCACGCCGATGCGCCGCCGGTAGACGATGTACATGAGGAACCCGAAGGCCATCCAGGCGATGCCCACCCATCGGGCGTCGGGGCGCAGGATGAGCACCGCCACCAGGGCGCCGCCGGTTCCCAGCACCCCGAACACCGCGAAGAGCGGGATGCTGCGACCGCGGAACGACACGTTGGGCCGCCCGCGGTAGGGGCGTCGCATCTCGGGGCGCTTCCAGCGCATCCAGATGATGGCCAGGTGCGCGATGCTGAACGACAGCATCGCGCCGAAGGCGTAGAGGTTCGACAGGAAGTCGGCCTGCCCGGGGATCATCACCAGCGCGGCGATGGCGCAGAAGATCACGATCGCGATGGCAGGCGTGTTGAACCGCGGATGCAGGCGCCGCATGGCCGATGGCAACTGCCGGTGGTAGCCCATGGCGTACGTGAGGCGCGACACCCCGATGACGCCGGCGTTGGTGGCGATCACGAGGATCGTGGCGGCGAGCACGCCGACGAAGCCCTCCACGAGGGCCTGCCAGATTCCGGTGAGCCCGAATTTGCTCACGATGCCGAGGATCGGGTCGCCGGCGTAGGTGGTGCCGAGCTCGGTGGCGTAGCTGCCGTCGGGCTGCTGGGTGACCGGCAGCGCCGAGAGGGCGACGATGGGGATGAGGGCGTACATCACGAGCACCGTGATGACCGTGGCGCGGATGGAGGCCGGGATGGTGCGCTCGGGCACCTGGGCCTCCTCGGCCATGTTCGAGATGGTCTCGATGCCGGTGTAGGCGATCATCGCGAGGGTCACGCCGATGATCACGTTGGTCCAGGTGGGCGCGACGCCCCACACGATGTTGTCCCACACCTGGGTGGGGGAGAACACCACGAAGAGGCCCACGATCACCAGCAGCACCTGGGTGCCCAGGTCGAGCAGCGCCAGCCCGATGTTGAGCTTCGCGGCCTCCTTGATGCCCACGATGTTGAGCAGGGCGATGAGCGCCACCACGCCGATGCCCACGACGATGTCCCAGGGGTTGGTGCGCAGGGGCTCCCAGAACACGCCGAGGTAGTGGGGCACGAAGAACGCCGAGATGGCGATCGTGATGATGTAGTTGAGCATCTGGCCCCAGGCCGCCCCGAAGGCCGCGCCCTCGTTGAAGGCCTGGCGCGCGAACGACGACGACCCCCCGGCCTCGGGGAACATCGCGGTGCCCTCGGTGTAGGTGACCGCCGTGGCCGCGAAGATGAGCCCCGCGAACAGGAACACCAGGGGCGTGAGCCCCAGGGCGTAGGCGGCCACGAGGCCGAGCGCGTAGTAGATGGACGAGCCGACGTTCCCGTAGGCCGTCGCCCACAGCCCGGGAACCCCGACGACGCGCTCCATCCGCTCGCGCCTGCGGCGCCGGATGGCCACTTTCTACCTCTGCCTCATTCGGCGCGGCATCGTACTCCCGCGCGGGTAGCATCGCGATACGGGCCCCCGCCGGGGGCCGCGGAAACGGGGAGCACTGAGCACGTGGCACTCATCGAGGGCGTCGACGTCGTCTTCTACGGCGTATGCAACATGGAGCGGGCGATCGGCTTCTATGAGGGCGTCCTCGGCCTGCCGCTGAGCCAGCGGGCCGGCAACGACTGGGCGCAGTTCTCGGTGGGGGGCACCGAGCTCGGCCTGTTCGGCGAACTCGCCACCTCGCCACACCAGGGTGGCGCCACGGTGACGTTCCGCGTGCCCGACATCCGCGCGCTCGAGGCCGCGCTCGATGCATCGGGCACCAAGAAGGACGCGGTCGAGGACATGGGCGGGGCGCTGTCGCTGGAGTTCCTCGACCCCGACGGCAACCGCCTCGTGGCCGTGGAGCTCCTGGGCTAGTCCCCCGAGGGCAGGGCGTCGTCCGACGCCCTGCGTGCCGCCACGGCCTCGGCCAGCGCGGCGGGGTCGCGTGCCACCACCAGCACGCGCGTGGTGCTCCACTCCATGGGGCAGTGCACGGTGATGGGCTCATCGGTCTCGAGCACCACGCCCTCGCCCGGCGCGGGCGCGAACACCACCATGCCCTTCGCGATGCGCACGCCCACGCCGGCCCACCACGGCCACTTGCGCGTCCACACGCGGGCGATGCGGGCGATCGGCACCTCGGCATGCCCCACCCAGCCGATGCGCACGCTCACCACGTCGTCGGTCACCTCGGCCTCGTAGGGACCGGTGGTCGACGTGAGGAGGCGCGACCAGCGCGAGCTCTTGAGCGGGAAGATCACGGGATCGTGATCGTACGCGCCGTCGTGCCCAGTCCGAGGGCCGACGACATCAGCACGCGCACCTGGTACCGCCCGGGGGCCGTGCGCGCCGGTATGCGAATGCGCACGGTGCGCCTGCCCGCCACCGGGTTGCCCGATCGCCCGGCCAGCAGGCGGAACGCCGCGGCCCGGGCGGGGCCTGCCACCCGGCGGCGCAACTCCACGCGCCACGCGGCGCGCGCCGGGAGCGTGAACTGCACCCGGGCCCATGGCCGCGCCACCCGCACGCGGAGCGCGCGCGGGCGCGGTGCGGTGAGCGCCCTGCCGCGCGACCGGCCCGCCCGCGTCACCGAGGCCGTGGCGCTGCCGGTGGCACCGAGCGCACTGGTGGCATCCACGGTGACCGCCTCTATTCCCACCGGCGCCGTGTAGGTGACCGCGTACGTGCCGTCGTCCGACAGGCGTGCCGAGCGCCGCCCCACCAGCACGGAGGTGATCCCCGCACCGTCGGTGGCACGCCCGGACACGGTCACGCGCCGGCCGGTGAGCGTCGCAGTGGCGGTGACCGCCGGGGTGGTGGCCGCGATCGCGCCCACGTCGGTGACCCACACGTTCGTGGGACCGCTCACCACCTGCGCCGTGGTGAACGACGCCAGGCCGCCGCTGCCGCTGATGGCCGCGCGGATGCTGCGCTGCGACGGGGCGTCGCCGGTCGCGGTGCGCGATGCCCGATACAGGGCGTTCGAGGCGAGCGTGCGCACGTAGACGTCGTCGGCGACGTTCGTGTCCCCGGAATCCCCACCCGTGGTGCTGCCCGCGAACGCCACGCGCGCTCCGTTGATGCTGATGGCCGGCGCACCGCTGATGGTCTCACCGGATACCCGGCGCGTGGTGCCCGAGGTCAGATCGCGCACATAGGCGTCGCGGTCGGTGCCGGTGTCGGCGGCCACGAGGCCGGCCGCCGACGAGAATGCCACGAGTGATCCGTTGCCCGAGAGCGACGGCAGGTCGGAATCGCCGTTGTCGCCACCACCCGACGGCAGGCTCGCCACCACGATGCTGCGCGACTGCGGGCGGGCGACGTACACATCGCCGTAGGCATCGGTATCGCCCGACGCCAGCACCGATGCCGCGGCCGTGCCCTGGAAGGCGATGGACAGCCCATCGGCCGAGATCGAGGGGCGGCCCACGGCCTGGGGCGACTGCACGCCGCCCGACGTGCGGCTCACCAACGTGAGGGCCCCGCCCAGGCGCATGTCGGCCATGTAGACGTCGGCCACGCCGTTGGTGTCGGCGGCCAGCAGCGCGCCGGTGCCCGATGTGAACGCCACCCGCGATCCGTCGGCCGATATCGACGGCTCGCCGACCACGCCCCCCGCCACGGGCTCGCCGCGGGAGTCGCGCGAGACCAGCGTGATGCGCCCGGTGGAGAGATCCTTGCGGAACACGTCGCGGGCGCCGTTGGTGTCGCCCGGCACCATGTTGGGCGCGGCGGTGGCGAACACCACGTAGCGGCCGTCGAGCGATATCGCGTACGAGCGCGCCGTCTCGTCGTCGTCGACGGCGAGAAGCGCTGGCTGGTCGGACGCGCTGGTGGACGCCATGACGGTGCGTCCCGTCTGCCGGTCGCGCCTGAACAGCTGCCGCACCCCCGCGGTGGTCGTGCCCGAGAGGGCCGAGGTGGATGTCATCAGCACGTGGCGGCCGTCCGGCGAGAACGCCGCCCCCTGCACCGAGGTGGGGGCCGTGAGGCCGTCGGGCATCACGCCCTGGCGCGATACGTCGCCCGTGGCGGCGATGGCGACGAGGGGCACGAGTGCGAGCCCCCCGGTGGCGGCGATCACGGCGGCGCGCGGCATGGGGGTGAGGCTAGCCACGCGCCCGGCGTCGGCCCGGCGGCAGGTCGGCGCGCGACATGCCGCGCCATGCACGCCGCACCAGCGGCTTATATGCCCTGCGTGCGTGCCCCGCGGACACTCCTCACGTCGCTTGCCATCGCCCTCGCCGCCGCGGCGTCGGCATCGGCGCTGCCCGTGGTGGCGATCGACCCCGGCCATGGCGGGGCCGACTCCGGCGCGGTGGGAATCCTGCCCCCGGGCGCCGTCACCGGTCTCGAGCCGCGGTTCAACACGCAGTTGCAGCCCGTGCTGCTCGAGAAGGACGTCAACCTCGACGTGGCCAACCGGCTCAACGCCTGGCTGATGGCGCGCGGGTTCCCGACCCTCATGACCCGCAGCACGGACAACGCCGGCGGCGACGTTCCCTACACCGACGTGGGATCCGACCTGCGCGCGCGCACGAACCTCGCGAACGCCCGCCCCGCGGAGATCTTCGTGTCGATCCACCAGAACAGCGCCGGCACCGCGGCCAGTGGCACCGAGACCTACGTGAAGATCGGCGCGCCCGCGCCCACCCAGGCGCTCGCCGCGGCGATCCAGCGGTCACTCGTGGCCTGCCTGGCCCTCACCGATCGCGGGGTGAAGGAGCGATCGTTCTTCGTCGTGCGCGAGACCACCATGCCCGCCGTGCTGGTGGAGGGGGGATTCCTGTCGAGCCCCACCGACGTCGCGCTGCTCGCCCAGCCCGACTTCCGCCAGAAGATGGCGGAGGCCATCGGCGGGGCCGTGTGGTCGTACGCCGGACTGGGTGATCCCGGGCCCGTCTGCTCGGGCGCGGGCGCGGCCGCGCCGCCGCCGGTGCCCAAGGCGGTCACGGTCGCGCGCGCCGGACGCGCCCTCACCATGCGGGCGGGGATCAACCCGCTCAAGGGCGACCTGTGGATCGTCACGGTGCGCGACGCCACCGGCAAGCCGATGTCGAGCATCCCGCTGCGGGCGCGCCTGCCCAACGGCAAGGGCGTGTCGGTGACGAGTCGTCCCGATGGCAAGGCGCTGCTGGCGGTGCCGCGCCGCACGGGCCGGCTCGCGGTGGCGGTGGCCATGCCGGGCATCGCGGTGTCGGCCACCGCGCAGGTGCCCGCCCGCCCGCGCTAGGCCGCGGGGTTCTCCAGGGCCTGCCAGGCCTGGTTGAGCGCCGGCAGCATGTCGTCGGGGAGCCGGTCGATGAACAGGCGGTGCACGCCCTCGTGATGGGTGGGCTGTGCCTCGCGGAATCGCTTGCGGCCGGCCGGGGTGAGGCGGGCCAGCGAACTGCGGCGGTCGTTGGGGCACTGCATGCGCTCCACCAACCCCATCGCCACGAGGCGGTCGATCAGTCGCGAGAGCCCCGACAGCGACAGCAGCGCGCCGTCGGCGAGGTCGCTCATGCGCGCGGCTCCGCCGTCTGATCGCGACAGCAGGAGCAGCACCTCGTACTGGGTGAGTGACAGCCCGTGCTCGGCCTGCATCTCGACATCCAACTCGCGGACGAGGGAGGAGTGGGCGCGGAGGAAGCCGTGCCACGCATCCATCTGCTGGTCGTCGAGGGCAGCCGAACCGGGACGGCGCCGTATGGACATGACCGAAGCGTAAGCCCGCGAACGCCCCGACTGGGGGGAGTACGGGAGGCCGCCCGCCCGGGTGCGTCGGAGGCCGTTCGTAGGATCCCGCGCGATGGGAGACCCCGAACCGCCGACCGACCTGTCGCCGATCCCATCGAGGCTTCCCACTCCGGGGTCGGAGGGGGCCCACACCGCGGGTGATCGCGTGCTCGACCTCATCGGCCGGCTCGGCAGGCCGGTGTCGGCGGGCGAGCTCGCGGTGGAGGCCCTGGGCATCGGCGGCTGCCCCGAGCCGGTGGCCCAGAGGCTGGCCCGCGACATCGTGGCCGGAGATTCCCGGCTGGCCTGGGATGGCGACCTGGTGGCCGACGCCGGCGGAGCCCGCGAGGCGGCGGCGCTCGGCGCCACGTGCTTCTGCATCGTCGACCTCGAGACCACGGGCGGCGCGCCCGGGTCGTCGGCCATCACCGAGATCGGCGCCGTGCGCGTGGAGCACCTGCGCGTCACCGAGCGGTTCACCACGCTGGTGGATCCCGAGCGGCCCATCCCCCCGCACATCACGGGAATCACGGGCATCGACGACGCCATGGTGCGTGGGCAGCCGGTGATCGACACGGCCCTTCCCGCCTTCATCGACTTCGCCCGGGACGACGTGCTGGTGGCGCACAACGCGCCGTTCGACCTCAGGTTCCTCAACTACGAGCGCCTTCGCCTGCGCGATGGCTACTTCACGCAGCCCTGGCTCGACACCCTCGTGCTCGCGAGGCGGCTGCTCAACGGCGCCGTGCCGCGTCACGACCTCGGCACGCTCGCCGCATGGGCCGGGGCTCCCGTGCAGCCCACGCACCGCGCCCTGGCGGATGCCGAGGCCACCGCGAGCGTGCTCATCGCGCTCATCGGGCTGCTGGGCAGCGGGGCCGACACCACCCTCGACCACGCCATGTCGATAGGCCAGCCGGGGGCGCAACGCACCCCCCGCGGCCCCGGGGAGTCCGCCGCCGCCGCCTGAGCGCCGTGCCCGGAGCGGTTCGCGGTCGCGGGCCCCCCCTCGCATGGGACACTCGCCGCGTGTCTGCCGATCCCTCTGCACAGGCGGTGAGGAAGCTCGTTCGCTGGTTCCGCGACGAGGGCCCCGACCTGCCGTGGCGGCGCACTCGGGATCGCTGGGCCGTGCTGGTGTCGGAGGTCATGCTGCAGGCCACGCCGGTGGCGCGCGTGCTGCCCTATTACGAGACGTGGATGGCCCGGTGGCCGCGTCCGGGCCACCTCGCCGCCGAGCCCGTGGGTGAGGCCATTGCCGCCTGGCAGGGGCTGGGCTACCCGCGCCGCGCCCGCAACCTGCATGCGGCCGCGGGGGTGGTGGCCGCGCATGGCTGGCCCCCGCCGGATCGCTACCGCGACCTGCCGGGGGTGGGCGCCTACACGGCCGATGCCCTGCGCTGCTTCGCCGACGAGCTGCCGGTGCTGCCCGAGGACGTCAACGTGGCGCGCGTGATCGCCCGGCGCTTCCCCGACGGCTGGCCGGGCGCCCCGCGCGGCCGCGCGTGGGATGCCGGCCAGGCGATGATGGACCTCGGGCGGGAGTTCTGCCGGGCACGGGCGCCCCGCTGCGACGATGGCTGCCCCCTGCGATCGGGCTGCCCTGCCGCAGACGCCGGTGTGGTGCATGAGGTCACCCCCCGGGGCCGGCGCCAGGCGCGATACGAGGGATCCATGCGCCAGCGGCGGGGGTTCCTGCTGCGGGCCCTCGCCGAGGATGGCCGCGCCCGCGTGGACGCCGACCCGGAGGCGGCCGAGAGCCTGCTGGCCGAGGGGCTGGCCGACCGCCGCGGGCGCCTGCTGGTGCCCGCGGGGAGCGGGCGCTGATGGGCCGCCGCGACGAGCCCGTGGTGGTTGTGGCCGCGGTTATCCGCCGTGGCCCCTGGGTGCTCATCACGCAGCGCCCCGAGGGCTCGGGGCACGCGGGCCGCTGGGAGTTCCCGGGGGGCAAGCGCGAGCCCGGCGAGCGCGACCTCCAGGCCCTGCGCCGGGAGTTGCGCGAGGAGCTCGGCATCGAGGTGGGGGACACCCGCATGATCTGGCGCGAGGACGCCGGCCCCCTTCGCCTGCGCTTCTATGAGTGCGAGTACCTGCCGCTGCAGCGTCCGCGCGCGCTCGTGAGCCCGCAGTTCCGATGGGTGCGCTGCGAGGACCTGCCCGCATACGAGTTCCCCCCCGCTGACGATCGACTGGTCCACGCCCTGGCAACCGACCGCCTCGGGCGCCGCAGGCGCCGGGCGCGGCGGAGACGCCGCCCCCGCCGGGTACCATCCCGCTCGTAATCGCTGGAGGTTCATATGGCCAAGGCCAAGAAGGAACGCCGGAGCAGCTTCCGGACAATGCAGGGCGGTGACGATGTGCTCTCCCGGCTCGATGCCCTCGCGGCGATCGAGGAGGCCGAGGAGAAGGCCCGTGCCGAGGCGGTTCCTGAGGCCGAGGGCGACGACGCCGAGGAGCCCCGCGAGGGCTAGTCGTCCCCGTCTCGCCGGCGGCGAGGCGGATCCTCGGTGCATTCGCGCGAGTCGGGTCTAACCTCGCACCCGTGAGCACGCTCGATGCCGCCGGGCGCCCCGGAGCGCCCCTGCCCTTTCCGCGCCGCCTCTGGGCGATGGCGGTCACGGTGCTCGAGCGCCCGCGGTACTTCATCCCGTTCCTCGTGGTGCTCACGTCCCTCGGGCTGTGGCTCGACTCCCTGGGCGGCCTGGGCTGGCAGATCGCCCTCTCGGTGGTGGCGTGGGTGGTGCTCATCGCGGCGTGCGTTCCCCTGGGGCCGCTCGACCGGTCGCGCGTATTCGTGGTGGTCGTGGTGGCCACCACGGCCGAGCTCATCTTCTCGACCCTCTTCGGGGTGTACGACTACCGCCTGGGCAACCTGCCGCTGTTCGTGCCGGCGGGCCACGGGCTGGTGTACCTCGCCGGCTACCGCTTCTCGCAGACGCGGGTGGCGCGCGTGCACCCGCGCATCATCGTGGGCATCGCAATCGCGGGCGCCCTGGGGTGGGGAATCCTCGGGCTCACCGACTGGCTCGGGCGCGTGGACGTCGCGGGCGCCATCGCCGTGGCGGTGCTCGTGGTGTTCCTCATCATCGGCCGGGCGCCGGTGCTCTACGCCGGGGTGTTCTTCTTCGTGGCCTTCCTCGAGATCTGGGGCACCTGGGTGGGCACGTGGGTGTGGCATGAGTACGTCCCGGGCCTCGGCATCACCAACGGCAACCCGCCGAGCGGCGCCGCCGCGGGCTACGTGCTGTTCGACATCTGCGCGCTGGCGTTCGCTCCCGCCGTGCTGGCCGCGTGGCGCTGGGGCGCGCGGAGGATCCGGCCCGGGATCCCGCGGGACTGATGGGCACCGACGGGCCCACCGGGTTCCGCCCGGCGGCGCACCCGCTGTTCTCGGGCGACGTGGACATCCCGCCGGCGCCTGCGGCCGACTCGGCGGTGCTGGCGGCGCTGCTGGGCCGCGCGTCGCGCCTGGCCGCGGAAGCCTCGCCCTCGCAGGCCGTGGTCGACCTCGCGGTGCACGCGTGGATGGAGGGCCACCTGGCCGGCGAGGATGCCTGCGAGGGGTGCGACGGACGATGCGGATTCGACCGCGGTGCCGGCCGCCCCGCGGCTGTTGCCGAGGCGTGCGGCAGCGCAGGTGCCGGAGCCGTGCCGGGGCTGGTGCCGCCGGGGCCCGTGCCGCCGTTCCCGGATGCCGCCGACCCCGTGCTGGTGGCCATCGTCATCGGCGCGCTGGGACTGCTGCGCGAGGGGCGGCCCGTGGATCGCGTGCTGCCCATGGTGGCGGCACGCGCATGGGCCGAGGGGCACATCGAGGGCGAGGACCGCTGCCCCGGGTGCGAGTGGCGGGGAGGCCCTGGCGCGGGTGCCGATCGCGAGCAGCACGCGCGCGACGCCGCGGCTGACGGCCAGTAGGGTGGCGCCCATGCGCGTGGGAGTGGTGGGTGCGGGCCTCATGGGCGCCGAGATGATCCGCAACGTCGCGGCCGCCGGCCACGAGGTGACGGTGTTCGCGCGCACCTCCGAGAAGGCCGAGGGCCTGCCGGCCCGCCAGGCCACCGACGTGACCGCCGCGGTGGATGGCACGGATATCGCCCTGCTGTCGGTGACCGACTCCGAGGACGTGCTCGAGGTGGTGTCGATGATCATCGCCGCCGACGCCCCGCCGCCCATCATCATCGACACCTCCACCATCGCCCCCGCGGCGGCGCGCGAGGCGGCGGTGCTGGCGGCGTCGGCGGGCGCGGAGTACCTCGACTGCCCCGTGAGCGGCGGTCCGCCCGGCGCGGCAGCGGGCACGCTCGCCGTGATGTGCGGCGGCACCCATGCCGGGGTGGCCGCCGCCGCGCCGGTGCTCGACCTCATCGGCGACCCCGCGAAGCGCGTGCACTGCGGTCCCGTGGGATGCGGCCTCGTGGCCAAGCTCGTGAACAACCTTCTGGTGGCCATCATCTCGGCCGGCACCGCCGAGGCGTTCGGCATCGGGCAGCGCGCGGGGGTCGAGCCGGAGGTGCTCGTGCGGGTGGTGACGGCCTCGTCGGGTGACTCCTGGCAGCTGCGCAATCTCTTCCCGCGCGTGCTCGCGGGTAATCACGCGCCCGGGTTCCGCGCGCGTGACCTGCGCAAGGACCTCCGCCATGCGCGGGGCCTGGCCGGCGGTCCGCTCGCCATCGGGGATCCCACCGCCGCGCTCTTCGAGGACGTCGACGACATGCTCGACTACGGCGCGGTTGCCCGCCTGCTCATGGACCTGCCCGATCCCGATACGCCCGAGGAGACCCCATGATCACCCTGTTCCAGATCACCGGCTCGTCATCGTTCGCCGCCCGCGCCGCGCTCGAGTGCGCCGGCGCCGAGTACGAGGTGGTGGACGTCCACCCGCGTCGGCGCGACGAGGCCCCGGGCTTCGCCGATGCCAACCCCCTGCAGCGCGTGCCCGCGCTGCGCGAGGGCGACGTGCGCCTGGCCGAGACCGGGGCGATCCTGCTGTGGATCGGCGACCGCTTCCCCGAGGCCGGGCTGGCCCCGGCCGTCGGCACCACGGCGCGGGCCGATCACTACCGCTGGGTCACCTGGTGCGCCAACACCCTGCACGTGGGCTGGTGGCCCGTGATGGCCAGCTTCTACTTCGCCGAGGACGACGCGGCACGCGCGGCGGTGGAGGCCCGTGGCCGCGACAACATCCTTCGCGCCGGCAACCACCTGGAGTCGTGGCTCGAGCACCACGAGTGGCTCGCGGGCGACCGCTTCGGCGTGTCGGACATCTACGCCTACATGCTCATCGGCTGGGCGAACTACTACGACGACCTCACGCTCGGCGGCCCCGCCGTGGCGGCCCACTACGAGCGCGTGGCCGCCGTCCCGGGCATCGTCCGCGCCCGCGAGCTCGACGACCTCGACGAGCGCTTCATGCGCTACCACCCCGAACTGCGTGGCGGGAAGCCGCTCGACTAGAGCCGGGGCGACGGTGACCGTGGGGGACGGCATGCTTCCCTCGGTCGCCAACGGCAGCGCAAGCGTCCCGGGCTGCGCCTGGGAGTGCATGGCGGCATTGGTCTTCCCTCCGGGAACATGCCGTCCCCCACGGTCACCGTGGCCTGGCGCTAGTCGCCCGGCTTCGCGCCGTCCGGGTCGGCGCGGAACGACTCGGGCAGCAGGCGGGCCAGCCAGCGGGGGAGGGGGCCGCGCAGGGGCTCGGGGCGGAACTGGCGGTCGAGCATCCAGAGGCCCGAGGCCGTGATGGCCGCGCCGCTGATGGCCGCGACGGCGCTGAGCGCGCCGATGGTGGTGAGCTCGAAGAACCCGCGCAGCGGCGCCACCGTGAGCACCATCACGTAGAGCCCGGCCATGGCCATGCACATGAAGATCACCCAGGCGCTGCGCTTCACCCCCGATACCTCGAGCACCAGCACGAGCCAGAGCCCGATCGCCATGAGGGCGGTCACCGCCACGGTGCGCGCCACGGCGACGTCGTCGAACAGCACGTTGAGGGCGAAGAGGTAGGCCGACACCACGCCGAGGCCCGCGGCCACGCCGGCCGGCAGCGCGAAGCGGAACGTCGAGCCCAGGTAGTCGCGCGCCTTCCACGCGCCCGTGCTGGGGGCCAGGGCCAGGAAGAACGCCGGTATTCCCACGGTGAGCAGCGACAACAGCGTGAGGTGGCGCGGCAGGAACGGGTAGGTGGTGGGCACGAGCCCGATGGTGAGGATCAGGAAGGCCGCGAGGAATGACTTGGCCACGAACAGCTTGCTCACGCGCTGCAGGTTGCGCAGTGCCTGGCGCCCCTCGAGGATCATCGGGGCGAGCGATGCGAAGCCCCCGCGCACCATCACGATGTCGGCCACCGCGCGCGCCATCTGGCTGGCCTCGCCGGGGGCGATCGCCACACGCGACTTCTTCAGTGCCGGGACGTCGTTCACGCCATCGCCGATCATCGCCACGTTGAAGCCCTCCGATGCCAGTGCGCCGACGATGCGCTCCTTGTCGTCGGGGGTGGCACGTCCCACGATGCCGGCGCCGGTGACCACGCGGGCGAGGGCCGTGGGATCGGTGGGAAGTTCCGAGGCCAGGATCGGCGCGCTCGAGTGGATTCCGCAATCGGCGGCGATGGCGCCCACGGTTGCCGGCGCGTCGCCCGACAGCACGTGCACGGGGATTCCCTCGCGCCCCAGGAACTCCACGGCTGCGCGCACGTCGGGCTGCAGGGTCTCGGCCAGCGACACCACGCCCAGGGCGCGCAGGGTGCCCGGCGGCGGGTCGTCGGGGCCGGGGTCCGCCAGCGCGCCGGTGCCGGATGCCAGCACCAGCACGCGACGCCCCTGCGTCGATTCGCGGTGCACCACGTCGGCGAGCGGGCCGGGGTTGAGCACGCCCGGCGCCCCGAGCGCCAGCAGGCGGTCGCCAAGGCGCACGCCTGCCCAGCGCCGGCGCGACGTGAATGGCACCACCTCATCGGGCTGCACGGGGTCGTGCGGCAGCTCGCGCGCGATGGCGTCGAGGGTCTCGTCGCGGTCGGGCCAGCAGGCGGCATATGCGGCCAGCGCCGCATCGAGGTCGTCGTCCGTCACGCCATCGGCGGGCACCCGGTGCACCAGCCGGGCGTCACCGGTGGTGAGGGTCCCGGTCTTGTCGACCAGCACCATGTCGGCGGACGCCAGTGCCTCGACGGCCGACAGCTGCTGGGCCAGCGCGCCGCGCCGCGACATGCGGATGGTGCTCACCGCATAGGTGATGCTCGCGAGCAGGATCAGCCCCTCGGGGATCATCGTGACCATGGCGGCGGTGGCCGTGGAGACGGCCTCCTCGAGGTCGGGGCTCGTGCGCCACAGGGCCAGGGCCAGCACGGCGCCGAGCGGGATCATTATCGCCACCATGGCCAGCAGCAGGCGGTTCATCCCGCGCTGCAGGGGCGACAGGGGGTGCCGGAACGACCGCGCGATGTCCGACACATGACCCGCGTAGGAGTCCGCGCCCACGGCCTCGGCCACGTACGAGCCCGAGCCCTCGGCGCAGAACGCCCCGGCGCGCACCTGGTCGCCCACCTCGCGGGTGACCGGGCGCGACTCACCCGTGAGCACGGCCTCGTCGAGCGCCAGGGAGTCGGCCGTGCGCAGGGTGCCGTCGGCCACCAGCTGGTCGCCGGCACCGATGAGCAGCAGGTCGCCCGGCACCACGTCATCCACCTGCAGGTAGCGCTCGTGCCCGCCGCGCACCACGCGGGCCGTGGGCGCCACCAGCGCCGCCAGGCGCTCGACCGCCCGCTTCGCCCGCACCTCCTGCGCGATGCCGATGGTCACGTTGATCACCAGGATCGCCAGGAAGAACACGTCGCGCCAGTCGCCGAAGAGCAGGGTGATGACGGCGAACGTGGCGAGGATCAGGTTGAAGACCGTGAAGACGTTCGCGCGCACGATGCTCGCGTACGAGCGCCCGGGCGGGCGCGGGCGGTGCTGGGGGCGCCGCGCCGCGGCTTCCGCCTCGGTGAGGCCATCCGGGCCCGTGCCGACGGACAGGACGGCCGTCTCGGCGGTCTCGGTGCTCACCCCCTAAGGGTTGCACCCCGATGCCCCCTGTGCCTCGCTCCGAGGGCACGCTGGTACCATCCGGCGCGTGCGGAACGTCCTCAGGGCAGCCCTGCTGGCCGCGCTCATGGCGCCCGCCGCGGCATTGGCGATCGGCCCCGCGCCGACCCCCTCCGGCACGTCCTGGCTGCTCGTGGACGGCCAGACCGGCGAGGTGCTGGCCGAGCGCGACGCCGATAGCGCGCGCCCCATGGCCAGCACCACCAAGATGATGACCGCCCTCGTGGCGCTCGAGGCCGGCGACCTCGACCGGGTGGTGACCGTGGTGCCGGCGGCCGGCGGGGTGGGGGAGTCGTCGGCGGGCCTCAGGCCCGGCCAGCGCATCACGCTGCGCGACCTCATCCGCGGCCTCATGATCGGCAGCGGCAACGACGCCGCCATCGCCATCGCGTACGCCGTGGCCGGCTCGGAGGCCGAGTTCGTCACCCGCATGAACGACAAGGCGAAGGAGATGGGCCTCACCGCCACGCGCTTCAGCAACCCGCACGGCCTCGACGAGCCCGGCCACCGGTCGTCGCCCCGCGACCTCCTGGTGCTCGGGCGCGCGGTGATGAAGGAGCCGTTCCTGCGCGAGCTGGTGGGCCAGCGCACGATCACGATCCCGGGCCCCACGGGTTCGGGCCGCGTGCGGCTCGAGAGCGAGAACGACCTGCTCTCGATCATGCCCGACGCCGACGGCATCAAGACGGGCCACACCGACGGCGCGGGCTACGTGCTGGTGGCGCATGCGACGTCGAGCAGGCTGGGTCGCGACTTCTACGCCGTGGTGATGGGCGAGCCCGACCGGGCCACGCGCGCCGCCGACAGCAAGGCACTGCTCGAGTGGGCGTTCTCGAACTACGCGCGGCCCGTGGTGATCCCACGTGGCCGGTCCGTGGTGGACCTGCCGGTGCAGGGCGTTCCGGGGGCCACCGTGGCACTGGCGCCGGCCACCCCGGTGTCGGCCACCGTGCGCGTGGGCAAGCCCGTGTCGATGCGCGTGGTGGCGCCGGGCATGGCCGAGGCGCCCGTGCGGCGCGGGCAGCGCGTGGGGAGGGTGGAGGTGGTGCAGGATGGCGCCGTGGTGGCCCGCTCGGCGCTCCTGGCGACGCAGTCGGTGGACGCCCCGGGTTTCACCGATTCCCTCAAGGATGCGTTCTCGGGGATAGGGTCCGTGTTCTCGTGATCCTCACCGTCACCCTCAATGCGGCCCTCGACCGCACGCTCAGCGTCCCGAACTTCCAGGCCGGCCGCCGCCACCGCGCCAGCGAGGCCATGACCCTGCCGGGCGGCAAGGGCGTGAACATCGCGCGGGCCCTGCGCAACCTCGGCCAGCCCGTGATCGCCGCCGGCCTCGCCGGCGGGCGCACCGGCACGGCGATCATCGAGCAGCTCACCGCCGAGGGGATCCTCAACGACTTCGTGCGCATCGGGGACGAGTCGCGCACGTCCACCGCCGTGGTCGACCCGACCTCCCTGCAGCAGACCGAGATCAACGAGTACGGGCCCTCGGTTGCCGACGCCGAACTCGCGCTGCTCATGGAGAAGCTCGCCTACCTGGCGAAGGGCGCCGACATCGTGGTGCTGGCCGGGTCGCTGCCGCGCGATGTGCCCGCCGATTTCTACGCGGTGCTCGCGCGCGAGATCGGCCGCCCCGACCTGCCCATCGTGGTGGACGCCCCGGGCCCCGCCCTGCGCGGCGCGCTCGCCGCCGAGCCATGGCTGGTGAGCCCGAACGTGCGCGAGGCCGAGGACGTCGTGGGCAACGAGTTCGCCGACGACGAGGACGCCGCGGTGGGTGCCGAGGCCCTGTGCTCGATGGGCGCGCGCTCCGCCCTGGTGCACGACGAGCGGGGGTGCGTGGCCCGCCTTCCCGCACCCGATGACGACCACGCCCGCATCACGCTGCAGGCGCGCATCGACGTGCGCAGCGACGTGGTGAGCACCGTGGGATCGGGTGATGCCTTCCTCGCCGGCTACCTCGCGGGCACCTACGAGGGGGCGGGCCAGGAGGACGCCCTCAAGCGCGCCGTGGCGTCCGGCGCCGCCAGCACCGGCCTGCTCGGCGCCGGCGTGCTCGACCCCGCCGACGTCAGCGCGCTGGCACGGCAGGTGTCGGTGGAAGAGGTCGCCACGGGGTCCTGAGGGGCCCCCGCCAGCCGCCCGAAAGGGGCCTCCGGACGTCCGGACGGGGGTGGTAGGTTGCTCGTTCAACCGACGAGCGACTGGGGGAGACCGGGTGGAGATCGAGATCGGCCGTGGCAAGCGAGGGCGCCGGGCGTACGGCCTCGATGAGATCGCCATCGTCCCCAGCAGGCGCACCCGCGACCCCGAGGACGTCGACCTCTCGTGGGAGCTCGGTCCCCACAAGCTCGAGATGCCCCTCCTGGCATCGGCGATGGACGGAGTCGTCTCGCCGGCCACCGCGATCGAGATCGGCAAGCTGGGCGGCCTGGGGGTGCTCAACCTCGAGGGCATCCAGAGCCGCTACGAGGACCCCGACGCCGAGCTGCGCAAGATCGCCGACTACCCGCCCGAGACCGCCACGGCCGGGCTGCAGGACATCTACCGCGCCCGCGACGTCAGCGCCGACCTCATGGTGGAGCGCATCAAGGAGATCAAGGCGGCGGGCGTGCTCACCGCGGGGTCGCTCACCCCGCAGCGCGTGGAGCAGTTCATCGGCCCGGCCCTCGACGCCGGGCTCGACATCCTGGTGATCCAGGGCACGGTGGTATCGGCCGAGCACGTCTCGTCGTCGGTGGAGCCGCTCAACCTCAAGCAGTTCATCGCCGACCTCCCCGTGCCCGTCATCGTCGGCGGCTGCGCGTCGTACTCCACGGCCCTGCACCTCATGCGCACCGGCGCCGTGGGCGTGCTGGTGGGAGTGGGCCCCGGCGCGGCGTGCACCACCCGCCAGGTGATCGGCGTGGGCGTGCCGCAGGCGACGGCCATCGCCGATGCCGCCGGCGCCCGCATGCAGCACCTGCTCGAGACAGGCCAGTACGTGAACGTCATCGCCGACGGCGGCATGGCCTACGGCGGCGACCTCGCCAAGGCCATCGCCTGCGGCGCGGATGCCTGCATGGTGGGCTCGCCGCTGGCCAAGGCCGCCGAGGCCCCCGGCCACGGCAACCACTGGGGCATGGCCACGTTCCACCCCGAGCTCCCGCGCGGCACGCGCGTGCGCACCCGCAGCATCGGCACGATCCGCGAGATCCTGCTCGGGCCGGCGCACGAGAACGACGGCTCGCTCAACCTCATCGGCGGGCTGCGCAACGCGCTCGCCACCTGTGGCTACGAGTCGATCCAGAGCTTCCAGAAGTGCGAGGTCATGATCGCCCCGGCGCTCAAGACCGAGGGCAAGAAGCTGCAGCAGGCGCAGTCGGTGGGCATGGGCTGACGGTGGCGTTCCACCTCGCCCCCGAGCTCGAGGCCCAGGCCGCCGAGGGCATCCTGGTCGTCGACTTCGGCGCCCAGTACAGCCAGCTCATCGCCCGCCGCGTCCGCGAGTGCCGGGTGTTCTCGGCCATCGTGCCGCACGACATCGACCCGGCCGAGATCGAGCGCATCCGGCCCGGCGGCATCATCCTCTCGGGCGGCCCCGCGTCGGTGTACGAGGACGGCGCGCCGTCACTCGACCGCCGCCTGCTCGACCTGGGAATCCCCGTGCTGGGCATTTGCTACGGCATGCAGTCGATGGCCCAGGCGCTGGGCGGGGTGGTCACCAACAACGGGTCGGGCGAGTTCGGGCGCACGGACATCCGCGTGCACTCGCGCGAGGGCCTGTTCCGCGATCTTCCGGCCGAGACCTGCTGGATGAGCCACCGCGACGCGGTCACCACCGCGCCCGGGGGATTCACGGTGACGGCCGAGACGCCGGGCGCGCCCATCGCCGCCATGGAGGACCGCGCCAACCGCCGCTTCGGCGTGCAGTTCCACCCCGAGGTGGTGCACACGCCCTTCGGCACCGACCTGCTCAAGGCGTTCCTGTTCGACGCCTGCGACCTCGCGCCCACGTGGACCGCCGCCAACGTCATCGACGACCAGGTGAAGCGCATCCGCGAGCAGGTGGGCGACCAGAAGGCCATCTGCGGGCTCTCCGGCGGCGTCGACAGCGCCGTGGCCGCCCTGCTGGTGCACCGCGCCATCGGCGACAACCTCACCTGCGTGTTCGTCGACCACGGCATGCTGCGCATGAACGAGGGCGAGCAGGTGGAGGAGGCCTTCGGCCGCCACTTCCACGTGCCGCTGGTGCACGTGCGCGCGCAGGAGCAGTTCCTGTCGAAGCTCGCCGGCGTCACCGACCCCGAAGAGAAGCGCAAGATCATCGGGGCCGAGTTCATCAGCACCTTCGACGCCGAGGCCGCGAAGCTGGGGAACGAGAAGTTCCTGGTGCAGGGCACGCTCTACAGCGACGTCATCGAGTCGGGCGGCGGCACCAACGCGGCCACCATCAAGAGCCACCACAACGTCGGCGGCCTGCCCGACGACATGGAGATGGAGCTCGTCGAGCCCCTTCGCCAGCTGTTCAAGGACGAGGTGCGCCTGGTGGGGGAGGAGCTCGGGCTTCCCGAGCGCATGGTGTGGCGCCAGCCGTTCCCGGGTCCGGGCCTGGCCATCCGCATCATCGGCGAGGTCACGGCCGAGCGGCTGGACATCCTGCGCCAGGCCGACTTCATCCTGCAGGAGGAGATCCGCCTCGCCGGCCTCTACCGCGACCTCTGGCAGTCATTCGCCGTGCTGCCGGCCGTGCGCTCGGTGGGGGTGCAGGGCGACAGCCGCACCTACGCCTACCCCATCGTCATCCGGGCGGTCACGTCCGACGACGCCATGACCGCCGATTGGGCCAGGCTGCCCTACGACCTCATCGAGAAGATCTCGAGCCGCGTCATCAACGAGGTCCCGGGCGTCAACCGCGTGGTGCTCGACGT
>JAFMJQ010000032.1 GCA_017853415.1 Thermoleophilia bacterium | reverse complement strand
ACGCCGTCGTAATAGGTGAGCTGCCATGCGGTTCCGCGCAGCACCGTGACCCCCTCCGCGAATACCGGGGGTGGGTTGCGCCGGATGGCGAGCACCGACCCCGTGCGCGGGTCGACCCTGCGGATCGACGACTGACCGTACCCCGGCGGGCAGCAGTCGCCGGTGCTCTCGAGCAGCACTCCGCCTGTCGCGACGAGGCCCTGCGTGAACGCCCCGGCATCGTGCGGGCGGCTCTCGAGGAGCTGCCACGGCAGCGTCGGAGCTGCTCCCGGGGGTGACGCAAGCACCGGACAGGCACCGCCACCGGCGAGGAGGCCCAGTGCGATTCCCAGGGCAACCCGACGGCCGGAGGCGCGAGCGAAGCGGGTCATGCCGGCATTATCGCCGCACGGGTGCGCTCAGGCGATGCGGCGGGTACGGCGGGGGCGGGGGAAACGCGCCAGACAGGATTCGAACCTGTGACCTTCGGTTTCGTAGACCGACGCTCTATCCGACTGAGCTACTGGCGCGGGCGCGGTGCGTGACCGCGGCGCGGCGGGCACGGTATCAGAGCGGCCGCCGGCGAGGGGTCAGCGCACCACCAGCACCGGACAATGGGCGTGCACCGTGACGTACTGGCTCACCGACCCCGAGAGCATCCCGTCGAACGCACCGCGTCCGCGCGCGCCCACCACCACCAGGTCGGCGCCCTCCGAGCGCTGGCACAGGAGGCGCTTCGGGGCATCCCCCGAGAGCGTCACCAAGGTCTCGATGCCTCCGCAGTCGGGCTCTGCCGCAAGCGCCTGCGCGAGTTCGTCCGCCACCATCCGCCCTCCGATGCCCTCGTAGTCGATGGCCGGGTTGATGCCGGACAGGTGGGCCAGTTCGAACTCGCTCGCCCGCCACGAGTGGACCACCTCCAGGAGCGCGCCGGATCGGCCCGCGGCCCGTATGGCCCAGCGCAGCGCCGCACGCCCCTCCTCCGAACCATCCACGCCCACGACGACGCGCCCGCCGCTCCCGGTGGCCTCCATCACGCACCTCCGGGGCGGACCGGCGCCTCCCGCGGCAGTTCACCCCTGGCCTCGAGTTCGGGCTCCACAGCCTCTTCCTCCTCGTACGACACGAACAACGGTCGCGCGACAATGACGAATGCAACGGCACCGATCGCGAGCACGATGTAAAGCATGATGTCGCCCCCCGGCGCCCGGTTCAGGGCCTCCAGCGCGGCCGCCACCAGCATCGTTGCCGGGATGGTGACGACCCACGCCACGACGATGCGGCCCATCACCCCCCAATTGGTGAGGCGCCACCGGTCGCGCGAACCGCTGCCAAGGACCGCCCCGGTCACCACCTGCGTGGTGGACACGGGGAACCCGAGCATGGCCGTGGAATAGAGCACGCCTGCTGTGGATGCCTGGACGGCGATGCCACTCTGCATGTCGAGCCGCACGATCTTCTTCCCCAGCGTTTCCACGATTCGCCACCCACCTACATAGGTGCCGATCCCCATGGCAAGCGCGCACAGCAGGATCACCCAGACCGGGACGGTGAACTCGGCGTAGAAGCCACCCGCAACAAGGGCGAGGCCGATGATCCCCATGGTCTTCTGCGCGTCGTTTGCGCCGTGCGAGTAGGCCACGAACATCGAGGTGACGATCATGATGCCCCGCGATGCCTGCCGCCGCCGGGTCATCCACCGCGTCACCGGGCCCACCATCGCGAGTACCAGAAGCGCGGCGATGGCAAACCCGATCGCCGGCGATGAGAACGCCGGGATGAGCACCTTGTCGACGAAGTTCTGCCCGTTGAGCACCCCGAACCCGCTCTGCACCACCGCGGCGCCCATGAGGCCGCCGATGAGCGCGAAGCTGGAAGACGTGGGAAGGCCGAAGCGCCACGACCCCATGTTCCACGCCACCGCCGCCACCAATCCCACGAGGACCGTGGCCGGCGTGACCGCACCGGAGTCCACGATTCCCGAGCCAACCGTCTTGGCCACTTCCAACGAGGCGAAGGCCCCGATCACGTTGAGGATGGCTGCTCCTAGCGCGGCCACGCGCGGTGGCACGGCCTTGGTCACGACCGGTGCCGCAATGGCGTTTGCCGAATCGTGGAACCCATTTGTGAAATCGAAGACCAGGCCGACCACGATGATGAGGACGACGTCGACGAGCGCGGTATCCATGCGGGCACCTCCCGCGAACAGGCTGCCAACGCGCGAGGGTCGTTGCGAGTCCGTGGGTCAGCGGCGAAACACGCGCGCGGCCGCCCTCGAGCTGCTGGTCAGTTCGCGGGGGCGCCGGGATCGCGCTGCGCGGTGCCCACGTGCTCGGCCCCCACGCGTAGGCGCACGATGCGGGATCCGTCCATCTCCAGCACCGTGAACTCAAAGCCCTGTGCGAGAACGCTGTCCCCCACCTCGGGCACTCGGCCCATGGCGTGGAACACCACCCCGCCGATCGTGTTGACGTCGTCGTCATCCAACTCCACGCCGAACGCATCCTGGAATTCATCCAGCGAGACCGACCCGGCAACCAGTGCCTGCCCCCCGCCGAGCGCGACGATGTCACGGTCAGGGACGTCGAATTCGTCCTCGATCTCGCCCATGACCTCCTCCACCAGGTCCTCGAGGGACACCACGCCGGCCAGCGATCCGTATTCGTCCACCACCACCGCCAGGTGGCTCTTGGTCCGGCGAAAGTCGCGCAGCAGGTCGTCGAGATTCTTGGTCTCGGGCACGCGCTGGACGTCGCGCACGAGGTCCTGGAGCCACGCATCGTGGTCGCCGCGCGTTGCGGCCTCGAACAGCTGGCGGATGTGGATGACCCCGCGCACGTCATCGGGGTCGTCCCCGTACACCGGGTAGCGCGTGTACGGGTGCTCCTCCACGATGGCGGCCGCCTCGGCGACAGTGGCAGTGACCGGCAGCATCACCACGTCGGGACGCGGCACCATGACCTGCCGCACCTCGGTGTCTGCGAAATCGAAGACGCGATCGAGCATCTCCGACTCCTCGGCCTCCAATACACCCTCCTCGTAGGAGGCCGCGAGGATCATCCGGAGTTCCTCCTCGGTGTGGCCGCGGCCCAGGTGGATGTCACCGCGCAGCCCGAACAGGCGGAGCGTCACGGCCGACAGCCGCTCGAGCAGCCACACGAAGGGGTAGACAATGGCGGTGAACACCCGCACAGGCCCCACCACCACAAGGGCCACCCGCTCGCTGCGCGCCAGCGTGAGTGCCTTGGGCACGATCTCGCCCAGCACCACGGTGACCGCGATGATGATCGCGAAGCCGACGATGACGCTGAGCACCGTTATGACACCGCTGCTCACCGCCGGGCTCAGACCGCTGAGGGCATCCTCGACAAGGCCCCGCACCGCGGGCTCACCCACGGCACCGATCGCCAGGCCGCTGAAGGTGATGGCGACCTGGATAGCGGAGATGAACCGCGTCGGGTTCTCCTGGATGGCCACTACGCGCGCCGCGCGCTTGCTGCCCTGCTCGGCCAGCTCGCGCATGCGGGTGGGGCGCGTCGCCACGAACGCGTACTCGGCCGCCACGAAGAACGCCGTCCACGCGACAAGCACGAGGAGGAGCACGATTTGCAGCCCGGTGCTCATCGGGCGCCCCTACTCGGGGGGTGGTCGTCGGTATCTGCGGGATCGGTGCCGGTCACGGGCGCCTCGCATGCTAGCCGATGCCCCGACGGCAGCGGTCCCGCCATGTAGGTAGGACGCGCCCATCCCCACCGGGACGGGCGCGCCCCAAACACGGAGAGGAAGGGATTTGAACCCTCGAACCGGGTTGACCCCGGTTAACCGCTTAGCAGGCGGCCCCTTTCGACCACTCAGGCACCTCTCCGCGCGGCATCGTAGTGATTCGCGCGCGCCGGTATGGTGCGCGGCGGAGGGGTGGCAGAGCGGTCGAATGCGGTGGTCTTGAAAACCACTGGCCGGCAACCCCGGCCCGGGGGTTCAAATCCCTCCCCCTCCGCTTTTCGCCCCGTCCCCGGGTGTGCGGGGCGGGGCGCCCCAGCCCGCCCGCCCCACCTGCACCGCACGCCGTGCGGCGCGGGTCAGCAACCGGTGTCGGTGACGGTGCCGTTGGGGCAGATGGTCTTTTGCCAGATGGCACCGGTCGTGACGGTGGAGCCGAGGTTCCCGCCGCGGAAATCCGCATATCCGAGGTAGGCGTGGGTCAGTGTGCTGGAGCTGAGGTCCGCCTGCTGGAAGTTGGAGTAACCCAGGTACGCGTTGTCTGCGAGGACGTTCTGCATCTGGGCCGACCGGAAGTCCGAGTGCGACATCTGCACCCACGTGAGATTCGAATGGCTCAGGTCGATGCCCTCCGCATATGCCCTGACCGTGGCTCCTACCCAATAGCTGTATTCCGCCTTCGCGCGCACGAGGGTGACGGTGCCCTGGACGTAGCTGAGGTCGGCACCCTGCAGGTTTGAATCGGTCATGTCGGCCCCCCACAGCAACGCCTTCGAGAGGTTTGCGTGGGTGAAGTCGACCCCCGTGAGGTTGACACCCTGCAGGTTCGCGCCGCTGAGATTGGCACCTCTGCAATCCGTGCTCGTCCTGCAGGGCGGCACGGGCGCTGCCCCGGAGCCAGCGGAGCCGGGCGGGGGCCCGAAGCGCGCGCCCAGCAGCCGAGCCCCCCGGAAGTCCGCGTGCTGCAGGCGCGCGCCGCGGAAGTCCGCCTTCCTCAAGTCGGCTCCTCGGAGGTCGGCCCCGCGCAGATCGGCGCGTCGCAGGTTGATCCCGCGGAGTGAGCCATGGTTGCTAACAGACCAGCGGGCGATGACGCCCCGGCAGTCAGCGCGCGCCTCGAGCGTGCACTGGCGCGCTCCCGTTCCGATGGGTGCGGCCGCCGCCGTGGCGGGGATCGCGAGGGTGGAGGCAATAAGGGCAAGGGCGGCGGGGCGCATGGGGGCTCCTTGGTCGGATTGCACGCGCAGCATAAACCTGCCCCTCGCTGCGCGTGCGATTGATGTTGCGCCCCCGGTGCATTCGGGGCATCCGCGCGTACATTGCGCGTGTGGGCGACATGGCCGATCACCGGCGGGACTGGGAGGCGCTCGGGGACATCGACCCCCTCTACGCCATCCTCAGTGCGCCCGATGCCAAGCATGGCGAGTGGGACGTCGATGCGTTCCTCGCCACCGGTGAGGCCGACGCGGCGCGCATCATCAACGCGTGCGAGGAGCTCGGCATCGCATCCCATCGCGGATCGTCGCTCGAGCTTGGCTGCGGCGTGGGACGCATCACCCGGGCCCTCTCCCCCTTCTTCGTCCGCTCGGTGGGCGTGGACATCAGCGCGCCGATGATCCAACGCGCGGCCGAGATGAACGTCGACAGGCCCACCTGTGAATGGGTGGTCAATGACACGGCCGACCTCCGGGCGTTCGGGGATGGCGAATTCGACCTCGTGGTGTCGTTCATCGTGTTGCAGCACGTGCCCGATCGGGCGGCGATCTCGTCGTACCTGCGCGAGATGGCGCGCATCCTGGCCCCCGGCGGGGCGATGGTGGTGCAGATTCCCGCGTCGATGCCGCTGCGCCAGCGCGTGCAGTGGCGCCGGCGTGCGTACCACGGGCTGCGCGCGGTAGGGGTGCCCGACCGCACGCTCTACGGCCGGCTCGGGCTCGATCCCATCCGCATGAACTGGCTGCCGCGGCGTGACGTGGAGGCCGCGATACGCCTCGGAGGGGCGGATGTCATCGCGGTGCAGGACGGCTGGCTCGGGGATGGGTCGCGCGTGGGACGGGAGGAGAACCTCACCTACATCGCCACGCGTTAGGCTTCACGCCATGAACGTCGTGATCGCCGGTGGAGGAATGGTCGGACTCACCCTCGCGCGCCTGCTGCGCGCCCGAGGCCTGGAGCCCGTCGTGATCGAGCGCATGCCGGAGGGGGCGTACATCCCCCGTGGCTACATGCTCGGCTTTCAGGGCTACGAGCCCCTGAAGGAGATCGGGGTGCTGGAAGAGGTGTGGCCCGAGGGGCGCGAGATCGCACCGCAGGGCAGCTCGGCGGTGGCCGTGTGCGTGGAGGTGGGCAAGGTGATCCACGCCATCGCCCGCGACCTGCCCGTGATGTACGAACACTCTGTGAAGGACCTCGTCTTCGACGACAGCGGGCGGGTCGTCGGCGTCATCGCCGAGGGGCCGGACGGCGACGTGGAGATCCCCTCCGACCTCGTCGTGGCCTGCGACGGCAAGCAGTCGCGCGTGCGCGAGATGGCCGGCATGGAGGCCGTGCTCACGCAGCTGCCCGAGGGCGAGCTCAGCTGGATGAGCACCACGCCGTCCGAGACGTCGTTCTCGATGGCGTACATGTCTGACGGCGGGCACATCGGTCACCTCTCGTGGCCGCAGGGCTCCGGTGGATGGCGCTCGTGCAAGCGCGTGGGCGCCGAGGCCGCGCTTGCCCCGGGCCTCGACGCCGTGAAGGACATGTGGGCACGGCTCCTGCCCGAGTCGAAGCTCGGAGTGGAGGGGCTCGACAGCATCGACCAGGTGCGCTACTCGGAGCCCGAGCTGCTGACCACCCCCGAGTGGTGGAAGCCCGGCATCGTGCTGATCGGCGACTCCGCGCACTTCTTCGGACCCGAGACCGGCATTTCGTCCGGCATCGGCCTGGGCGACGCCCATGCCCTGAGCGAGGCCATCGCGCAGAACCGCGACGACGCCGATGCGGCCTGCCAGTCGTATGTGACCTGGCGCTCCCCCGTGGTGCGGCCCTACGAGGCCATGGACCCGGGTCGCGAGCGCATCCTCACGGCCGGCAGGCAGCCCGCGGGCCCCGGCGAGGCCTGGCCGCCCGAGGACTGATTCACCCGGGTGGGGGCGGCCGTTGCAGTGATGCCGAGGGCGGATGCTCCTGGGCGAGCCTGCGTCCCAGGCTCGCCGACCGGCCGAGCTCGATGAGGCCCGGGATCGTGGGGAGCCAGAAGTTGAAGACGCGCCACACGACCACGCCCACCACGGCCTCGGCCAGCGGGATGCCCAGCACGGTGAGCGTGAAGGTGGCGGCGGCGTCAATTGCCCCGTAGCCGCCGGTGGGCAGCGGGAACAGCATCGCGATGTAGGCAGTGGCATAAGCGAGGGCGACGGCGGCAAGGGACACCTCGGCGCCGATGGCACGCAGGGCGGCCCAGAGGCACGCGACGTCGCCCACCCAGTAGACGATGGCGCCCATGATCGCCGGCATGTTCATGTTGCGCGGCGCCACCGCTGCCCGCGCCACCACGATGCCGCGTACCGCAGCGGCCAGGCCCCTGCGCAGCCAGCCGTGCGAGGTATCGGCGGCGATGCGCTGTCCGCGCTCTCCCTGGCTGATCCACAGGCCGGCGGCGGCGATCAGGGGAATACCGATGATCCACGGCAGCTCCAACCCCAGGGGTACTGCGCCCCCGATGGGCATGAGCAGCACGAGCGCGGTGGCAAACGCCCACGCACCGAACAGCGCGAAGATGAGGATGTTGAACCCGAGCACCCGTGAGACCGCCGCACCGGCGGTCATGCCGGCACGACGCAGCAGCCAGTAGAGGACGGCCAGGCCGCCGACCCCGCCCGGGGACACGATGCGCGTGCCGCCGAGGCTCGCGAGCCACATGCGCGTTGCCGAGCCGGGGCTGAGCTGCGGGCCGCCGTCCATGGCCACCACGGCCCTCAGGGAAATGACGTACGCCGCGTACGAGGCCAGCTCCAGGAGAAGGCACGCGAGCAGCCACGGTCCGCTGGCTCGCTCCAGGGCCTCGAGCACCTGTCGGTAACCGGCGGCCTTGCCCAGCAGGAGGACGAGCCCGATCGCGAGCACGAGCACCAGCGCCACGCCCAGCACGACCGTGCGCCGCGAGACTGTCTGCGGTGCCGCGTGCTCCGGGTCGGTCATGGCGTGGGGCCGAGGCCGCCACGCCACGTGGCGCACTGGGCGCCCGCGTGGGCACCCAGGGCGCAGGCGTCGGCGATGTCGAGGCCGCGTGCGAGCCCCACCGTGAGCCCGGCGGCGAAGGAGTCTCCGCACCCATAGGTGTCGACCACCGGCCCGGGGGGCGTCACGGGGGCGTAGCGGATGCTCTCACCGCCGCGGTGAATCACACCACCGCGTGATCCATCGGTGAGCACGATGGCCCTGGGCATGAGGGGCTGCGGAAGGCCCCACGGGTCTTCATCGGGATCGGATGCACTGGCGACGACGACGTCGGCCCGCACGCCCGCAGCGCGCACGTCGTCAAGGCGCCGGGCGGTGACCACCAGCACGGAGGCCGCACGGGCGTGCTCGAGTGCGCCCGGATGCTCGCCCGCGTAATAGGCACCACCGATATCGGCGAGGAGGCCCCACGGCAGGTCGTCGCCAGCCTCTGCCTGCAGGCGGGGACCCACCACCATGATCGTGCGCTCGCCGTCGGCCTCCGTGATCGACAGCACGGGGGTTTGGGGCTGCCGCCGTGATGCGCCGACCACCTCCACCCCTCGCGCCTCGAGGATCGCGCGGCTCCTCTGCGCGGCCACGTCGTCGCCGAGAGCCGTGAGGAGCGTGGTCGGTGCACCGAGGCGCGCAGCCGCGCAGGCCGCCACCGCCCCGCCACCGGCCGGTTCGGCGAGGGGGTCGCGCAGGTCGGCGATGTGCCCGCGGTCGGGCAGCGCGCCGAGCGCGTGGGTGACCCATTCCACGTGGCCCACCACGGCCACCGAGCCGGGTGGACGCGCGGGCGTCATGTCAGGCCGGCCCCAGCACCTCGGGTGCTCCGTAGGCCCGGAGGCACTCGGGCACCACCACCGAGCCATCCGGCCGCTGGTGGTTCTCGAGGATCGCGATGAGCGTGCGCCCCACGGCCACGGCGGTGCCGTTGAGGGTGTGCACCGGCAGGGTCTCCTTGCCCCGTTTGGTGCGCGCCTTCAGGCGCCGCGCCTGGTAGTCGGTGCAGTTGGAGCACGAGGTGACCTCGCGGTAGCGGTCCTGCCCGGGCATCCAGGCCTCGCAGTCGAACTTGCGCGCGGCCGATGCCCCGAGGTCTCCCACTGCGACGTCCACCACCCGATAGGGGATTCCCAGATCCTGCAGGATGCGCTCCTCGATGCCGAGGATCCGCAGGTGCTCCTCCGACGACTGCTCCGGGGTGGTGAACGAGAACATCTCGACCTTGTCGAACTGGTGCACGCGGAAGATGCCCCGGGTGTCGCGACCCGCGGCGCCGGCCTCGCGCCGGAAGCACGACGAGATCCCCGCGTAGCGCAGGGGCAGGTCGGCCTCGTCGAGGATCTCGTCCTGGTGGAGTGCCGCGAGCGGAACCTCCGACGTGCCCACGAGGTAGAGGTCGTCGTCGGCGGTGGCGTACACGGAGGAGCGGTCGGCCGGGAAGAACCCGGTGCCGATGAGGGCTTCCTCCCGAACCAGCACGGGGGGAATGACGGGCGTGAAGCCCTCGGAGGTCACGACGTCGACGGCCCAGGTGACCAGGGCCATCTGGAGCCGCACGAGCGGACCCATGAGGTAGGCGAACCGGGAGCCCGACGTGCGCGCCGCGCGCTCGAGGTCGAGCCCGCCAAAGCCCTCGGCCAGCTCCACGTGGTCGCGTGCCCCCTCCGCAAAGGTGGGGATCTCCCCCACAGTGCGCAGTTCGAGCGCGTCGTCCTCGCCCCCATCAGGTGCGGCGTCCTCGGCGATGTTGGGCAGGGCAAGCAGAAGGGCGTCCCGCCGGGACTCCAGCTCGCGCAGGCGCTCCTCATCCTCGGTCGTGGCCTCGCGCAGCGCACGGGCAGCGGTCTCCTGCTCTGCGGGCACCGGCTGGCCCTGCTTCTTCAGGCCCCCGATCTCCTTCGCGATGCGCGTTGACTCGGCCCGCCGCTCCTCCACCGTGGCGCGCATGGACCGGCACCCGGCATCGAGATCGAGCACCGCGTCGAGCGCATCCGCGTCACCGCGCCTCGCGAGCGCGGCGCGCACGAGGTCGGGGTCACGGCGTATCAGGCGCAGGTCGAGCAGCGGTCCTCCTCGGCTCGGAATGTAACGAGGCCCGGCACCCCGTGGGGCCCGGGCCTCGTGGCGATCGCGGTGGCGCCAGGCCCTACTGCTCGATGCTCATGACGTAGGCGACCACGTTGTCGAGGTCTGCGCCGCTCACGAGGCCGCCCGGCATCGCGCCCTTGCCGTTCATGATCTGCATCTTCACCTGCGCTGCGTCCTTCTTCGAGGCGCTGAGCTGCGGGCCGACTCCGGCCTGCGTGCCACCGGCGGGGTGGCAGCCCTGGCAGTTGGCCTCGAACGCCGTCTTGCCGGCGGCGACGTCGCCGGATGCGCCGCCGGCAGCCGCACCACCCGCGGCGCCACCGGCCGCGCCGTCGGCTGCGCCACCGGCGCCGCCGGATCCGGTGTCGGCGCCCGGCGCGGGAATCGTCTTGCCCTGCGAATCCGTCTGGAGAGCCGTGTTGGCGATGGTCGTGGCATCGGCCGGGGTGACTCCCGCGGTATCGCCTCCGCCGCATCCCGCGCCGAGCGCGATGAGGCCGACGGATGAGAGCACGGCGGCCGCGATGGTGATTCCTCGACGCATGTTTCGCTCCTGGGCGACGGGTTTCTGTGCCTGCATGGCAACCTTATCGGGGACGCACGACGATCGCCGTGGGGGTCCCGCCCCCAACGGCCCAAGTCGGGAGGTTTGCCACGTGATCCAGGGACTCGGCGGGGACATTCCGCGCCTCGGCACCGACGTATTCGTCCATGAGGCGGCGGTGGTGATCGGTCGGGTGGTCCTCGGCGACCATGCATCGGTCTGGCCCCACGCGGTGATCCGCGGCGACATCGAGCGCGTGGACGTTGGTGCGGGCACGAACGTGCAGGACGGTGCCGTGCTCCACGCCGATCCCGGCATGCCCTGCGTGGTCGGCGCCCGCGTGACGATCGGGCATCGCGCCACCGTCCATGGGTGCACTGTGGGCGACGAGTGCCTCATCGGCATCGGGGCAACCGTGCTGAATGGCGCGGTAATCGGCGCGCAGAGCATCGTCGGGGCCCATGCGCTGGTGCCCGAGGGCATGCAGGTCCCCGAGGGCGTCCTGGTGGTCGGCGTTCCGGCGAGGGTGCGCCGCGACCTCACCCCCGAGGAGCGCGCCGGCCTTGCGGAACAGGCCGCCCGCTACGTGGCCAACGCGGCGCGACACGCCGCGGAGGCCACGCGCATATCGTGAGAACCGCCCCTAGGTGAGGGTGTACTCGGGCCCGCTGCCGCCCTCGGGGGGCGTGAGCTGGCCGCCCTTGGCGGTGATGGCGCCGCACTGCACGCAGTTCGGGTTGTTCATGCGCACGTGCACCATGCCATCGGCCTCGGAGCCGTCGACGATCTCGTACACCTTCGCCGGGCACATGTTCTCCCACGTGACCGCCAGCTCCTTGGGCACCTCGGTGCGGATGCGGATGTGGTTCGGCTGGTCATCACGCGTCTTGTTGCCGCTGAGGAACACCGACGACAGCTTGTCGAAGATGTACTCCCCATCGGCCTTCGGGTAGCCGCGGTCGGGACCGATGATCACCGGCTCGTCCCTGTCGGCCTTGATGGTGACCTTCTTGGGGAACTTGCCCCCGGTCATCACCATCATGCCGGTGACCATGCCGCCGTAGATGAAGCCCTTCTGGTACGAAGGGCGGAAGTTGCGGACCTTCCAGAGGTCCTTCCACACCTCCGAGTCCTTGATGGCCTCGTCGTAGTTCCAGAGGCCGGTGGTCTCCTCGACCGTGCCGTCCTTGATCGACTTCGCCACCTGCTCGGCCGCAATGATGCCCGACTTCATCGCGTAGCTCACGCCCTTGAGTGCCGCGGCGTTGAGGAATCCCGCCGAGTCGCCGCAGAGCACCGCCCCGGGGACGTGGAAACGACTCGGCAGGCCGTAGATGCCTCCGGCCGGAAGCGTCTTGGCGCCCCACGCGACGCGACGCCCGCCCTTCAGGACATCCTTGAACAGAGGGTGGGTCTTGGCCTGCTGCAGGAGGTCGTGCACCGAGATGTTCGCATCAGTGGCATCGAGCCCGGTCACCATTCCGATGGAGACCATGTTGCCCCCCATCGGGTAGAGCCAGGCGCCGCCGTACTCGCGCCACTTCGAGCCGAGCCGCAGCGGCCAGCCGATGGTGTGGATCACGCGGTCGAGGGGCTTCTCGACCTCCCACACCTCCTTGACGCCGATCTCGTAGATCTGCGTGGAGTCCTGGTCGAGCTCGAAGTGAGTGCGCAGCACGCCGGCGAGGTGGCCCTGCGTTCCCTCGCAGACGACCGTGACCTTGGCGCGCACCTCGACGCCCGGCTCGAAGGTGGAGAGCTCCTCCCCGTCGCGCCCGCGTCCCTTGTCACCGGTCTTGATGCCCACCACGCGTCCGTCCTGCACGAGCAGCTGCTGCGCGTCGGTCTCGGGCAGCATGTAGGCACCGTACTCCTCGGCCTGCTCGGCCATGAAGCGCGAGAGCTGGCTGATGGAGACCACCCAGTTGCCATCGTTGTGAAGGAACGGCGGCGTCGGGATGCGGATCTTCGCTCCCTTGCGCAGGAAGTACACCGACTCCTTGTTGACCTCCTCGAACACCCCGGGGGTCTCACCCGGCGCGGCGTCCGGGAACAGCGACTTGAACGGGCCGGGGCGCATCACCGAACCCGAGAGCAGGTGCGACCCGGGGCCCTTGCCCTTCTCGACGATGGCGATGGGCACCTCACCGAGGGCCTCCATGAGCTCCTCGTCCTCGGCCATGAGCTGGCCGAGCCGGATCGCACCCGCCAGGCCGGCGGGGCCCGCGCCCACGAACAGGACGCCGACCTCGATGTACTCGTCCTCGCCCGCCTCCGGGGCGATCACGTAGTCCGATGGGCGGTGGCGCGGCGGATACTCGGCGGGGATCGTGCTCATCGCGAAATGGTCACCTATGAGAATTGATTGGTCAAAACAGCCCCGTGTGCAGGACTTTCATGGAGCATAGCGGATTCGAACCGCTGACCTCCTGGGTGCGATCCAGGCGCTCTCCCAACTGAGCTAATGCCCCTCGCGGAGCGGCATGCTAGCGCGGCGCGGAGATGTCGTCACCCCCGCTAGTGTCCACCGCCGTGCTCGACCTGAACGCCCATATCCTCCCCGGCATCCATGCGTCCACGCCGGACATGCAGGCGGCCCTCGATGCGGCGCGCGAGCTGCTCGCCGGCGGCGTCACGGCGGCGGTCTGCCCGGCGCTGCCCGGGGACGACCCATCTGCAGGACTCGCGGCTGCAGATGCCGCGCGCGACGCCCTCGCGGCAGCCCTCGCTGACGCCGACCTCCCCCTCGCGCTTCTCCCCGGCGCGGTGCTGGCGGTCGATCACATCCGCGACCTCGCCCCCGACCTGCTGGCGCGCGCCACCGCCGGGCAGGCCGGCCGGTGGCTCGTGGCCACGCTGCCGGATTCCGGCTGGCCACTGGGGATGGGCGAGTTGCTGCAAGGGCTCGAGATGAGCGGCCTCGGGCTAGTGATCGCCCACCCGGAGCGGGCTGAGTCGGTGCAACTGGCGCCCGATCGCCTGCGCGACCTCCTCGGGCGCGGCGCACTGGTACAGATCGGCGCCGGAAGCCTGGCGGGCCAGCACGGGGCGCGCGCTGAACGGGCGGCGTTCGATCTTCTTCGCAATGGCATGGTCACCGTGGTGGCATCCGATGAGCCATCCCCCACCGGCCATGCACTCGATTTCGCGGGCACCCTCGACGTGCTCGAGCGGGTGATCCGCCGCCCGAGGGACGAGGTGGCGTGGATGCTCGACACCGGACCCCGGCGCATCGCCGACGGGGAGCCCGTGCGCGCCCCGCGGCTGGTGCCGCGCCCCCGCGGCGAGGCCTAGGCCGAGCGGGCCGCGCGGATGGCCGCGAGGGTCTGTGGCAGGCCCTGCTCCACCGTCACGGCCGCCGACCACCCGAGCACCTCGCGTGCACGAGCCGGGTCGAGGCAGCTGCGCTGCAGCTCGCCGGTGCGGGCGGGCGCGAACTGCGGGTCGGGCGCGCCGAGGATGCGCGCGAGGTCGAGCACCGACACCTCGCGCCCCGTTCCCACGTTCGCGGTGAGATCGGCGGGCCCGCGCTCGGCGCGCAGGAAGGCGTCGACGACGTCATCCACGTACACGTAGTCGCGTGTCTGCAGCCCGTCACCGAACACGGTGACCGGCTCGCCGTCGATGATGCGGCCCGAGAAGATGGCCACCACGCCGGCCTCGCCGTGGGGGTCCTGCCGGGGGCCGTAGACATTGCCCAGGCGCAGACGGGTGGATGCGATGCCGTACAGCCGCCCGTACAGCCCGCAGTACCCCTCCCCTGCGAGCTTGCTCTGGCCGTAGTGGGACATCGGCCGGGGCTCGGCCGTCTCGGGTGTGGGGATGGGCAGGCCCTCGTACTCGCCGTACGACCCTCCGCCGGTGGCCGCGAACACCACGCGGGCGCCATTGACGCGGGCGGCCTCGAGCACCGAGAGCGTGCCGGCGATGTTGACGTCGGCGTCGAAGGCGGGGTCGGCGATGGCCTTGCGCACATCGGCCTGCGCGGCCAGGTGGAAGATCACCGGCGCACCCGAGCGCGAGGCGACGTCCGCCATTGCGGGGAAGTCGCGGATGTCGACCTCGTGGAGGAATGCCTCGGGCGGCACGTTGCGCTGGTGGCCGGTGGAGAGGTCGTCCACCACATGCACCTCGCGGCCCTGGGCCACGAGGGCGTCGGCGAGGGTCGATCCGATGAATCCGGCCCCGCCGGTGACGATGGCCGGCGCCCCATCAGGCACTGCTAGCCTCGATCCCCATGCGGACCCCATGTCGCAGCGTCGTCATGCGTGTCCTTGCCTCGTGGTCGCGGGGGAGCATTCACGACGCCCCGACCCGGCGCAAGTGGCGATGACCGACGAACGCCCGTCCGGGCCGCTCCCCGAGGTGCTCGCCCGCCTCGCGGCGGACATGCCGGCTTCCGAGACCGGGCGCGGTCCATCGCCCGCTGCCCGCGTGCTCGGCTACGTGCTGTGCACCGGCACGGCCGTGCTGGTGCTGGTGGCCGCGATCCTCGTGGCCCAGCCATGACCGGCACGTTCATCTCGCTCGAGGGCGTGGACGGCTCGGGCAAGAGCACACAGGCCGTGATGCTGGCCGAGGCCCTGCGCGGGCGCGGCCATGAGGTGATCCACGTGCGCGAGCCCGGCGGCACCCCGCTCGGGGAGGCCGTGCGCGAGGTGGTGCTCGGGCCGGACGCCATGACCCCCTGGTCGGAGGCCTTCCTCTTCGCGGCGGCCCGCGCCCAACTCGTGGCCGACGTCATCGCCCCCGCGCTCGACGGCGGCACGTGGGTGGTGGCCGACCGCTTCCTCGACTCCTCGCTGGCATACCAGGGCGCCGCGCGCGGTCTCGGCATCGAACGCGTGGCCGCCATCAACGCCCCGGGGATCGGCGACGTCATGCCCGATCTCACCATCATCCTCGACCTCCCCCCGGGGGCGGCGGTGGATCGCCGCGCCGGCCGCGGCAGCGTGGACCGCATCGAGGACGAGGGCGAGGCGCTTCAGGAGAGCGTCGCCGAGGGCTACCGCGAGGTCGCGCGCCTGTATCCCGACCGCGTGCACCTGGTGTCGGCCGATGGCACCCTCGAGGAGGTTCATGCGAGGGTGATGGCCACGGTGGTGGGCACGCTCTGATGGTGTCGGTGCCGGGGCAGCCCGTGGCCGAGCGCATCCTCTCGGCCAGCGCCGAGCGCCCCTCCCCGCCCCAGCAGCTGCTGCTGCACGGCCCGCGGGGCTCCGGCAAGCGACGCGCCGCGAGGGCCATGGCGTGGGCGCTGGTCGACCCCTCGGGGGTGCACGAGCCCTCGGAGGAGTCGCTCGATATCTCCACGGTCAGCGCGTCGGGGACGACCATCCGGCTGCAGGATGAACTCGAGCCGGTCCTGTCCGACCTGGCATCGCTCCCCGTCGTGGGGCAGCGGCGCGTGATGATCATCGACGGTGCGGAGCGCCTGCGCCCGCAGGAGGGCGCCGATCGCATCCTCAAGGTGCTCGAGGAGCCCCCTCCCCTCTCGCACGTCATCCTCGTCACCGACCACCTCACCGACCTCATCCCGACCATCAGGTCGAGGTGCATGCTGGTGCCGTTCCGCGCCCCCGGGTGGCAGGTGATCGCCGCGGCACTGGAGGCCGCGGGCACGGACGCGGCTGACGCGCGCGCCAGGGCGCGCGCCGACGGGCTGCTCGCACTGCAGGTGGGGCCCTTCGAGCGGCGCCTGCGCGGGCTCGGCACCGAGCTCGGAATGGCGAGCCTCGAGGATGCAGGAGGCGGTGCCGCCCTCGTGCACGACATCCAGTCGGCCATGGAGGATGCCGCCGCCGAGCACCCGTCGGATGAGCTCGAGCGACTCCGCGCCGAGGCGGCGGCACTCGAGGGCAAGCGGGGGGGCAAGACCGCGGCGAAGAAGGCCGATGATGAGGCCCGCCGGCAGCGGCGACGCTTGGTGACCGAGGGCTGGGGGCACGTGCTCGACGGCGTGGCGGCGGTGCACGCCGATGCCCTTGCGGTGGCGGTGGGCGCCGATGCGGCGGTGCGGCATGAGGAGCTCATCGACCGGCTGCGCGCCGTGGCCCACCCCGAGCGGCAGGCCGAGCTCGAGGCGCGCCTGCAGGAGATCCAGCGCACCCGGGCCGGGTTCCGGCTCAACCCGATGGCCGACCTCTGGGTGGAGGGGCTCCTCGACCGGCTCGCGATGCTGCGTCGCGGCGGCACCCCTCCCCGACGGTCACCGGGGTCCCTCGCGATACCCTGAGGGCATGCGAATGAGGTTCATCGTCCCGGTCATCGCCCTCGCCGGGCTTGCTGTCTCGGGAACCGCCTCGGCGGGCTCGATCGCGCAGTTCACGACCCCCACCCGCAACATCGGCTGCATCGCGTCCGACATCGACACCACACCCGTGCTGCGCTGCGACATCCGCACGTTCACGTACCCGAAGCCGAAGAGACCGGCGAACTGCCCACTCGACTACGGCGACTCGTTCACCATCTCGGAGCAGGGGCGTGCCCGATGGACCTGCCATGGCGACACCGCGCTGCCGCCGCTGAGCGGGAAGGGCTTCCAGACGATCCGGTACGGGGCCACCTGGGAGGCCGGGCCGTTCACCTGCACCAGCCGCGTCACCGCCCTCGAGTGCCGCAACGATGACGGACACGGATTCCGCCTTTCGCGCCTCAAGGCGACGCGCTTCACGGTGCAGGACGACGGCTAGGGAAGCGCGGCGTTTGCACTAGAGTGCCGTCCGCCTCGCCGACGTAGCTCAGCTGGTAGAGCACTTCACTCGTAATGAAGGGGTCAGCGGTTCGAATCCGCTCGTCGGCTCTCACGTTTCCCATTCCCATGCGGTTCCCCTCCTCCCCGCAGGAGTCAGCAGTGCTCCCGACCGGTCGCATAGTGGTGGCTGAGTGGCGGGCGTGCTGGGTCGAATCGCAGGGCTTTCTGCACCCGGTCGAAGGCTGCCCCGTCGTCGTCGGTCACGGCTGGCGCTGGTCGTGCTGCGGTCGTCACGGTTACCCCCGTGCTCGGATTCATGGTCACCCCCGACCATGACGTGACAAGTTGAGGCGCGCCGTGCTGGCATTTCCCGTGACGTGCTCACGGACCGCGGAGTTGCGCCGAGCGGTACCCAGCCGGTAGTTTCGAAGCACACCGCGACTCCGGAGACTCCCCATGCGCCCGAGCACCACCGCCATCGCCGCCACCGCCGCCGCGGCGGCGTCAATGGTCCTCCTCGCGGGATGCGGGGGCGACGGCCCCGAGGGCGCGCCCCCTCCACCGGCGACGACGAAAGCGGCGCCCGCCCGCAACGCCGCCGCCGACATCCCCAGGAAGATTCTTTTTGAGTCACCCCAACAACGTGAAGCCTTCCAACGGGCCATTATTCAGTGCGTGACCGCGTGCGCCAACCCAAGAGGTATAGCGCCAGGAGTGCCTTACGGTTGCATTGAAGGCGTATTTCTGCGTATGGGCATCGACGCCCTCTAATGAATTAAGGTGATCCCCTGATTTCCTCTCACCTGCACAGCGCATGATGCGCTCTGCAGGTGGCAGGCAGTGGCCAGGAGGCCGCTACTGCGGGTGCAGGTGATATCCGGTGATGGTGAGCGCATCACCTGCCCCAACGACGACATGACCATGACCGGCTGCTAGTCGCGTCCCGGCGGGATCGGTCGGGATCAGCGCGGTTCCGGCGCTTTCCTGCTTCTTTGGGAGAGATACGGCCGAGTCGGGTCGGGGTCAATGACCGCTCGGCAGCAAAAAACGCACGGCCGAGGTGCCGCCGCAGCCGTGCAGTTGTGCACCAGCAGTGCAACCCGGGTGCACTACTGCATCCCGCATGGGGCGAAGGGTTAGGGGTAGTGGTGCAGTCGAACACTCTCCCTCATTCTCTCTGCCCTACCCCATCGCCATGCATAGTGGTGGCTGAGTGGTGGTCGGCCAGCAGTGCCGGGCCTCGATCCCTCGTCTTGCTGCGCGATCAGCCTGCCGCACTGCTTCACTCGTAATGAAGGGGTCAGCGGTTCGAATCCGCTCGTCGGCTCTCACATAGGTAGGACCAAAGCCCCGCATAGACGGGGTTGTCTTATGCCCTGATGCCATTGCCTGCATGGTGATTGCGGGGTTGGGGTCACTTCCTCGGCATCCCCGAGCCAGGTCCGCCGGCCTGGCGTACGATGGTCGTGGAAGTCGGCGTGGACGTGGTCGCCGTGGACGTGGTCGCCTTGGACGCGCTGCCCCCGCATCCGGCCAGCAGGCCGATTGACGTGGCCGCAGCGGCGGTGGCGAGGATGGCGGTGGTGCGAAGGCGCATGGGGAGTCCCTCTGTGGGGGTGTCGTACTCCCTGGACGCTACGCCCCCGGCTCGTGGGTGTGGGTTTCCTACGTACGGCGAGCAGGCCCCCTCTTGTGCGGATGGGGGTTCCCCATCCAAGAACCGCCGCGCGAACCTCACCGGCGTCCTGCGGAACAACATCAAGAAAGTGGCGTAGGGCTAGGCTGCGGAGCGTGAAGCGCATGGCCATCCTTCTCGCGGCACTCGCCCTGTTGCTAAGTCCCCTGGCTGGAGCATCCGGGTCACCAGTCGTACCTTCCGCGCCGGCAACCGAATGGACCATGCCTGAGGCCGCCGCGGAGTATGACTCGCTTCTCGATCCGTTCCTCA
>JAFMJQ010000031.1 GCA_017853415.1 Thermoleophilia bacterium | reverse complement strand
ATGGCAGACGGAGCAGACATCAGCCTGAAGGAGAACGGCCCCATCCTGGTGAGCGGCGACTTCACGCTCACCGGCGAGGATGGCCAGGCGTTCACCGACCTCAACCCCACCATCGCCCTGTGCCGGTGCGGGCTGAGCGCCAACAAGCCGTTCTGCGACGGCAGCCACTCGAGCCAGGGCTGGACGTCCGCCTAGGACGCTCTCGCGGCATCGGCGTGACGCGGGGGCCCGGGATACCGGGCCCCTCGTGTTTTCGGTGCCTACGCGCTCGCGGTGAGGCGGGCGATCTGGGACAGCCCTTCGGCCGCGACGCTTGCCTGGCCGAGCTCGTCCGGATCGTGGACGGGGATCTCCCCGTGCTCGACGGCGCGTGCGAGGTCGAGCGCTGCCTCGAGGGCCCGCAGGTGATCCGTGGTGAGGGCCACCACGACCGCGTGCTCGTCGGTGTGCGCGTTTCGACTTTCCATACGTCGTATGGTTGCGCGTCGGGCAGCAAATGCAAGCCGAACCGGTCGCCGCGTGGCGCATCCGCAACATGTCCGTTTCGTCACGATCTGCGACCGCCCGCCCCGCCCCCGCGGCCGCCTGCCCCGTGCGAACGGGTAATTTGCACGCATGCCTGAACGCCGCCGCTTCGGATCGACCGACCTCCAGGTGTCCCCCGTATGCCTGGGCACCAACGTGTTCGGATGGACATGCGACGAGGAGACCTCCTTCGCCGTGCTCGACGCCTACGTCGGGGCGGGGGGCAACTTCCTCGACACCGCCACCGTGTACTCCACGTGGGTGCCCGGCAACCAGGGCGGGGAGTCGGAGGCCATCATCGGGCGCTGGCTGGCATCGCGCGGGCGGCCCGACGACCTGGTGATCGCCACCAAGGTGGGCTACCCGGGCGACCCCCACATGCGCGCGGGCCTCGACCGCGAGAACGTGCGCGCCGGCATCGAGGGGTCACTCGCGCGACTGGGCGTCGATCGCGTGGACCTCTACTACGCCCACCAGGACGACGCGTCGATCCCGCTGGCCGAGGCCCTGCGCAACCTCGACGAGCTCACGCGGGAAGGGCTCGTGGAGTTCCTGGCGGCGTCGAACTACACGCCGGGCCGTCTGGCCGAGGCGCTGTCGGTGGCCGAGCACGAGGACCTCGCGCGGTTCCAGGGCTTCCAGCCGCACTTCAACCTGCTCGAGCGCGCCGAGTACCAGGGCGACGGCGAGGACATCTGCGTGCGCGAGCACATCGGGGTGGCGCCGTACTTCACCCTCGCCCGGGGGTTCCTCACGGGCAAGTACCGCCCGGGCGCCGACCTGCCGCAGACGCCCCGCGCGGGCGGCATCTCGCAGGCCTACCTCAACGACCGCGGCTGGGCGATGCTGGCCGTGCTCGACGAGGTCGCCGCAGCGCACGACGCCACTCCCGGGCAGGTGGCGCTGGCATGGCTCATGCGGTATCCGGGGGTCGTGAGCCCCATCGCCAGCGCCACGAACCCGGCCCAGGTGGACGAGATGATGGGCGCCGTCGGGCTCGAGCTGACCGACGACGAGTTCGCGCGCCTGGACGCCGCCGGGCGCTGACGCGCCACCCCCGCCGGGACCGCTGTCCCGCGGCCACCGTTCGCACATTGCACTCCCGGGTGTGGTCATGTACCAATCCCCATCCTCCCGGGTCAGCATGAGCGTTTTGGCACACCCGGGAACTTGCGTCACGCGTCCATGATCCACCGCCCGATACCAGTCCCGTCTACGCCTCAGCCGGCGCCTCGCCGGTAGCGCATTCGGGGCCCGGGACCGACCAGAAGAGCGAGATGGCCACAACCGACACGCCGCGAATGGTCATAGGGGTACCGCGTGAGAACCGGGCGGGTGAGACCCGCGTGGCGCTCTCGCCGACGGCACTCCCCCAGCTGACCAAGGCGGGCTTCGAGATCGTGATCGAGTCGGGCGCGGGTGACGCGGCCGGCTACCCCGACGCCGCGTTCACCGACCGCGGCGCGCGCATCGGTACCCGCGACGACGCCTTCGCGGCGGACGTGCTGGTGCAGGTGAACGTGATGGACGGCGACGCCGCCAGCGCAGACCTCGCGCGCCTTCGCCAGGGCCAGGTGGTGGTGGGCGCGGTCGCGCCGTTCGCCCGGCCCGAGCTCGTGAAGGCGGTCGCCGGCACCGGCGCCACGCTCTTCGCGCTCGAGCTGGTGCCCCGAACCACCCGCGCCCAGTCGATGGACATCCTCTCGTCGCAGGCCGCCGTGGCCGGCTACAAGGCCGTGCTGATCGCGGCCGACAAGCTGCCCCGCATGTTCCCGCTGCTCACCACCGCGGCCGGCACCATCGCGCCCGCGAAGGTGTTCGTCATCGGCGCGGGCGTCGCCGGCCTGGCCGCCATCGCCAACTCGCGCCGCCTCGGCGCCCTGGTGGAGGCCTACGACGTGCGGCCCGCCGCGCGCGAGGAGGTCGAGTCGCTCGGCGCACGCTTCGTCGAGCTGCCCCTCGAGACCGGCCAGGAGGAGGGCTCGGGCGGATACGCCAAGGAGCTCTCCGAGGACACCATCCGCAAGCAGCAGGAGCTCATGGCCAAGACCGTGGCCGGCAGCGACGTGGTCATCACCACCGCGCAGGTGCAGGGCAGCACCGCCCCGGTCATCGTCACCACCGAGATGGTCAGGCAGATGGCATCGGGATCGGTCATCGTCGACCTCGCCGCCGAGCAGGGCGGCAACTGCGAGCCCACCGTCGCCGGCGAGACCGTCGACGTGGATGGCGTGCAGGTGATCGGCGTGGTCAACCTTCCCGGCAGCATTCCCGTGCACTCGAGCCAGCTCTTTGGCAAGAACGTCGCCAACTTCCTGAGCCTGATGGTCGTGGATGGGGCGGTCGACGTGGACGTCGACGACGACGTCATCAAGGAGAGCGTCGTCGCCAAGGGCGGCGACGTGGCCAACAACCGCGTGCGCGAGGCGCTGGGCATGGAAAAGCTCCCCGAGCCGGAGCCTCCCGCGCCCGAGCCCGAGCCCGAAGACACCCAGGCTGCTGAGGAGGCCACCAAGTGAGCGTCAGCGTCGAGTTCATCATGACGGGGCTCTTCGTGTTCGCCCTGGCCGGATTCCTCGGCTTCGAGACGATCCGCCGGGTGCCGCGCCTGCTGCACACCCCGCTCATGGCCCTCACCAACGCCCTCTCGGCGATCTCACTGGTGGGCTCCATCGTGGTGCTGGGCGGTCAGTACACGGCCTACACCACCATCCTCGGCTTCGTCGCCGTGATCGCCTCGATGATCAACGTCGTCGGTGGATTCCTGATCACCGACAAGATGCTGAAGATGTTCAAGCCGCGCGAGAAGCCCAAGAAGCCTGAGCCGGCCGAGGCGGAGGCGGCATCGTGAGCAACTTCCTCCCAATGGCGGCGTCCTTCTTCCCGGACCCCAGCACCGACACCGGCCTCTACATCGTCATCAGCCTGCTCTACCTGGCGGGCGCGATCGGCTTCGTGCTGTCGCTGAAGTGGATGTCCGACGCCAAGACGGCCCGCAAGGGCATCTTCGCCGGCGAGATCGGCTTCGTGCTGGCCATCATCGGCACGCTGCTGCTGCCGGTCATCACCACCACCGGCTACATCTACATCGCGGTCGCCATGCTCATCGGTGCGGCCATCGGAGTGCCGCTGGGCCTGCTCGTGCCGATGACCGCCATGCCGCAGCGCATCGCGCTGTCGCACGCCTTCGGCGCCCTCGCCGCGGGCCTGGTGGGTATCGCCAAGTTCTACAGCTCGCAGCCCGACATCAACTGGTTCGTCATGGCCGTGCTGGGCATCGAGATCACCCTCGGTGCGCTGGTGTTCACCGGCTCGCTCATGGCCGCCGGCAAGCTGCAGGAAGTCAAGTGGCTCGCGCAGCGGCCCATCGTGTTCCCGCTGCAGAAGACCCTCAACTTCGCGGTGCTCGGCCTCGCGGTGATCTGCGTGGTCATCCTGGCGGTCGACCCCGCGCAGGTGTGGGCGATCCCGGTCATCGTGCTGGCCGGCCTGGCGTTCGGCGTGCTGCTGATCATCCCGATCGGCGGCGCCGACATGCCCACGGTCATCGCGCTCCTCAACGCCTACGCCGGCATCGCGGCTGCGCTGCTCGGATTCGTCCTCGAGAACAACCTGCTCATCGTGGCGGGTGCCCTCGACGGCATGTCCGGACTGATCCTCTCGATCATCATGTGCCGCGCGATGAACCGATCGTTCCGCAACGTGCTGTTCGGGGCGTTCGGTGCCACCGAGGCCGAATGGGGCGACCAGGAGGTGGGGTCCATCCGCAGCGCCTCGTTCGACGAGGCCGGGGAGATCCTCAAGAACTCCCGCCTGGTGGTCATCGTCCCGGGTTACGGCATGGCCGTGGCGCAGGCGCAGCACAAGGTGCGCGAGCTCGCCGACACGCTCGAGAAGGAGGGCGTGGAGGTGAAGTACGCCATCCACCCGGTGGCCGGCCGCATGCCGGGGCACATGAACGTGCTCCTGGCCGAGGCCAACGTGCCGTACGAGCAGCTGCTGGACATGGAGGAGATCAACCCCGAGTTCCCGCAGGTGGACGTGGTGCTCGTGCTGGGCGCGAACGACGTGGTCAACCCGGCCGCGCGTCACGACCAGAAGAGCCCCATCTACGGCATGCCGATCCTCGACGTCGACAAGGCGGCGTCGATCATGGTGGTCAAGCGCTCGATGCGCCCGGGCTTCGCCGGGGTGGAGAACGAGCTCTTCTTCAACGAGAAGACCCTCATGGTGTTCGGCGACGCCAAGGATGTGATGGGCGAGCTCATCACCGAGATCTCGGGCAACCGCGACTCGATCAACGTCTGACCGATTCCGGCGCCTTGCGCCGGCTCGCAGTTCCATCCGACGCCCCGGCCATCCGCCGGGGCGTCGGCGTCTGGTAGCACTTCCCCATGGCCGATCGCATACCGCTGCCCGAGTTGGTGTCCCTCGACGGGAAGGTGGCGCTCGTCACGGGCGCCGGGCGCGGCATCGGCCGGGCCATCGCGCTGCGCCTGGCCGAGGCCGGCGCGACGGTGGCGGTATGCGACATGGAGGTGGCCACGGCCGAGGCGGTGGCGGGGGAGATCCGCGCCGCGGGCGGCACCGCCCTGGCGGCGGCCGCCGACGTGTCGGACGAGGCCGCGGTCACGGCGATGGTGCGCGCCTGCACGGATGAGCTCGGCGGCCTCGACGTGGTGGTGAACAACGCGGGCATCTTCCCGCAGTGCCCCGTGCTCGCCATGGATACCGCGGTGTTCGATCGCGTGATCGCGGTGAACCTGCGGGGCGTGTTCCTGTGCACGCGTGAGGCGGCCGCGGCCATGGTGGAGCAGGGGAGGGGTGGTGCGATCGTCAACGTCACCTCCGTGGACGCCCTGCATCCGTCGATGGTGGGCCTGGCGCACTACGACGCCTCGAAGCACGGCGTGTGGGGATTCACCAAGAACGTGGCGCTCGAGCTGGCGCCCCACGGAATCCGCGTGAACGCCGTGGCGCCCGGGGGCGTGCTCACCGAGGGCGTCAAGGAGATGGGCGCCGACACGCAGGATGCCGTGGCGGCCTTCTCGTCGCGCATCCCCATGCATCGCATGGGCGACCCCGACGACATCGCACGGGCAGTCCTGTTTCTGGCCTCACCGCTGTCGAGCTACATGACCGGTGCGCAGGTGGTGGTCGACGGAGGCGTGCTGCTCTCCTGATTCCCCCGGCACCGTCATATCCGATCGTCGCCGACTACGTGACGGTGGAGATCCGTCCCGATCGCGATTCGGCACATCCCGGCGGCAGGCTGCTGCTGATGGACGGCGTGGAGGCCAGCCACGTCGACCTCGACGACCCCACGCGCATCGTGTTCGAGTACCTGCGGCACCTCACGGGGGTGATCGACCCCATGTTCCCGGTGCGCGACCCCCTCGACGCCCTGCAGGTGGGGGGCGGCCCCTGCGCGCTCGCCCGCTGGCTGGTGGCCACCCGCAAGCGCGCCCGGGTGACCGTGGTGGAGCGTGACGCCGGCATCGTGCAGATTTCGCGCGACCACCTGATGCTCGACGACGTGCCGCGCCTCGATGTGCGGGTGGGCGATGGGCGCGAGGCGGTGGACGGGACCCCCGACGGGTCACTGGACCTGCTCGTGGTGGATGCCTTCGTGGGCCTGGTGGCACCGCACCGGCTGAGCACCGCGGAGTTCGTGGCCGAGGCACGTCGGGTGCTGCGCCCGGGGGGTCTCTATGCGATGAACCTCATCGACGTGGAGCCGCTTGAGCTCGCGCGCGCCATGGCCGCTGCCATGGCCGCCGAGTTCCCCGACGTTGCGCTGCTCGCGGAGCCCGCGGTGCTCGAGCACCGCACGTCGGGAAACGTGCTGCTGCTGGCGTCAGATCGCCCGCTGCCCCCCGAGGCCACCGGCCGCGCGCTGGCCCGCGACGCCGCGCCGTGGCAGGCCCGCACCGGCCGCGCGCTGTCGCGCATGATCGAGGGGCACCCCCCGCTGCACGACGACGTGCCGCCCACGCACCAGCTCGCCCGCCTCGCTCCGTTGTGGGGTCGGGTGAAGCAGCCGCCCGGCTGACGTCGGCCGCGCGGCGACAGGCGCGCGGTTACAGGCGCGCGAGGGCAGAGCGCGCGGCCCGCTCGCCCGATCGCACCGCGCCCTCCATGTACCCCGAGAACTCATCATCCGCGTGCTCGCCCGCGAAGTGCACGGCGCCGTACGGGCGAGCGAGATCGGGTGGGTCGAGCGCCTGCCCGGGTCGCGCCGCGGAGTACGAGCCCATCGCAAAGGGGTCGCGCGCCCACGCATGCACCACGGCCCCGTCACGGGCTGCGCGCGATGTGCCCGCGGCCAGGCGGTCGGCCAGGGCGAGGCGCTCTGCCACCGACGCCTCGGCGGCGCGCCCGTGGTCGGGGCCCGGGATGCGCGATCCCATGAGGCCCCCCACCAGGGTGGTGAGCGCCGCGCCCGACGCCGCCTGCCCCATGGTGGCATCCCACGTGCTGCCCAGCACCGTGTCGCTCGTGCCGTCGGCGTTCCAGCCGGCCGTGCCCCACGCCGGCCTGCTGAAGGGGATGATCAGCTTGGCGTTGGTGCCCATCCCGGTGCGCGCGATTGCCGACACCACATCGCGCGGCACGCCCGAGCGCCGCATGTCCACGCGGGCCACGAGGGGCGGCGGCAGCGTGATGACCACGCGATCGGCGCGTTCGGTGCGCCGCCCGCCCGGACCGTCGATGGTGAGGGACACGCCCGATCCGTCGCGCGCCACCGCCACCAGGCGCGCCCCGCGGGTGATGCGCGCCGCGCCGACCGCCTTCGCGAGCGCGCTGACAAGGCGGGTGGTGCCGCCCTCGATGCGGTAGCGCTCGGCGCCGTCCTGGTTCTCGCCGGCATCCGCGTCGCCGGCGAGATCGGCCACCAGCCACAGCGCCGACAGCGCCGATGGCTCCGCCCCGAACTCCCCGCGCACGAGTGCGGCGCGGTAACGCGCGTACGCGCTGCCCGGCCAGCCCGGTATGGCCGATGCCAGCCAGGCGCCGGCACTCAGGCGATCGAGCCGCGCCGCGCCCAGTCGGCGCATGTCGCGCGCCGCCCGCACCGCGAGCCGTGCGTCCGGGGCGTCGGCCCACCCCGCGGCGCGCACGCGCCCGCCGACCAGGTCGCGCTCCGCACCGGGCACGTCGAGTGATTCGAGGTCCTGCAGGCCGATTCCGTAGGCGGCGCAGAGCCGTCGCATGGCTGAGTGCTCGGCATCGATGAACTCACCGCCGCACTCCACCCATGCGCCGGGAACCAGCGTGAGGTCGGTGAGCGTGCGTCCACCCAGCCGGTCGCGGGCCTCCCACACACGCACGTCCACTCCGGCGGCCACCAGCCGCGCCGCGCATGCCAGCCCCGCGAGGCCCGCCCCCACCACGTCCACGCGCGACCCCGCCCGGGCCGCCGCACCGATGCCCGGCACGGCGGCGGAGGATGCCGCCAGCACCACGCCCCCCGCGGCCACGATGGCCTGGCGGCGGGTGATACGCGGCGCGTGCGGCATGCGGGCGCCTAGCCGGGGCGCCCGGCGGCGAACAGCTCCGAGAGCCCCACGGGCTCGAGCCCCTTGCGCTTCATGCCGCGGATGATGTCCGCGAAGGCGGCGGCGCTGTTCGGCTTGGTGTGCATGAGCACGATGGATCCGCGGCGCGCGCCGCCCACCGCGCGCTGGGTGATGACCGACGCGCTCGGCCCCTGCCAGTCGTTGGTGTCGACGTCCCACAGCACCACATAGCGGTACCCGGTGGCGCGCGCGGCGGCCAGCAGCCCCGAGCCATAGGCGCCGTAGGGGGGCCGGTAGAAGGGCCCCGACGCCACGCCGGCGATCTCGTCCCACGGCCGGTTGCGCGAGAGGTCGCTGATGCCGGCCGATTCGCTCGTGCCCTTGCCGGTGTTGTGCGCGTAGCCGTGGCTGCAGATCTCCAGCGTGCCGTCCTTCACGGCGTCGCGCAGCATCTGCTGGAACGACGCGCTCCACACGCGTGAGTTGATGGCGTTGAAGCAGAAGGTGATGGTCACGCCGGCCGACCGCGCGGCCTCGACCATGCGCGTGGCCTCCGACGGGCCGTAGCCGTCATCGATCGTCAGCGCCACGAGCGGCTTGCGCGTCTTGATGCGCGTGACCACCGTGGGCCCGCCGGGCGCCGGCTGCACCGACCAGATCACCGGCTCGCTGGTGCCGATGTTGCCCGCGGCGTCCCGTCCCTCGGCCGTCACCTGCACCGTGCCGATGATGCCGCGCGATCGCAGGGCGGCGGGCAGCGGCAGGCCGCCGCCCGCGGGCGCCCAGGCACCCGACACCAGCGGGCTTTCATTGCCGGGCCGGCGCACGATGGCCCGCACCTCGGTGGCGCCCCCCGGGCGCAGGGGCAGCGATGCGCGCCTGCTGGCCGGTACCGTGGGTGCCGGGATGGTGATGACCGGCGTGGGCGCGGTCATGTCCACGTCCACGGTGGCCGGGGTGGTGGGCAGCGGGGTCACGCCATCGGCCGCCAGGCCCTCGAAGCGGTACTGGCCATCGGCCACGGGCTGGCCCGTGCCCCCGGGTCCGCGACCGCCCGACCACGGGATTGTGGTGGGGCCGGCCATGGCGTTGACCGGACCGAGCGTGCCCACCACCTGCCCGGTGTCCACGCGGATGATGCGGGCGGTGATCGCCTGCACGGTGGGTACCTGCACCACCACCTGCACCGGGGTGACCGATGGGTTCACCGGCGTGGTGGCACCCGGTGTGGTGGCGCCGGGAGCGGTTGCCCCCGGAGCGGGCGCGCCCGGCGTGGGCGCCGCGGGCGTGGCGGTGAGCGCGGGAGCCACGGCCAGCGCGCATGCGGCCGCCGCAGTGGAGGCGATGCCCAGGGCTGTGCGGGCGCGGGAGGTCGGCAGGGTTCGCATCATCGTTGCGGTTTCGTCGTCGGCCGCCCGCGGGCCTGCCCGCGGGTTTCATCGCGCAACGGCGCTTCCATTCCGCGCCGAGGCCACACGAGCGCCAGCAGGATGATCAGCACGGCGTTGCGCAGCACGAGCAGTCCCATCTCGGGTTGCTGCAGTGCCACGAGGTGCCAGTAGGCGCGTGGGAAGTACGCCTGGGTGAGCAGCATCGCCAGCGCGGCCACCCACGCCGACGGCCAGCCGAAGCGGCCCCCGATGAGCACGGCCGACGGGATGATCCACACGAGGAACTGCGGCGAGAGCACCTTGCCGCCCACCAGCAGGGCGATGCTCGTGGCGGCGATGCCGGCGACGAAGATGGCCGAGTCGGCCGACGGCGGCTGCACCGCGAGCAGCCTCAGCACCGTGAGGGCGATCGCCAGCACCAGCACCACCAGCACGATGGTCGATACCAGCGCGAGCAGGTCGGGCGCCCCCCCCGCCAGCCCCTGCGAGCCGAACGAGGTCTCCACGGCCAGGGGCACGTCGGCCAGCAGGCGCATGCCCATGAGGTACGCGGCGCCCGTGGACTCCAGCTGCAGCGGGCGGTCGAGGTGGTACGCCACGCTGTCCCAGAGCCCGTCGGGCGCGAGTATCGCCACGGGCGCCGCCACCACCAGCAGCACCGCCAGGCCGATGAGCGCGCTTCGCATGGCGTCGCGTCCCCCGTGCCGGCGCACGTGCACGATCAGCAGCACCGGGATGAAGGCGAGGGGGATCAGCTTCACGAGCACTGCGAGGGCCAGCAGCACCCACGCGGCGGTCATGCGGTCGGTCACCACCGCCCAGAGCATCCAGGCGATGAGCGCCGCCAGCGCCAGGTCGAACCGCGTGCCCACCAGGCCGCCGAGCAGCAGGGGGATGAACGCCGTGATGCCGCCCGCGGCCGCCTGCCGCCACAGGCCCAGGCCCAGCGCCCGGGCGGTGAGGGTGACCGGGATCACCGTGAGCACCAGCGCCACCATCATGAGGAACGAGAAGCCCATGCCGTAGCTCACGGGCAGCACGCCGGCGGCCCAGAAGATGGCGGCCGCCCCGGGCGGGTACTCGAGGCTGAAGTCGAGGTAGGGCAGGTTGCCCGCCACCATCTGGTCGTACGCGCCCTGGTAGGTGGGGATGTCCGAGATCTGCGGCACGACCCCCGACACCCACTGCATGGGCCCCACCCAGATGATCACCGCCAGCAGGGCGAGGGCCCATGGCAGCACCCGCTCGATGTCGGCGCGCCGGTTCACGACATGCCCCCGTCACCCGCGGCGGCCTGCGGCGCACCGGGCGCGGCAGTGCCCCGGCGCACGCCTGGCCGCCGCAGCCGGCTGAGCCACCTGCCGGGCGGTATTGCCGGCTCGGGCTCGGGATCTGGCCACGCGGGCACCACCACGAGGATCACCAGCGGCAGGAACCACGGGATGTAGAGATAGAACCAGTGGGTGAGCACCAGCTCGAATCCGATCATGAGCGCCGCCGAGATGGCCGCCCACTGCACCACGTCGAGGCGCCGGGGCCAGCGCATCACGATGAGGGCCGCGAGTATCACCAGCGCACCCACGGCCAGGTGCACGGGCCGCAGCCACTCGTACTGCCCCCAGATGGAGAACGGCGACTCGCGCTCGGCCTGGTAGCCGATCGTGCGCGACCAGAAGCTGCGGATGCCATCGGTGCCGTCGAGGAACATCACCCACCCCGTGAGCAGGGCGGCGATGACCAGGCCCCCGATGTACACGGCCAGGCGCCGGGGCCCGTTGGCGCGGTCGGCCCGGGGGAAGGGGTGGCGCGCCCAGAGCGGCACGAGGATCGCCGGGACGATCTTCGCCGCCACCCCGAGCCCGATCATCACGCCACGGCCCAGGGGTCGCGCCGCCAGCACGAGGCCCCACGCGATGCAGGCGGATATCAGGGCGTCGTTGGAGTTGCTCGACAGCGTGAACGCCGTGAACGGGAACGCCGCCCACGCGATGGCGAACGTGAGACCCATGCGTCGTCCGGCGAGTCGCCAGCCCAGCACCAGCAGCGCAAGGATGGTGAGCCCGTCGAACAGCGTGGCGGCCCCGTGCGCGGCCGGCAGGTCGTCCCACTTGCCCGTGAAGGGCATCACGGCCTCGAAGGGGATGTACGAGATGTAGTTGAGCGGCCCGTAGGTGTCGCACTGGCCGCAGTCGTCGGGGAAGTTGCCGTAGGGGGTCTGGCCGTCGACGATGAGGTCGGCGCCGATCACCCCGGCGTAGCCCACGTCGATCACGTTGCTGTTGAGCCCGTTGAGCCCCCACCTCAGCGCCATGAGCAGGATCAGCACGGTGATGAGCAGCCAGGTGGGCATCCACCCGGGCAGGCCCGGCGTGCGCGGCGCCCGCGTGGCGCGGGCGGGCGCATCGGGCCCGGGCGCCTGCGGCCGCCGCATGCGGGCCCGCTTCACGGTGATCCACGCCATGCGCGCGAGCAGGTAGATGAGCGGCGGGTACTGCAGGGGCACCGACGTGGAGATGTCGCCCGCGTTGAACCACGCCCACGACGCCGTGAACGACAGCAGCACGAGCAGGTCGAGGGTGCGCCACGAGATCAGGCTGCGCGGGCGGGTGATGGGCAGGAGCACCAGCAGGAACACCACGCAGAGCGGAATCCATATGCGCCAGCGGTTGACGGCCCGGCCGAACGCCCCCTCGTACCCGCGCGCCATCATCCAGGCCACCTGCGGACCGGTGCGCACCTCGGCGATGTTGCCCTCCTCATCGCCCACGTACACCTCGGCCTCCACCACCTCGGCGTCCTTGGGGCCGCCGACGAACGACACCTTCCAGCGCTTGTCCTTCGCCTGGAACTCGGCGGCTGTGCGACGGCTGGGGTGGTCGGCAAGCCACGCCTGCAGGTCGGGGTCGGCCTCGGCGATGGCGATGGCCTCGTCCCTGGTCAGCGCCGCCGTGTAGGAGCTGCCCGATGCCCCGGCCGAGCCCTCCGACCCGGTGGATGCGCCGCCCGCCCTGCTGCCCGCCTGCCGCTGCAGGTCGGCCGCGCCCTTGGCCATGCCGTCCAGCACGCCGTCAACGGCCGCGAGGGCCTCCGACGGCGTGGTGACGGCCAGCCCGGCGCTGGGCTGCTGCTGCGCCGATGCGGTGGCGACCGGCGCGAGCACCAGTGCACAGGCAAGGGCCACCGCTGCGAGGGCGCGCCGGGGGGCCACGCCGTGTCCTCCCCGGCCGCCTAGCGGAAGGACCAGCGCCGGCTGAACAGGTAGTTCAGCGGCGTGACCAGGACGATCGCGATGGCCTGCGCGTAGATCTCGCCGAGCCCGGCATCCACCAGCACGTGGAGGATGAGCAGGTTGGCGCCCAGCGTGACGACCGACACCAGCAGGTAGCGCAGGCCCTGCCCCACCACGGCGGTGTTGCCGCGCCGGAACGTCCAGTAGCGGTTGAGGATGAAGTTGTTCGTCCAGGCCACGATGAACGCCACGATGGCCGCGGGGATGTAGTGCAGGCCCCCGACGGTGGCAACCCAGAACACCAGCAGGTTGACCACGTAGCCCGAGAAGCCGACCACGAGGAATCGCACCAGCTGGAGCCAGTCGGAGCGCGATACCTTGCGCGGATCGGGGACGCGCAGCATCGCGAGAGGCGAGCGCCCGCTCGCGGTTGTCTTATCCACCGGCACGATGGGCGAGGCTATCAGAGCCCCGGCGCCCGTCCGGGCGCGGCGTCACGGCCCCGACGCGGCGCACCGAAGATGGCCCGCCCGGCCCATGGCGGCAGGTCCGGGCGCCTGCGCGGCGTATCATCAGGCAGGGCCGTGACGGCCCCGACTTCTCATGAGCACCAGTGACGTGACCGACAACCCGGGCACAGGGGCCCCGCTGCCCCCCCAGACGCCGCTGGTCGGCCCCGCCGACGCGGCCCGGTACGAGTCGCGCTTCTCGTCGCTGGCGTCTGGCACCACGTCGTCGGTGATGCGCGACCTCATGGCCATCACCGAGAAGGCCGACATCATCTCGCTGGCCGGCGGCCTGCCCGACACCGAGACCTTCCCGCGCGAGATCTACGACGAGATCGCGTCGGAGATCGGCACCGACTTCCTGGCGTCGTCGCTGCAGTACGGCCCCACCGATGGCATGGGCGAGCTGCGTGAGCAGATCGCCAAGGTGATGGCCGATGAGGGTGCGCGCGCCCGCGTGGACGACATCATGATCACCACGGGCGGGCAGCAGGCGATCGACCTCAGCATCCGCACGTTCGTCGACCGCGGCGACAGCGTGATGGCCGAGGGGCCCACCTACCCGGGCGCCGCGCCGTGCTTCACCGCCTACGGCGCCGACGTGACCCACGTGCCCATGGACGACGACGGCATGCGCGAGGACCTCTTCGAGGAGGCCTACGAGCGCCTGGTGTCGGAGGGCCGCCCGCCGAAGATCCTCTACACCATCCCGAACTTCCAGAACCCGGCCGGGGTGACCATGTCGCTCGAGCGCCGCGAGCGCCTGGTGGAGTTCGCCCACAGGGTGGGCCTGCTCATCATCGAGGACAACCCCTACGGGCAGATCCGCTTCGAGGGCGACCCCCTGCCCACGCTCTACGAGCTCGACGACGGCGCGGGCTGGGTGGTGTACCTGGGCACGTTCTCGAAGATCCTGGCCCCGGGCATGCGCGTGGGCTGGGCCGTGGCCCCGCCGCAGGTGCTGCGCAAGATGAACCTGGGCAAGCAGGCCGCCGACCTCTGCTCGAGCACCTTCAACCAGCGGTTCGTCACCGAGTACCTCAAGCGGTACGACTACCGCGAGCACGTGGCGCGGGTGTGCGATCTCTACCGCGGACGCCGCGACGCCATGCTGGCCGCCCTCGAGGCGCGGTTCCCGGCCGACGCCACGTGGACCCGCCCGCGCGGCGGGCTGTTCGTGTGGGCCACGCTGCCCGACTTCATCGACACCACCGCGCTGCAGGCCAAGGCGCTCGAGCGCCAGGTGGCGTTCGTGCCGGGCGAGGGGGCGTTCCTCGACGGCCGCGGCAGGAACAGCATGCGCCTCAACTTCTCGAGCGTCCCCGAGTCGGTCATCACCGAGGGCATCGGTCGCCTGGGCGACGTCATATCCGACGTCGTCTCGCTGCACGAGGCCCTCAACCCCGGCGCCCGATGAGCCGCGTCGCCGTCCTCAAGGGCGGTCCGTCGCTGGAGCGCGAGGTGTCGCTGCGCTCGGGCACCAACGTGGAGCTCGCGCTGGGTCGCCTGGGCCATGAGGTCATCCCCATCGACGCCGATGCCCACATGGTGCGGGCGCTTCGCGAGGCGCGTCCCGAGGTGGCATTCATCGCCCTGCACGGCCGCGGGGGCGAGGACGGCACCGTGCAGGAGATCCTCGAGATCCTGAAGATCCCCTACACCGGGTCGGGCGTGCTGGCCAGCGAGCGCGCCATGGACAAGGTGGTGTCGAAGGCGCTGTTCCGCAAGGCGGGAATCCCCGTGCCGCACGGCTACGCCTTCTCGAAGGAGGCCTTCAGCAAGATGGGTGCGGCCGATGCCCTGCCGGAGATCCAGCAGTCGCTCGGGCTTCCCCTGTGCGTGAAGCCCGCGCGGCAGGGATCGGCCCTGGGCATCTCGATCGTGCGTGAGCCCGGTGACCTGGGCGGGGCCATCCTCAACGCCATGGGGTTCGACGACCGCGTGCTGGTGGAACGCTTCGTGCCCGGTCGCGAGCTCGCGGTGAGCGTGGTGATGGCCGACGATCCCTGGGCCCTGCCCCTCATCGAGGCCGTCACGCTGGGCCGCGACTTCTACGACTTCGAGGCGCGCTACACGCCGGGCGAGACCGAGCTGCGCCCGCCCCGCGACCTCGACGAGGCCACCGTGCAGGAGGCCGCCGCCGTGAGCATCGCGGCGGCGCGCACGCTCGAGTGCCGGGGCATCGCCCGGGTCGACCTCATCCTCGACGACGAGGGGCGCCTGTGGGTGCTGGAGGTCAACACCATCCCGGGCATGACCGACACCAGCCTGCTGCCCAAGGCCGCCGAGGTGGCGGGCATCGGGTTCGACCGCGTGGTGGCCGACATGCTCGACCTCGCAGCACTCGACACCTGACCGGAAGGCCACAGTGAGCACAATCGGCGACATCCCGGGCGCGCGGCGCGAGCGCATCGACTGCGGCGACGCCGTGCTGTCGGTGCAGTTCGTCGGACCCGACTCCGGCGAGCCGGTGATCATGTGGCACGGGTTCCCCGAGATCGGCTACTCGTGGCGCCACCAGGCCGCGGCACTGGCCGACGCCGGGTACCGGGCCATCGTCCCCGACCTGCGCGGGTATGGCGAGAGCGACCGCCCGGTGGGCACCGACGCCTACGCGTTCCCCAAGCTGGTGGGCGACGTCGTGGGTCTCATCAACGCCCTCGGGCATGGCTATGCGCACCTGGCGGGGCACGACTGGGGCGGCAGCCTGTGCTGGGCCACCTCGGCGCTGATGCCCGACAAGGTGCGATCGCTGATGATCGTCAACTCGCCGCACCCGGTGGCAAGCGCCGAGTGCCGCCAGGTGCCCGAGCAGCAGCAGAAGAGCTGGTACATGCTGCTGTTCCAGTTCCCGGGCATCGCAGAGCAGTGGCTGCTGGCGGATGACGCCGCCAACCTCGAGAGCTTCGTGTTCGACACCGCCGCCCCCGGAACGTTCCCGCCCGAGGAGCGCCGGGTGTTCAAGGACGCCCTCATGCGCGAGGGCGCCATGACCGCCGCGCTGGAGTACTACCGGGCCAACATCCCGCCCGAGAACTGGCTGAAGCCCCCACCCGACCTTCCGGCCATCACGGTGCCCACCACCATCATGTGGGCCGACGCCGACGCCTACATGAGCCCGCTGCTGCTCGAGCGCTCGATCACCAAGGTGGAGGGCCCGCTCGAGGTGGTGATGCTCGAGGGCGTGAGCCACTGGGCGCAGCAGGAGGCCCCGGATCTCGTGACGGCCGCGATGCTCGCGCACCTGGCCCGGGTGGGCTGACCCCGGCGGGCTCGGCGGCAGCCACCGCCGCCGGGGACGTAGAGTCCGTACATGGCCAGCAACGACACCCCTGGGCGCATCGATGTCGAGCGCGATGGGCTCATCGCCATCATCACCATCGCGAACGAGGCGCGTGCGAACAGCCTCGACGACGCCATGCTCTCGGCGCTGGCCGAGTCGCTCTCGCCCGAGTCGCTCGGCGACGCCCGCGCGGTGGTGCTCACGGGTGCGGGCGATCGCAACTTCTCGGGGGGCGTGGACCTGCAGGCCCGCGATGGCGAGGCCCTCACCGATGCCGTGCGCACCGGCGAGCGCCTGCTCGGCCGCGCATCCGCGTCGGTGGAGGGGTGCCCGGTTCCCGTGATCGCCGCGCTCAACGGCAACGCCTTCGGCGGGGCGCTCGAGATCGCCATGGCCGCCGACTGGCGCCTGGCCGCCCGCGGCGCGCGCTTCGGCATGCCGCCCGCCCGCCTGGGGTGGGTGTATGCCGCCGAGGGCATCCAGCGCTTCGTGCGGGTGGCCGGTGCCCCCGCCACCCGCGAGCTGTTCCTCACCGGCCGGCCCATCGACGCCGAGCGTGCCCGGCAGATCGGCATCGTCAACCGCGTGGTCGACCGCCTCGAGCTCACCGATCTGGCAATCGCCGACGCCATCGCCGTGGCCGGGAACGGCCCCATCGCCGTGGCCGGCATGCGATCGGTCATCCGTGCCATCGAGGACGGCGTGGCCCCGAGCGAGGCCGGCGAGATCGCCGAGCGCTGGCGCCAGCGGGCATTCCAGAGCGACGACATCGAGGAGGGCCTGCGGGCCTTCCGCGAGAAGCGCGACCCCGAGTTCACCGGGCGCTGACGCGCCGGGCCGCGCGGCATCGGGTGGGCGTCGCTTGATCCGCGCCTTCGCCCACGACCGCTTCACCTACCCGCTGCCGGATGATCACCGGTTCCCCCTTGGGCGCTACCGGAGGCTGCGCGAGGCCATCGAGGCGCAGGGCATTGCCCGGGTGGAAGAGGCCCCCGCCGCCACCGACGACGACCTGCTGCTGGCGCACGACGCGGTGTACCTCGAGCGCGTGGTGGCGGGTCGGCTTACCGAACGCGAGCAGAAGGCCGTGGGCCTGCCGTGGTCGCCCGAGCTCGTGGAGCGCGGGCGGCGGTCGGTGGGCGCCACCCTCGCCGCGGCCCGCGCGGCGCTGGACGACGGCACCGGCGTGAACCTGGGCGGTGGCACGCATCACGCCTTCCCCGGTGCCGGGAAGGGCTTCTGCACCTTCAACGACGTCGCCGTGGCGGTGCGCCGCCTGCGCGACGATGGGGCCATCGGGCGCGCCCTGGTGGTGGACCTCGACGTGCACCAGGGCGACGGCACCAACGCCATCCTGGGCCCCGACCCGCTCACCACCTGCGCGGGCCTCAACGGTGGCGCCAACTACCCGTTTCGCCGCGTGCCGGGCGATGTGGAGGAGGACCTCCCCGATGGCACGGGTGACGATGCCTACCTCGCGGCCCTCGAGCGCCTGCTGCCCGTGGCGCTCGACCGCGGCCGCCCCGACATCTGCTTCTACCTCGCGGGCGCCGACCCCTACGAGGACGACCGCCTGGGCCGCCTGGCGCTCACCATGCATGGCCTCGCGGCGCGCGACGTGATGGTGCGCGACTGCATGCGCCTGCAGGGGGTGCCCGTGTGCGTGCTGCTGGCCGGGGGCTACGGCCGGCGAATCGAGGACACCGTGGCCATCAACCTCGCCACGGTGTCCTCGTTCGCGGGGTACTAGACGAGCGGCCCCGCGGCCACCACGGCCGGGCTCACCATCGACTCGTACTGCTGGAAGTTCTCGCGGAAGGCGGCCGCCAGCTTCTTGGCGGTCTCCTCGAACTGCGCGGGGTCCGGCCAGGTCTGCACCGGGTCGAGGAGCTTGGCGTCCACGCCCGGCACGCTCACCGGCACGTGCAGGCCGAAGATGGGGTCCTGACGTGTCTCGGCGTTGTCGAGCTCGCCGTTGATGGCGGCGCGCACCAGGGTGCGGGTGGCCTTGATGGGCATGCGCGATCCCACGCCGTACGGGCCGCCGGTCCAGCCGGTGTTCACCAGGTAGGCCGTGGCGCCCGTCTGGGCCAGGCGCTCGCCCAGCATCTCTGCGTACACGTTCGGCCTCTGCGGCAGGAACGGCGCCCCGAAGCAGGTGCTGAAGGTGGTCTGCGGCTCGGTGACGCCCACCTCGGTGCCGGCCAGCTTGGCCGTGTAGCCCGAGAGGAAGTGGAACATCGCCTGCTCGGGCGTGAGGCGGGCGATGGGCGGCAGCACGCCGAAGGCGTCGGCCGTGAGCATGACCACGGTGCTGGGAATGCCCGCCCGCTTGTCGGGCACCGAGCCCGGGATCTGCGTGAGCGGGTAGGCGGCACGGGTGTTCTCGGTGATGCTGTCGTCGTCGAGGTCGAGCACCCGGGTGGCGGGGTTGGCCACCGCGTTCTCCACCACGGTGCCGAAGTGCGTGGTGGTGGCGAAGATCTCCGGCTCGGCCTCGGCCGAGAGGTTGATGATCTTGGCGTAGCAGCCGTTCTCGATGTTGAACACGCCGTCATCGGCCCAGCCGTGCTCGTCGTCGCCGATGAGGCGGCGCTCGGGGTCGGTGCTGAGCGTGGTCTTGCCGGTGCCCGACAGGCCGAAGAACACCGCCACGCGGCCCTCATCGCTGACGTTGGCCGAGCAGTGCATCGAGAGGATGCCCTCCTCGGGAAGGCGGTCGTTCATCAGCGTGAAGATCGACTTCTTGATCTCGCCGCCGTAGCGCGTGCCGCCGATGAGGATCTCGAGCTCGGTGAGGTTGAGCGTGACGAACCCGCTCGAGTTGGTGCCGTGCACCGCGGGGTCGGCCTTGAACTCGGGCG
>JAFMJQ010000109.1 GCA_017853415.1 Thermoleophilia bacterium | reverse complement strand
CCCACCACCAGCAACTCGTCGCCGGCGTTCACCACGGTCTCGGGGCGTGCCGGCTCGTAGTCGTCGCCGGGCTTCTTCACGCACACGATGGTGACGTCGAAGCGGCTGCGCACCCGGGCCTGATCGAGCGACTGCCCGTCGATCTCGCCGGGCACCGTGGTCTCGGCCATGGCGAAGCGCGGGTCGAGCATGACGTAGTCGATCGTGCGCCCCACCAGCGCGTGGGCGATGCGCTCGCCCATGTCGCGCTCGGGGAAGATGACCCGGTGCACGCCGATGCGCTTGAGGATCTCCCCGTGCCGCTGGGTCATGGCCTTGGCCCACACGCGTGGCACGCCGATGTCGAGCAGCACGGATGCGGCGAGGATGCTGGCCTCGTTGTCGCCGCCGATGGCCACGATGGCCGTGCCCACCTCGCCCGCGCCCACGAGGCGCATGGCGTCGATGTCGGTGGCGTCGGCCTGCACCGACTGCGCCAGGGTGGCCATGTGCTTCTGCACCAGGCGGTCGTCGGAGTCGACCCCGATGACGTCCTGCCCCATCTGCGTGAGGCACTCCGCGCATGCGGCGCCGAAGCGCCCCAGCCCCACCACCATGAACTCGGCGTTCCTACCCAACGATCGGCCTTTCCTCGGGGTACTTGATGATGGACGAGCGCTCGCGGATGACGAGCGCGGCACCGAGCACCTGCGGACCCAGGCGTCCCAGCACCATGAGGATGATGAGGATCGTATTGGAGGCGCCCGAGAGCTCGGGCGTGATGCCCGTCGAGAGCCCCGTGGTGGAGATCGCGGAGGTCACCTCGAAGAGCGCCGGTTGCAGGTCGAACCCGCTGGTGGCCACCAGGGCGAGGGTGCCGATGGCGATGAGGCTGGTGAAGATCACCGTCACCGCCAGCGCCTGGCGGATCGCCGACTGGGGAAGGCTGCGCCCGAGCAGCTGCACCTCGCGGTCGCCGCGCAGCGACGCGATGGTGGCGATGGCCAGCACGAGCATGGTGGTCACCTTGATGCCGCCGGACGTCGACACGCTGCCGGCGCCGATGAGCATGAGGAAGTCGGTGATCATCAGCGTCTCGGGCCGCACCTCGGAGTACGACACGCTGTTGAACCCCGCGGTGCGCGGCGACACCCCCTGGAACGCGCCGTTGAGGATCTTGTCGCCGGCGCCCATCGGGCCGAGGGTGCCGGGGTTGGTCCATTCGACGATGAGCACCGCGCCGATGCCGAACACCAGCAGCGCGACGGTGCCGATGATGGTGAGGCGCGTGTGCAGGCTCCAGTGGCGCCGGGTATGCAGCTTGTTGCGGCGGCGCCGGATGAGGTCGCCCCACACGGGAAGGCCCAGCCCGCCCGCGATGATGGCCACCATCAGCGCCCCCAGGATTATCCAGTCGCCCTGGAAGCCCATGAAGCTGTCGCTGAACAGCGCGAACCCGGCGTTGTTGAAGGCCGTGACCGCGTGGAACACGCCGTACCAGAGCGACTCGCCGATGCCGCTGCCCAGCGTGAGGAACCTGAGGAACAGCACCAGCGCGATGACGGCCTCGATGATGAGCGTGAGGATCGCCACCCCGATGACGATGCTCTTCACCTCGCCGGGCGCGAGGATGCCCTGCTCGGCCTGGGCGGCGGCGCGCCGCCGGAACCCCAGGCGCCCGCCGACGATGAGCACGAGGATCGCCGTGAAGGTCATCACGCCGAGCCCGCCCAACTGCACGAGCACGAGGATCACCGCCTGGCCGAACGGGCTCCAGAAGGTGGCGGTATCCACCACCGACAGCCCCGTGACGGTGATCGATGACGTCGCCGTGAAGAAGGCGTCGATGAAGGGCACGGCGCCACCGCCGGCGCGGCTGATGGGCAAGAGCAGCAGGATGGTTCCCACGGCGAGGGCGCCGAGGAACGCCAGCGCCACCGACTGCGCCGGCTTCAGGCGCACCCGGGCGCCTGTGCTGCTCATGGGCCGGGAGGGCACGCCATCGGCGCCATCGTCGCAGATCCGCCGGGGGCCGGCGGAGTAGGGTCACGCGCGTGTCGCATCTCACGCGCTACATCCCCCAGCGCATCAGGGGCAAGCACATCGATCCCAAGGCCTGGCGCCACATGGATCGTGCTGCGCACAAGCAGCTGCTCAAGCGCATCATCACCTACGCGATCTTCCTGCTCATCATCTTCTTCGTCATCAAGCTGGTGCCGAGGATCTGGGCCGATGTGGAGGCCGGCGATCCCAAGCTGGTGGCGCTTGCGGTGCCGTTCGAGATCCTGTCCGTGGGTGGGTACGTGCTGCTGTTCTGGGCGGTCTACGGCGCGGCGGCCCGCATGCTCGCGCAGGGCAGCGACACCCCGGCGCGCCCGCTGTCGCTGAAGGAGAGCATGCAGCTCACCACGTCGCGCCTGGCCCTGGGCGACACCCTGCCGGGCGGTGGCGCCACGGGATTCGCCGTGCAGTTCTGGGCGCTGGCGCGTGCGGGATTCAACGCGGCGCAGATCTCGCGCACCACCACGGCCTTCCTGATCCTGTCCAACACCGTGATGACCGTGATGATCATGGTGCTGGGCGTGGCGATCGGCGCGGGGATCGTGGCGGGCGACCTGCACCCGGCACTCACGTGGATCCCCGCAGCCATCGCGGCCGGGGTGGTGGTGGTGATCCTGCTGTTCGCCCGCAAGGGCAAGACGTTCGTGCCCCCCGACCCCGACAGCAGGAAGCAGCTGACGGGGCGCTTCGCGAAGGCCCGCACGCTCATCCGCGAGGTGGGCGATCGCCTGCCGCCGGGCGCCTACGACGCCATCCGCACCCTGCGCCGGCCGGCCGCGCTCACCGGGATGATCACCAACCCGGGGTTCGACTTCGTGGCCTTCTACCTGGGAATCGCATCGGTCACCGAGCCCATCGCGCTGCCGGTGATGCTCATGGCCTACTTCATCGGCCAGGTGGGCTCACTCGTGCCGCTGCCCGGTGGCATTGGCGGCGTGCAGGGCCTGGCCATCGCGGTGCTGGTGGCGGGCGGCATGGAGGCCCACTACGCCACGGCCGGCGTGCTGGTGTGGACCGGCGTGTCGCTCGGCACGCAGATCGTGTGGGGCATGTGGCAGTACTGGTTCCTGCGCAAGTCGATCAAGCGCTGGCAGGCCGACGACGACGCGGCGGCCGCGGGATCCGGCGGCGCATCGGCACCCGCGCCGAGCGCCTGACCCCGCGGGCCGCGCTCAGTGCGCGGCCACGCCCTCGGGCTTCGGGCCGGTGAGGCGCGGGGCGGCCAGGGCGATGATGGCGCCCACCAGCAGCACGCCTGACGCCACGAGCACGGCGGGGTTGAGGCCGTCCACGTAGGCCTGGCCGCTGGCGTACGAGCCCGAGGCGGTGAAGATGGCGGTCATCACGGCGATGCCCATGGCGCCGCCGATCTCGCGCACGGTGTTGTTGGTGCCCGACGCCTTGCCGATCTCCACCTCGGGCACCGACTGCACCAGCAGGTTCGACACCGGCGCGAACACCATCGACATGCCGAATCCTGCGAGCAGGAAGCCGCCGAACAGGCCCAGGTACGAGATGGTGGGGGTGGTGACCAGGCCCATCCACAGGAACGCGCCCGACATGATCAGCAGCCCGGCCACCATGAAGGGGCGCGCCCCGAAGCGGTCGCTCAGCAGGCCGGCGACCGGCGCGATGAACATGGGCATGATCGTCCAGGGCAGCACCTTGGCGCCGGCCTCGAGCGGGCTGTCGCCCTGCACGGTCTGCAGGAACTGCGCGAGGAAGAACACCGCGCCGAACAGGCCGAAGTACAGGCACACCGATGCGGCGTTGGCCACGTTGAGCCCGCGGTTGCGGAAGAACTTGAGCGGCAGCATGGGGTGGGCAGTGCGCGACTCCCACCAGAGGAACGCCCCCACGAAGATCACGCCGCCGATGAGGCTGCCGAGGATCTCCGGCGATCCCCAGCCGGCCTCGTTGCCCCGCACGATGCCGTAGACGATCCCGAACACGCCCACGCCGGCAAGGGCCATGCCCACCAGGTCGAGGCCCGTGTTGGGACCGAACGACTCGCGCATCTTCCAGAGCGTCAGCCCCGCGGCCACGATGCCGATGGGCACATTCACCCAGAAGATCCAGTGCCATGAGATGCCGTCCACGATCGCCCCGCCCACCAGCGGCCCCGCGGCCACGGCGAGGCCCGAGATGCCCGACCAGATCCCGATGGCCAGGCCGCGCTTGCCGGGAGGGAAGGCGTCGGCCAGCAGCGTGAGCGACAGCGGCAGCACGGGTGCGGCGCCGAGGCCCTGCAGCGCCCGGAAGAAGATGAGCCACTCGATGCTGGGGGCAAGGGCGCAGCCCGCGGAGGCCAGCGCGAAGATGAGCAGGCCCGCGGCGAACACCCGCCGCCGCCCGAACCGGTCGCCCAGCGCCGCGCCCGTGAGCAGCAGCACGGCGAACGCCAGGGTGTAGGCGTTGACCACCCAGCCGAGGGTCTCCACCGATGCCCCGAGGTCCACCCGGATGACCGGCAGGGCGGTGGTGACCACCAGGTTGTCGAGGGTCACCATGAACAACCCGATGCCCGTGAGCACCAGGGCCCAGATGTGGGCGCGGGA
>JAFMJQ010000030.1 GCA_017853415.1 Thermoleophilia bacterium | reverse complement strand
CATGTGTTAAGCACGCCGCCAGCGTTCGTCCTGAGCCAGGATCAAACTCTCCATGACATTAACTGCGTGGAAGAGTCCCGCCATCACGAGGATGAACGGGCTCCTGGTCTCGCGTCATGCGTCGGCATCTCGCCGAGCACGACGTTTGACGGGTCCATTTCCTTTTCCTTGGCCATCTCTTCCGCGCGCCATGAGGCACGGGAAGATGATGCGCGCTGTTCAGTTTTCAAGGATCGGGCCCCAACTGGGGCTCTCCTCCACGGACAGGGGCTCACCATCGGCGCCGGCCGGCTGGCCGTCACGAACGCCGCTGATTCGCTGTCCTGCAGATGTGAAGGATCTCGGGCATGACTGCCCACCGGCTTTGGGGCCGGACCGATGATTGTGACACAAGCATCGTCCGCACTCAAGCCAGTGGCCCGGGCGTCGCGTCTGTGAAACGCGCTCCGGGCCGGTCGGGGATAGTGCCGATCCCGCCGCCCATGCGCAAGGGGCAACGTGCGGTCGAAACCCCGCTAATTGCGGGAGTTGATCGGGGCAGACGGTAAACCCTGATCCCCCCGGGGCCATCGGCGCTCACGCGCCCGGCAATCCTGGGCCCCGCGGGCCCTCAGCCGGACACGCGAATGCGGGCGAAGCGCTTCTTGCCGGCGCGCACCACGCGGCCATCCAGGGCAGATGAATCGACGTCGATCTCCCCCACCACCTCGCCGTCGGCGCTCACGCCGCCCTGCTGCACCATGCGGCGGGCCTCGCTGCGCGACGCCACCCCGAGCTCGTCCACCAGCAGGGCGGGCATGTGCACGGTGCCCGCAGGCACCACCACCTCGCGCACCTCATCGGGCGCCTGGCGATCCTTGAACAGGCGGTCGAAGTGGGCCTCGGCCTCGTCCCCTGCCCCGGAACCGTGGAAGCGGTCGGCCACGAGGCGCCCGAGGCGGCGCTTCTCGTCGTTCGGATGCCCCGACGGCCCGGGCTCCCCCGGGAAGAGCAGCTCGTAGAACTCCGGCATCTGGGCGTCGGGGATGCTCATCACCTTGCCGAACTGCTCCTCGGGCGCCTCGGTGACCCCGATGTAGTTACCGGTGGACTTGCTCATGCGACGCACGCCATCCGTGCCCGGGAGGATCGGCAGGGTCATGGCCACCTGCGGCCGGGTGCCGTACGCCTGCTGCACCTCGCGGCCGAGCATGAGGTTGAACAGCTGGTCGGTGCCGCCGAGCTCCACGTCCGACTCCAGCATCACGGAGTCGTATGCCTGCATCAGCGGATAGATCAGCTCGAGCACCGAGATCGGCCGATCGTCGCCCATGCGCTCCGCGAAGTCGCGCCGGCGCAGCAACTGGTTCACCGTGGTGGTGCTCGCCAGGCGGAACAGCGGCTCCAGCCCCATCTCGGCGAACCACTCCCCGTTGCGTCGCACCTCGGTGCGGTCGGGGTCGAGGATGCGGAAGGCCTGCTCCTGGTAGGTCTCCGCGTTGGCGTCGATCTCCTCGGCCGACAGCATCGGGCGGGTGGACGACCGGCCCGATGGGTCGCCCACGCGGGCGGTCCAGTCGCCGATGATGAGCACGGCGGTGTGGCCGGCGTCCTGGAACTCGCGCAACTTGCCGAGCACCACGGCGTGGCCCAGGTGGATGTCCGGCGCGGTGGGATCCACCCCCAGCTTCACCCGCAGCGGGGCACCCTCCTGCAGCCGCTTCTCGAGCTCCCCGGGGGGCTGCACGTCCACGGCGCGCGCGAGGAGGTCGTGTGTGCTCATGCGGCGATGCTCCTGGGGATGGGTCGGGAGAGGAAACGCGAGTCGCGCGCCACCATACGCCACGGCAGGTCGGTTGCCTGCGATATGCCGATGCGCGGGGCGAACGCGACCTCGGGCACCTCGCGCCGGCGCCCCACGTGCAGGTGGGCCTCGCGCAGCGCCAGGCCGTCGATGTCACCGGTGATGCCGAGGGCCTGGGTGAGCCTGCCGGGCCCCGCGCAGAGAAGGCGCTCGTCGTCCATGCCCCGCCGCTCACGCATCACGTCAAGGCCGTGGGTGGGCTCGATGGCGCGGATGAGCACGGCCGCGCCTGTGCCCGCCTCCTCGGTGACAAGGTTGAGGCACCAGTGGATTCCGTGGATGAGGTACACGTACACCGTGCCGGGCGGGCCGAACATCGCCCTGCACCGGCGCGTCTCGCCCCTGAACGAGTGCGATGCCGGGTCGCGCTGGCCGTAGGCCTCGGCCTCCACGATGACCCCGCCCACACCGCCGTACGACAACTCGCACCCGATGATCTCCTCGGCCACCACCTGCGGGGGGCGGTCGAAGAACGCCCGGCCGACGGCGCGGGCGCGGCGGGTCACCAGGCCTCCACCCGCTGCTCGATGTCATCGATCTGGGCCATCACGCGGGCGCGGGCGGTGCCGCCGGGCACATCCTTGGCCTCCACCGATGCCAGGGCCGTGAGGTCGGGCATCTCCACGTCCCCGAGGCCCACCGCCGCGAGGTCCGCGTCGTTCGCCCCCGACAGGCCCACGCCCCGCTCGGAGCAGGCCTTCACCAGCGCCCCCACGGCCTCGTGCGCCTTGCGGAAGGGCCAGCCCTGCCGCACGAGCGCATCGGCGAGGTCGGTGGCCGCCAGGAAGCCCTGCTCGGCGGCGGCGGCCATGGCGTCGGCGTCGAACCGGGCGGTGGCCACCATGCCGGTCATGGCCGGCAGCAGCAGGTCGATGGTGTCGGCGGCATCGAACAGGTAGTGCTTGTCGTCCTGGAGGTCCTTGTTGTAGGCCAGCGGCAGGCCGGACAGCGTGCCGAGCAGGCCGCTGAGGTCGGCCGTGAGGCGGGATGCCTTCGCGCGGGCCAGCTCGGCGGCGTCGGGGTTCTTCTTCTGCGGGAGCATCGACGACCCCGATGCGTAGGCGTCGTCCAGCACCACGAATCCGGCCTCCTCGGACGACCACCACACGAACTCCGCTCCCAGCCGCGAGAGGTGCACTCCCAACTGGGCGGCGAAGGCCAGGTAGTCCACGAGGGCGTCGCGGCTGCCCACGGCGTCCATGCTGTTGGGCGTGATGCCGTCGAACCCGAGCTCGGTGGCCGTCATGTCGCGGTCCACTGCGAACCCGCTTCCGGCGAGCGCGCCGCTGCCGAGGGGGCTCTGCCCCGCCGACTCCCGTGCGAACGCCAGGCGCCGGTGGTCGCGGTCGAGCATCCAGGCATAGGCCAGCAGGTGATGCGCCAGGCGCACGGGCTGCGCCCGCTGGAGGTGCGTGTAGCCGGGCATCAGCGTGTCGAGGCCCGCCCGTGCCTGGGCGATGAGGGCCTGGGCGAGGGCCTTCAGCGCCAGGGCCTGCGCATCGCAGCGGCCGCGCAGCCACAGCAGGGTGTCGGTGATCACCTGGTCGTTGCGGCTGCGCCCGGTGTGCAGGCGCCGTCCCGCGTCGCCCGCGATCTCCGTGAGCCGCCGCTCCACCGCGGTGTGGATGTCCTCGTCGCCGGGCTGGAAGGCGAACTCGCCCGATGCCAGCTCGGCCTCCACCTGCGCCAGGCCGGCGTCGATGGCCGCGGCGTCCTCGGCCGGGATGATTCCCCGGGCGCCGAGCATGCGCGCATGTGCACGGGAGCCCAGGATGTCCTCGCGCCACAGGCGCCGGTCAACCGGAAGGGAGTCGTTCAGCGCGTCGAAGGCCTCGGCGGGCGAGCCGTCGAAGCGGCCGCCCCAGAGCCGCGACGCGTCATCGCTCATGCCGCCCCCGCCCCCACGGCGCCGGGTGCACCGGCCCGCTCGGCCCGGATGGCCCTGTCGAGGGCGCTGCATACCCGGTCGACCTGCTGCTCGGTCATCTCGCAGAAGAACGGCAGCGCGATGGTGGACGCGCTGATGGCCTCGGTGATGGGCAGCTCGCCCGGCCCATGGCCGTGGGCCTCGCGGTAGTAGGGCTGCAGGTGGATGCAGGGCAGGTACGGCTTGGCCGAGACGCCCTCGGCCTCGAGCCGGCCGATGATGGCGTCGCGGTCGAGGTCGGCGTCCAGGCGCGGGGCGTACACGAACCACGAGCGCCGCTGGGGGCCCTCGTACATGGGGGTGACCCCATCCACGTGCTCCATGCGCTGCTGGTACATGCCCGCGATGCGGGCGCGGGCGTCCTGCATCCAGTCGAGGCGCTCGAGCTGCGCCACGCCGATGGCCGCGTGCACGTCGGAGAGCCGGTAGTTGAAGCCCAGGCGCGAGTGCACCAGCCACGCGCCGTCATCGGAGCGCCCCTGGTTGGTGAGGCTCTTCAGCAGCGTGTAGAGGTCGTCGTCGTCGGTGAGCACCACGCCGCCCTCGGCGGTGGTGAGCTGCTTGTTGGCATAGAAGCCGAACACCGCCGGGTGCCCGAACGTGCCCAGCTTGCGGCCGTTGAGGTCGCCGTCGATGCTCTGGCAGGCGTCCTCGACGATTCCCAGGCCATGCCGGTTGGCGATGTCCACGAGTGCCGGCACGTCGGCCGGGTAACCGAAGATGTCGACGATGAGGATGGCCTTGGTGCGCGGCGTGATGGCCGCCTCAACGGCCGCGGGGTCCATGTTGAACGTGAGGGGGTCGACCTCCGCGAACACCGGCGTGGCACCGGTGTAGAGGATGACGTTCGCCGAGGCCACGAACGAGAACGACGACGTGATGACCTCGTCGCCGGGGCCCACCCCCAGCGCGTGCAGGCAGCAGTGCAGCCCGGCGGTGCCCGATGAGCACGCCACGGCGTGCCTGGTGCCGATGCGGTCGGCCCACATCCGTTCGAAGCGCGTGACGGTGGGCCCCAGCGACAGCTGGCGCGACCTCAGCACCTCGTCCACCAACTCGCGCTCGCGATCACCGATGACGGGCCGCGCGAGGGGGATCATCTCGTCGGCGCTCACGCCTCCCGCGCCCCGGCGGTGCTCGGCACGGCGGCGCGTCGCACCCCGTAGTCGAGGCTGTCCACCAGGGCGTCCCACGAAGCGGCGATGACGTTCTGGTTGACGCCCATCGTCGACCAGGTGGACGTGCCGTCGGTGGAGTCGATGAGTACGCGCGTCGTGGCGTCGGTGCCATGCCCCTCGTCGAGGATGCGCACCTTGAAGTTGACGAGCGAGATCTGGTCGAGGCCCGGGATGCGCCCCGCGAGCGCCTGCCTGAGCGCCTTGTCGAGCGCGTTCACGGGTCCGTTGCCCTCGGCGGTGGCCACGAGCCGCTCACCGTCGTGGTGCAGCCTGATCGTGGCCTCGGTGACGACCTGGCCGGTCTCGTCGCGCTCGGTGATGACCCGGAACGACTCGAGCACGAACACGGGCTCGTGCACACCCGCCTCGCGCTCGAGCAGGATCGTGAACGATGCGTCGGCCACCTCGAAGTGGTAGCCCTCATGCTCGAGTTCCTTGATGCGCGCGAGGATGCGCGGCGCCAGATCGGGGTCGGCCTCGACGTCGATGCCGGCCTCGCGTGCGCGCTCGAGCACCACATGCCGCCCCGAGAGCTCACTCACCTTCATGCCCCGCTCGTTGCCCACGAGCGACGGGTCGATGTGCTCGAAGGTGCGCGGGTCGGACACCATGCCGGCCACGTGCATGCCCCCCTTGTGCGCGAAGGCGTTGGCCCCCACGTAGGGCGCCCAGGCATCGGGCGGGAGGTTGGCGGTCTCGGCAGCCCAGTGCGACAGGCGCGTGAGCTCCTCGAGCCCGCCGGGCCTGAGCACCTCGAAGCCCATCTTCAGCGCCAGCGACGGCGCGATGGAGATGAGGTTGGCGTTGCCGCAGCGCTCGCCCCAGCCGTTGATGGTGCCCTGCACCTGCCGGGCGCCCTGCTGCACCGCCGCCAGCGAGTTGGCCACGGCGCACTCGGCGTCGTTGTGGGTGTGGATGCCGATGCGGGCGTCCGGAAGAGCCGCCACGACCTCGCCGGCGATGCGGTCGACATCCATGGGCAACGTGGCCCCGTTGGTGTCGCAGAGCACCAGCCACGACGCGCCGTTGGCATGCGCCGCGCGCAGGCATTCGATGGCGTAGTCGGGGTGCTCGCGATAGGCGTCGAAGAAGTGCTCGGCGTCGTAGAAGACGTCCTTGCCCTCGGCCAGCAGGAATGCCACGGACTCACCGATCATCGCGAGGTTCTCCTCGCGGGAGACCTTGGTGACCTTCTGCAGGTGGAGGTCCCAGGTCTTGCCGACGATCGTGGCAACCGGGGCGAAGCACTCCACCATGATGCGCAGGCCCGGGTCCTGGTCGGGCGCGGTGTCGCGGCGGCGGGTCATGCCGAAGGCGGCGATGCGCGTGCCGCCCAGGTCCTCCTGCTCGAGCAGGTCGAACAGCTGGGAATCCTTGGGGTTCGACGACGGGAACCCCGCCTCGATGACGTCCATGCCGACGTCGGCCAGCCGCAGGGCCACCTGCAGCTGCTCCCCCACCGAGAGGCTCATGCCCTCACGCTGCATGCCGTCACGCAGCGTGGTGTCGTAGAGGAGGATGCGCTCCATCAGCCGGCCGGCGTCGCCGCCGTCACGGGGTCGAGCCAGTGCGCCCAGCGGGCGTCCCGGCCGTGCACCACCTCGTGGAACACATGCTGCAGCCGCTGGGTGACGGGCCCCGGCTCGCCGATGAGGTGATCGTCCACCGAGCGCACCGGGCACACCTCGGCCGCCGTGCCGGTGACGAACACCTCGTCCGCCTGGTACAGCTCGGCCCGCGCCAGGTCGCGCTCCACCACCTCATAGCCCTCGGTGCGCGCGATCTCCATGATCGAGTTGCGCGTGATGCCCTCGAGGATGGACGCCGAGATGGGCGGGGTGCTGAGCACGCCGTCCTTCACGATGAAGATGTTCTCGCCCGAGCCGTCGGTGACCATGCCGAGCTCGTTGAGCAGGATGGCCTCCTGGTAGCCCGCGTGCTGGGTCTCCATCTTCGCGAGGATCGAGTTGAGGTACTGCCCGCCGGCCTTCGCCGTGGCGGGGATGGTGTTGTTGCCGATGCGCCGCCAGCTGGAGATCTTGGCCTTGATTCCGTGCTTGAGGCCATCCTCGCCCAGGTAGGCGCCCCACACCCATGCGGCGATGGCCACGTCGACCGGCGCCTCGACGGGATTGAGCCCCATCACGCCATAGCCGCGCAAGGCGATGGGACGGATGTAGGCCTCGTGCAGGCCGTTGGCCGAGATGACCTGGTGCACGGCGTTCCGGAGGTCCTCATGCGAGAACGGCAGAGGCATGTAGTACTGCGCCGCCGAGCGCTCGAGCCGCAGCAGGTGCTGGTCGAGCCGGAACACGGCCGGGCCGTCATCGGTCTCGTACGCCCGGATGCCCTCGAACACCGACGTGCCGTAATGAAGGGCATGCGTGAGCACGTGGACGGTGGCATCGGCCCAGTCCACGAGCGACCCGTTCATCCAGATCTTGTCGGCTTCCATCCTGCGGCGGCCCTTCCGTGTGGGGTTGAACCGGGCATTCTGCGCCCGGTTATCCGGTGAAGTCTAGCCCGCGGCCGAGATGAGCAGCTCGCCCATCTCGTGCGTGGAGCATGTGCCCCCGAGATCGCGCGTGCTGTTGCCCGTCGAGAGCACCTCGTCCACGGCACGCTCAATGGCATCCGCGCCCTTCGGGGCATCGAGGGAGTACCTCAGCATCATCGCGGCCGAGAGGCACGTGGCAATGGGGTTGGCGATGCCCTGGTCGGCGATGTCCGGCGCCGAGCCGTGGACGGGCTCGAAGAGGCCCGGCCCATGGCCGCCGAGGCTGGCCGACGGCAGCAGGCCGATCGAGCCGCTGATCATGGCGGCCTCGTCGGAGAGGATGTCGCCGAACATGTTCTCGGTCACGATCACGTCGAAGTCGGCCGGCCGGCTGACCAGCTGCATCGCCGCGTTGTCCACCAGCATGTGCTCGAGCTCCACGTCCGGGTGCTCCTCGGCCACGCGCATCACCTCGTCGCGCCACAGCCGCGAGCTCTCGAGCACGTTGGCCTTGTCCACCGAGGTCACCTTGCCCCGACGCGCCAGGGCGGACTCGAAGGCCACCTCGGCCACGCGGCGGATCTCCGCCCGGCTGTAGGTGCAGGTGTCGTAGGCGCTGTCGCCCTCGCGGCCGCTCTTGCCGAAGTAGATGCCTCCCGTGAGCTCGCGCACCACCAGCAGGTCGGTGCCCTCGATGCGCTCGGTGCGCAAGGGGCTGCTCTCGTACAGCGACGGGATGGGCTTCACGGGTCGCAGGTTGGCGAACAGCCCCATGCCGGCACGAAGCGCCAGCAGCGCCTGCTCGGGGCGCGGGTCGTCGGGGTTCGTGGTGTCCCACTTCGGGCCGCCCACGGCCCCCAGCAGCACGGCGTGCGACGCCCGGCAGGCCTCCAGCACGCCGTCGGGCAGGGGCTTGCCGTACGCGTCGATGGCGCATCCGCCCACGGCGTGCGACTCCCACTCCACCTCGATGCCGTCCATGGGCGCCACGTGATCGACCAGGCGGCGCGCCTCGCCGATCACCTCGGGCCCGATGCCGTCACCCGGCAGCAGTACGACCTTGACCTCGCGCATTGACGTTTCCTCGCTGGTGGTGGGTGTGGGGCCTAGAGCAGCACCGTCGTGACAGGACCCTGCCGCTCGCGGCCGGCCTCGTAGGCGCCGATCTCCGCCTCCTTGAGCATGGTGAGCCCGATGTCATCCCAGCCATTCAGGAGGCGGTCGCGCACGCTGTCCTCGATGTGGAACTCCACGGTGCGACCGTCCGGGAACGCCACCGCGCACTCCTCGAGGTCGACGGTCATCTCGGTGCCGGGCTGGTCGATGGCCTCCTGGATGATCGTGCGCACGTCCTCATCGGGGAGCACCACCGGCAGCATGCCGATCTTCGTGCAGTTGGTGCGGAAGATGTCGGCGAACGACGGCGCGATGACCACGTCGAAGCCGTAGTCCTGGATCGCCCAGGGGGCGTGCTCGCGCGACGAGCCGCAGCCGAAGTTGCGGCCGGCCACGAGGATGCGCGCGCCCTCGTACTCCGGGCGGTCGAGGATGTAGAAGTCCTCGTTCTTCCAGTCGAAGAAGAGGAACTCCCCGAACCCGGTGCGCTCGACGCGCTTGAGGAACTGCTTCGGGATGATCTGGTCGGTATCGACGTCGGCCCGGTCGAGCGGGGCCACCTTCGACCTGACGATGGTGATCGGCTCCATGACTCCCCCTAGGCGCCCGCGAGGGCGGCGTCGAACGTGCGGACGTCCACCAGGTGCCCGGTGATGGCCGCGGCGGCGGCCATGGCGGGGCTCACGAGGTGGGTGCGGCCGCCCTTGCCCTGGCGACCCTCGAAGTTGCGATTGCTCGTGCTGGCGCAGCGCTCGCCCGGCTCGAGGATGTCCGGGTTCATGCCCAGGCACATCGAGCAGCCGGCGTCGCGCCACTCGAACCCGGCGGTGCGGAACACCTCGTCCAGGCCCTCCTCCTCGGCCTGCGCCTTCACGGCCATGGAGCCCGGCACCACCATCGCGCGGATGCCGTCCTTCACGGAGTGCCCCTGCACCACCTCGGCGGCGGCGCGGAGGTCCTCGATGCGCCCGTTGGTGCACGAGCCCAGGAAGACCGTGTCGATGGCGATGTCCTCCATGGCCTCGCCGCCCTGCAGGCCCATGTACTCCAGCGAACGGCGCACGGCCTCCTGGTCAGTGGGGTCCTCGTACTGCTCGGGCGTGGGCACGCGACCCGTGATGGGCGCCACCATGCCCGGGGTGGTGCCCCAGGTCACCTGCGGCGCCAGCGAGGGAACGTCCACGTCCATCTCGCGGTCGAACGTGGCGTCGGGGTCGCTCGGGAGCTCGCGCCAGCGCTCCACCGAGGCGGCGAAGTCGTCCGGGGCGGCCATGCGGCCCTCGACGTAGGCGAAGGTGGTGTCGTCGGGCGCCACCATGCCGGCACGTGCGCCGCCCTCGATCGACATGTTGCACACGGTCATGCGGCCCTCCATGGTGAGGCCGCGTATCGCCGACCCGGCGTACTCCACCACATGGCCCTGCGCGCCCGAGACGCCCATCTGGCCGATGGCACCGAGGATGAGGTCCTTGGCCACCACCCCGCGGGGAAGGTCGCCCTCGAAGTTGATGCGCATGGTGCGCGGCATGCCCTGCGGCAGCGTCTGGGTGGCCAGCACGTGCTCCACCTCGCTGGTGCCGATGCCGAAGGCCAGGGCGCCGAAGGCGCCATGCGTGGACGTGTGGCTGTCGCCGCACACGATCGTCATGCCGGGCTGGGTGAAGCCCAACTCGGGCCCGATCACGTGCACGATGCCCTGGCGCGGGCTGGTGAGCGAGAACAACGGGATGCCGAACTCCCTGGCGTTGCGCTCGAGGGCCTCCACCTGCAGGCGCGAGAGCTCGTCCTCGATGCCGCGCTCGCGCCCGACGGTGGGCACGTTGTGGTCCACCGTGGCAAGCGTGCGGTCGGGGCGCCGCACGGCGCGACCGGCCATGCGCAGGCCGTCGAAGGCCTGCGGCGAGGTGACCTCGTGCACGAGGTGCAGGTCGATGTAGAGGATCGCCGGGCCCTCGGGGCCCTCCGGCACCACCTCGTGCAGGTCCCACACCTTCCGGAACAGGGTCTTCCCCACTGCTCTACTCCTCCGTGGTTTCCCGGCCGGTCGGCTAGACGCCGCTCTCGGCCATCCTCTCGGTCTTGTCGGCGTTCCTGCTGGCGGTCACCGCGCGCAGGTAGGCGATTGCGCTGGCCTCCAGCACGTCCGGCGACACGCCCTGGCCGGTGAACTGCCGGCCGTTGAGCTCGCAGAGCACCCGGGCCTCGCCCAGGGCGTCGGGGCCGTCGGTGACGGCCGACACGGAATACTCCAGCAGCGTGCCCGCGGACCCCACGGCGGCGTCGATGGCGCCGATCAACGCGGCCACGGGGCCGTCACCGTCGGCCTCGCCGGTGTACTCGGTGCCGTCGGTGGAGCGCACGGTCACGCTCGCGCGCGCCCGGTCGCCCGAGGCACCCGAGAAGGAGATCTCGCGCAGGTCGAGCTGGTGCTCGTGGTCCACGCGCATCTCGTCCTCCATGAGCGCCTCGAGGTCCATTGCGGTGAGCTCGCCCTTGCGGTCGGCGACCTCCTTGAACCGGCGGAAGGCCTCGTTCAGGGCGTCCTTGTCGAGCGCGTAGCCGAGGTCGGTGAGCGCCTGGCGCAGCGCGTGGCGGCCGGAGTGCTTGCCGAGCACCAGCTCGCTCTGCATCAGGCCCACGCTCTGGGCGTCCATGATCTCGTACGTGAGCGGGTTGGCCAGCACGCCGTGCTGGTGGATGCCGGCCTCGTGCGCGAATGCGTTGCGGCCCACGATCGCCTTGTTGGGCTGGATCTCATAGCCCGTGAGGCGGCTCACCATGCGGCTGGCCTTGGTGATCTCGGTGGTGTTGATGCCCGACCACAGCCCGCCAAGGTCCTCCGCCCGGGTGCGCAGGATCATCGCCATCTCCTCGAGGCTGGCGTTGCCCGCGCGCTCCCCGATGCCGTTGACGCACACCTCCACCTGCCGGGCGCCCACCTCGAGGCCGGCCAGGGAGTTGGCCACGGCGAGGCCGAGGTCGTTGTGGCAGTGCACCGAGAGGGTCACGCCCTCGAGGGAGGGCACGCGCTCGTAGAGCTCCAGCAGGAACCGCTGGAACTCGGTGGGCATGGTGTAGCCCACGGTGTCGGGGATGTTGATGGTGCCCGCGCCCTCGGCGATGGCGGCGCCGATCACCTCGGCCACGAACGCCGGGTCGGACCGCGTGGCGTCCTCGCACGAGAACTCCACGTCGGGGCTGAGGCTCACGGCCTGCTTCACGGCGTCGATGGCGGTGGCCAGCACCTCGGCGCGGTCCATGCGCAGCTTGTGCGCCATGTGGATGTCCGATGTGGCGATGAAGGTGTGGATGCGCGGCTTCTTCGCGTCGCGCACGCCCTCCCACGCCACCGCGATGTCCTTCTCGTTCGCCCGGGCCAGGCCGGCGATCGTGGGGCCCTCCACCTCGCGGGCCACGGCCTGCACGCCCTCCAGGTCGCCGGGCGACGAGATCGGGAAGCCGGCCTCGATGACGTCCACCCCGAGTCGGGCGAGCTGCTGCGCGATCTCCACCTTCTCGCGAAGGTTGAGATGGATGCGCGGCGACTGCTCCCCGTCGCGAAGGGTCGTATCGAAGAACTTGACGCGCTTGGCGTCATCTCGGCTGGCGTCGTCGGCCGGCACGGGGGCTTCCTCCTGGCTCGTGTGGACTGATCCTGTGCCCGGCGCATCCGGGCGTGGGTGTCGGTTCGCTCCCCCTACCGGGGGAGGAGCAGAAGGGCGCCCAGCGTGCCGCGACCGGCCAGGAGGTTGGTGTTCGCGGTGGCGCTCATCACCGCTCAGAGTAGCGCAAACACCGCTCCCGGCAAGCGCGGCGCTGCACGCCGCCGGGCATCAGACGTCGAGCTCGACGAACCAGACGTCGGCGTTGCACCCCTCGGCAATGGCCGCCTGGGCCTCCGCGGGCACCGGGGAGTCGACCGTGACGCCCATGGTGGCCTGCCCCTCCAGGGAGCGCCCCACCGCCATCGAGGCGATGTTGATGCCCTCGGCCGCCATGGTGGTTCCCACCGTGCCGATCTTCCCGGGCTCGTCGCGGTAGCGCAGGATTCCCACGTGCTCGGCGAGCTCGAGCTCGATCGACTGGCCGAGCACCTCCACGAGCCGTGGCCGGGACGTGCTGCCCACGGTCGTGCCCGCCACGGATGCGTCCCCGATGATCACCTTGAGTCGGCTGGTGTAATCACGCGACACCGACGTGGCCGAGTCGCTCCACTCGATGCCGCGCTCACGGGCGCGGTCGGCGGCGTTGACCATGTTCACGCTCTCCACCATGTGCCCGGTGAGCGCACCGGCGAGCACGGCCGTCACCAGCAGGCGGGTGTCGTGCTCGGCGATCTCGCCCTCGCAGATGACCTCGATGGAGTCGGTGATGCCGCCCGCGATGCCCGCGGCGAGCCGACCGAGGTGCCCGGCCAGGGGCAGGAACGGGCCCACCGTGGCCATGGTCTCGGCGGACACCACGGGAATGTTCACGGCGCTGGTGACCACGCCGCCGGTGAGGGCGGCCGCCACCTGCTCGGCACACGCCACGCCCGCGCGCTCCTGCGCCTCGCCGGTGGATGCGCCCAGGTGCGGCGTGACGATGATGCCGTCGACGCCGAAGTACGGGCTCTCGGTGGCGGGCTCCTCGGGGAACACGTCGATCGCGGCGCCGGCCACCTTGCCCGCCTCGATGGCGGCCACCAGGTCGGCCTCCACGATGAGGTCGCCACGGGCGTCGTTGATGATGCGCACGCCGTCGCGCATCTTCGCGAGGGCGTCGGCGTTGATGAATCCGCGGGTCTCGGGGGTCGATGCCACGTGCAGGGTGATGAAGTCGCACTCCGGGTAGAGCTCGTCGAGGGAGTCGACCTTCTCCACGCCCATCTCGCGGTACCGGGCGTCGGCGACGAAGGGGTCGTACGCGACGACCCGCATGCCCAGGCCCATGGCCCGCTCGGCCACCAGCTGGCCGATGTTCCCGAAGCCGATCACCCCGAGGGTCTTGCCGGTGACCTCGATGCCGCCGAACTTCGAGCGCTCCCAGCGGCCGTCCACCAGCGCCGAGTGCGCCTGCGGGATGTTGCGGGCCTGGGCCAGCATGAGCGCGATCGCGTGCTCCGCCGCGGACACGGCGTTCGACCCCGCGGCGTTGACCACGATGATGCCGCGCTCGGTGGCCGCCGCGACGTCCACGTTGTCGACGCCGGTGCCGGCACGGCCCACCACCTGCAGGCGCGGGGCGGCGGCGATGAGCGCGGCGGTCACCTTGGTGGCGCTGCGCACCACCAGGGCGTCGTACGGCGCGATGCGCTCGGCGAGCTCGTCGGCCGACCACTCGAGTTCGACATCGACGTCACCCACGGAACGCAGCACCTCGATGCCGGCATCCGCGATCTTCTCGGTCACGAGGATCCGGGGACGGTCACTCATATGCGGAAACCCCCGGGTCTCAGAACTCGGTGTCGATCCAGTCCATCATGCCGCGGAGCTTCTTGCCGGTCACCTCGATCGGGTGATTGGCCTGGGCCTCGGCGGTCGCGGTGAAGTTCGGAAGCCCCGCCTTGTACTCGGCGATCCACTCGTTGGCGAACTCGCCGCTCTGGATCTCGGCGAGGATCTTGCGCATCTCGGCGCGGGTGTCATCGGTGATGATGCGCTTGCCGCGCGTGAGGTCGCCGTACTCGGCGGTGTTCGAGATGGAGTACCGCATGCCGGCGATGCCCTTCTCGTACATCAGGTCGACGATGAGCTTCACCTCGTGCAGGCACTCGAAGTAGGCCAGCTCGGGCGGATATCCCGCCTCGGTGAGGGTGTCGAAGCCGGCGCGCACGAGCTCGGTGAGCCCGCCGCAGAGCACCACCTGCTCGCCGAAGAGGTCCGACTCGCACTCATCGCGGAAGGTCGTGGGAATCACGCCCGCGCGGGTGCAGCCGATGCCCTTGGCGTACGCGCGCACGAGGGCATCGGCGTTGCCGGTGGCGTCCACCTCGACGGCCATCAGGCCGGGAACGCCCTTGCCCTCGGTGTACTGGCGGCGCACCAGGTGGCCCGGGCCCTTGGGAGCGGCCATCGCCACGTCAACGCCCTCGGGCGGGGTGACCGTGCCGAAGTGGATCGCGAATCCGTGCGCGAACAGCAGCATGTTGCCGGGCTCGAGGCCGTCGGCGATCTCCTGCGCGTAGACATCGCCCATGATCTCGTCGGGCACGAGGATCATCACGAGGTCGCCCTTCTTGGCGGCCTCCGACGGCGAGAGCACCTCGAGGCCGTCGGCCTTGGCCTTGGCCGCGGACTTCGAGTCGGGGCGCAGGCCCACCACCACGTCGACGCCCGACTCCTTGAGGTTCAGCGCGTGGGCGTGGCCCTGGCTGCCGTAGCCGATGATGGCAACGGTCTTGCCATCGAGGGCGCCGAGGTCGGCGTCGGCGTCGTAGATCATCTTCAGCTCGTCGCTCATCTGGTCTTTCTTCGACTAGGTGGTGTGCTCGCCGCGGCCGAGTGCCACGACGCCGGTACGGACCATCTCGACCAGCCCGTTGTTGCGCAGGAGCTCCTCGAGGTTCTCGAGCTCCGCGGTGGTGCCGGTGGCCTGGATGATCAGGGACTCGCTCGTCACATCGACGATCTCGCCCTTGAAGATGTCCACGAGGGCCAGGATGTCGGACCGCTCGGTCTGCTTGGTGGACACCTTGAACAGCCCGAGCTCGCGGGCGACCATGTTCGCGGGATCGAGGTCGCGCACCTTGATCACGTTCACGAGCTTGTCGAGCTGCTTGGTGATCTGCTCCACGGGGAAGCGCGAGGCGTCGACCGTGATGGTCATGCGCGAGCGGTGCTCATCCTCGGTGGGGCTCACCGCGAGCGAGTCGATGTTGTAGCCACGTCGCGTGAACATGCCGGCGACGCGCGAGAGGACGCCCGGCTTGTTCTCCACGAGGACGGAGAGGGTGTGCTGGTTCACGGCGCGGGAGCATACCCCACCGCGTTGGCCCCGCCCCGGGGCGCGATCGGGCGGGGGGCGCTTCCCGGAGGGAAGACCAGTGCCGCCCCGCGTCCGGGGCATGCCCCGGACGCGTGCGCTGCCCTGGCGACCGAGGGAAGTGCCCCCCGCCCGGTCGCGCCCCGCCGCGGGCGTCCTCAGGTGTCGGCGACGGCCTCGCGCACGAGGGCCTGCACGGACTGCGGGTCGGCGCGACCGCCGGTGCGCTTCATCGCCTGGCCCACGAAGAAGCCGAGCACCTTGTCCTTGCCGTCGCGAAGCTGCTGGGCCTGGTCCGGGTTCGCGGCCACGAGATCGGCCACGATCGCGGCGAGCTCCGACGCGTCCATCGCGCCCAGTCCCCGGGCCTCCACGACCTCGGCGGGCTGGTCACCGGTCTCGATCATGCCGGCGAGCACCTCCTTGGCGGCGGGAACCGAGACGGTGCCGGCCTCGAGCAGGTCCACCAGCCCGGCCACGTGCGCAGGGGTCACCTTCGACTCCCACGGCTCGGTTCCGGCCTCGCGCAGCTGGGCACGCAGCTCACCGCGGATCCAGTTGGCGCAGGCCTTGGGGTCGGCCAGCGCGGCGGCCTCCATGAAGTAGGCCACGAGCTCCGGGCTCTCGGTGAGCACCAGGGCGTCCTCGGCCGAGAGGCCCATGTCCCCCACCATGCGGCGGCGAAGTGCCAGGGGCAGCTCGGGGAGCCCGGCGCTGAGCTCGTCCACCCAGGCGGGGTCGGGGACCACCGGCACGAGGTCGGGCTCGGGGAAGTAGCGGTAGTCGTGCGACTCCTCCTTCGAGCGCAGCGACGTGATGTGGCCGGTCTCGGGCTCGTAGTGCACGGTCTCCTGCGACACGCGGCCGCCCGCCTCGAGGATCTCCGTCTGGCGGGCGATCTCGGCCTCGATGCCGCGCTCGAGGAACCGGAACGAGTTCATGTTCTTGAGCTCGGTCTTGGTGCCGAACTCGTGGCTGCCCACGGGACGGATGGACACGTTGGCGTCGGCGCGCATGGAGCCCTCCTCCATCGAGCAGTCGCTCACCCCGAGGAACAGCAGCGTCTGGCGGAGCTGCCGCAGGAAGGTGCCGGCGTCGGCGGCCGAGCGCAGGTCGGGCTCGGTGACGATCTCCACCAGGGGGGTGCCCCCGCGGTTGAAGTCGACCACCGACTCCTCGGCACCCGCGCGGCGACCGCCGAGGTGCGTGAGCTTGGCGGCGTCCTCCTCGAGGTGCGCGCGGGTGATTCCCACGCGCAGCTCCGAGCCATCCTCCCGCAGGGCCACGAACTCGCCGCGGCCGCAGATGGGGATGTCGAACTGGCTCACCTGGTACGCCTTCGGCAGGTCGGGGTAGAAGTAGTTCTTGCGGTGGAAGATCGAGCGGGGGGCGATCTCGCACCCGAGCGCGAGGCCGATCATCAGCGCACGGCGCACGGCCTCCTCGTTCACCACCGGCAGCACGCCGGGGTGCGCCAGGCACACCGGGCAGGTGTGGGTGTTGGGCGGGTCGCCGAACGACAGCTCGCAGCCGCAGAACATCTTGGTCTGCGTGGAGAGCTGCACGTGGATCTCCACGCCGATGACGGGCTCGAAGGCGCTCACGTGGCGAGCCCCGGGGGACGGGTGTCGAAGGCCAGGGCCTTCTCGAGCGCGTGCGCGGCGTCGAACAGGCGGTTCTCGCTGAAGGCCGGGCCGGCCAGCTGCAGGCCCACGGGGAGCCCATCGGAGAGCCCGCAGGGGATGGAGATGGCGGGCAGGCCGGCCAGGCTGACGGGGATCGTGCAGACGTCGGCCAGGTACATCGCGTACGGATCGGCTGTGCGGTCGCCCAGCGGGAACGCAACGGTGGGCGACGTGGGCGATGCCAGCAGGTCGACATCCTCGAAGGCCTGCGCGAACTCGCGCACGATGAGCGTGCGCACGCGCTGGGCGCGCCCGTAGTACTGGTCGTAGTACCCCGAGGCCAGGGCGAAGGTGCCCAGCATGATGCGGCGCTTCACCTCGGGCCCGAACAGCTGCCCGCGCGTGAGCTCGTACTGGTCGAGCAGGTTGTCGGCCTCCACGGGGTGGCCGTACCGGATGCCATCGAACCGCGCGAGGTTGGACGAGCACTCGGCCGGAGCCAGCACGTAATAGGTGGCCAGCCCGCTGAGGGCGCTGGGCAGGCTCACCGGGACCACCGTGGCGCCGAGGTCCTCGATGGCCTTCAGCGATGCGTCCACGGCGGCCCGCACGCCGGGCTCCACCCCCTCGCCCATGAGCTCCTCCACCACGCCCACGCGCAGGCCGGCAAGGTCGGTCGCGGTGGGCAGGGTGATGGGCTCGGGCCAGTCGAGCGAGGTGCTGTCCATGGGGTCGCGGCCCACCATGTGGCGCAGCAGCAGCGCGGCGTCCTCGACGGTGCGGGCGAAGGGGCCCACCTGGTCGAGCGACGATGCGAACGCGATGAGCCCGTAGCGCGAGATCGCGCCATAGGTGGGCTTCATCCCGACGATGCCGCACAGGGCCGCGGGCTGGCGGATGGACCCACCCGTATCGGACCCCAGCGACCACGGCACCTGGCGCTGGGCCACCGAGGCCGCCGACCCGCCGCTCGAGCCGCCGGGCACCCGCTGGTGGTCCCAGGGGTTGAGCGTGTTCTTGTACGCCGAGTTCTCGGTGCTCGACCCCATGGCGAACTCATCCATGTTGGTCTTGCCCACCACGATCGCACCGGCGTCCTCCAGCCGCTGCACGCACGTGGCGGTGTACACCGGGCGGAAGCCCTCGAGCATGCGCGATCCGGACGTGGTGACGATGTCGCGCGTGGAGAGGGCATCCTTGATGGCGATGGGCACGCCCGCAAGCGGCGGCCGCTCGGGCAGGGCGTCGATCTCACGGGCCCGTGCCCGGGCCCCGTCGGCGTCCATGGCGAGGAACGCCTCGACATCATCGGCCTCGATGGCCGCGATATGGGCGTCGACCAGCTCGAGGGACGTGGTCTCCCCCGCCGCGAGCGCGGCCACCTGCTCCGCTGCCGTGAGGTCGCGCAGCGCCATCAGTCCATCCTCGGCACGCCGAATGACTCATCCACCACGTCGTCGGCCTCGCGCAGGGCCTCCTCGCGGGGCAGGCTCGGGCGCGGGACGTCCGGGCGCAGGACGTTCTCGACCGCGATCACATGGGTGGTCGGGGGCACGCCGTCGAGGTCCATCGCGCGGATGGCATCGATGTGCTCGAGGATGCCCGAGAGCTCCTGCTGCATCACCTTCTCCTCGTCTGATCCCAGGCGAAGACGGGCGAGGCGCGCCACGTGGCGGACGGTGTTCTCGTCGATCATCGGCGGGGGACTGTACCCGAGCCCAGGCGGGGTGGCTGGTACCGTCGGGGCATGGACGGCGAGCTCGAGCTCATCCGGCGCATCGCCGCCCGCATGGGGGTACGCGGGGGCGTGAGCACCGGCATCGGCGACGACGCCGCCGTGCTCGACGACGGCACCGTGCTCTCGCTCGACATGGTCGTGGACGGCGTGCACGTGAGTCGCTCCACCCACTCCCCCGCAGACATCGGCCACACGGCACTCGCCGTGAACCTCTCCGACGTCGCGGCGATGGGGGCGATTCCCGTGGCCGCCGTCGTGGGGCTCGGGGTGCCGGCGGGGCTCACCGGCGACGAGGTGGATGCCATGTACGCCGCCATGGAGCAACTCGCCGCGGAGCACGGCATGTCGGTGGCCGGGGGCGATGTGTCGGCGTCGCCGGTGCTCACGCTGTCGGTGGCCATCGTCGGACGCCCGACGGCCGGCGTGCGGCCCGTGCTGCGTTCAGGGGGCCGCGACGGCGACCTGCTGGTGGTCACCGGCCCGCTTGGTGCATCGGCCGCAGGCCTGGCGCTGCTGCGTGAT